>NZ_JAWMPX010000001.1:0-489581 GCF_033101155.1 Tropicimonas sp. TH_r6
GTGGCTCTGGTCTTGGGCCGCGCGAGTCTGGGTGCGGATATCCTGCGTGGCGGGGATGGCAGTGACAACCTCCATGCGCTCGCCGGAGATGATCTGCTCGGCACCGGCGGCTCCGGTTTTGACCATCTCTTCGGTTACTCCGGCAACGACACCTATGTGATCCAACGCGATCCGCGGCTGGAGTACCGCCATGAGGATGTCTTCATACGGGACGAATCCGGCTCGAATGACAGGCTCGACCTGACAGGCTTTGTCCGCGAAATCGGTCTTCTGGACGCGGAGAGGTCCGGGGACGATCTGTTCCTGTTTGCGACCGATGCCTATGGCAACCGGATCACCGCGATCGAACTGGACGAGCATTTCAACGGCAACCACAAGATCGAGACGGTGGTCTTCGGCTCGACCGAATACAACATCTCCCTTGCCTATACGGCCGAGGGAATTCTGGCCGCACTCGGGGTCACCTCCAATGTCCCGGTCCGATCGAATGTGAGCGAGGTCGGGACCGACGCGGATGAGGTCTTCCAGGCTTCGAACGAGAATGTCACTTTTGATGCGCTTGGCGGCAATGACACGCTTTCCACGGGCCAGACCGGGATCGACACGCTGATCGGCGGCGCCGGCGACGACATCTACATCGTCAAGCGCGACGAAGCGCTGTCCTACAGGCCAGAGGACGTGATCATCCGCGATCGAGACGGCGGGACCGATACGCTCGACCTGACGGGCTTCGTGCAAAGCAAGGGCCAGATCGAGGTTGTCCTCTCCGGGAACGACCTGATCTTCTATTCGGTAGATGGCTTCGGCAACCGCTTCTCGTCGGTCCTGGTGGACGCGCATTTCCAATCCGGCAGCCAGATGGTTGAACAGGTCCTGTTCAACGGGTTGACCGCGGATATTTCCGGTCTCAGGTCTGCAGCCGAAATCGAGGCCGCGATAGGAACCACGATCGACACCCGGAACGGGATCGTCAACGGAGGCACGGAGGACGATCTGCTGGACGGTCTGGGGACAGCAGATCGGATCAATGCCGGCGCGGGCGATGATTTCATCATTGCCAGCCTGCTCGCGGAGACCATCGATGGCGGCACGGGGTCGGATTTCGTAGACTACCGGGGGTCCAATGCCGCTGTGGATGTCGACCTGCTCGATGACGTGGCAGCAGGCGGTTACGCGAGCGGTGACAGCCTGACCGATATCGAGAATCTCATCGGCACGGATTTTGCGGATCGGTTGCAGGGCGACATAGCGAAGAACAGCCTTTTTGGAGAACGCGGAGACGATCACCTTTCAGGCCAGGGGGGCGACGACCTTCTGGATGGCGGCATCGGCGACGATACCCTGCTGGGGGGAGATGGGAACGACCGTTTCCTCGGCGGGTCCGGTACGGATGCGCATGACGGCGGCACCGGAAGCGACAGCATAGACTATTCCTCGGCGAGCCGCGGTATCACGGTTTCTCTTGACCAGTCGCTCACGCATGATTGGCTCGCCGAGGGCGACACGTTCACCTCCATCGAAACCGTGATTGGAACGGGATTCGACGACACCATCGCGGGGGATGCCTTCGATAATCTTCTGGACGCAGGACGAGGCGATGACAGCCTTTTCGGTCAGGCCGGCGACGACAAACTCTGCGGTGGGCTTGGAAGCGACCGTCTCGATGGCGGCGACGGCATCGACCGGGCGCTCTACAACCAAGCGACAAGCGGCCTCCTTGTCGATCTAGGTGACGCGCGCCGGAACACTGGCGAAGCCGCCGGGGACAGTTTTGTTTCGGTCGAACAGGTCGTTGGCTCGGACCATGACGACCAGATCTTCGGTGACAGCACCGACAACAGCCTCTGGGGCGGCCTCGGTATCGACCTGCTCGACGGGGGCGAGGGCAATGACACGCTCTATGGCGGTGACGGCAACGACAAGCTCCGTGGCGGACTTGGCGGGGACATGTTGAACGGCGGCGACGGCATCGACCGGGCGCTCTACAACTCGGCGGCCAGTGGCCTCAACATCTATCTCGCCGATACCAGCCGCAACACCGGCGAGGCCGCCGGTGACAGCTTTGTCTCGGTCGAGCAGGTCGTCGGCTCTGACCATGACGACCAGATCATCGGCAATGACGCCGCCAACAGCCTCTGGGGCGGGCTCGGCATCGACCTGCTCGACGGGGGCGATGGCAATGACACGCTCTATGGCGGCGACGGCAACGACAAGCTCCGCGGCGGGCTCGGCGGCGACATGTTGAACGGCGGCGACGGTATCGACCGGGCGCTCTACAATCAGGCGACAAGCGGCCTCCGGGTGGATCTCGGTGACAGCTCCCTGAACACCGGTGAGGCTGCAGGCGACCGCTATACATCGGTGGAACAAGTGGTCGGGACAAACCATGCCGACGAACTCTGGGGCGATGACAACGACAACAGCCTTTGGGGCGGCAATTTGGGCGACCTGCTCGATGGGCGCGATGGCGCGGATGTGCTCTATGGCGGCGATGGTGACGACAAGCTCCGTGGCGGACTTGGCGGCGATTTGTTGAACGGCGGCGACGGCATCGACCGGGCGCTCTACAACTCGGCGGCAAGCGGCCTCAAGGTCTATCTCGCCGATTCCAGCCGCAACACCGGCGAGGCATCCGGCGACAGCTTTGTCTCTGTCGAACAAGTCGTCGGTTCGAACCATGACGACCAGATCTTCGGCGATGACGCCGCCAACAGCCTCTGGGGCGGGCTCGGCATCGACCTGATCGACGGGGGCGATGGCAATGACACGCTCTATGGCGGTGACGGCAACGACAAGCTGCGCGGCGGGCTCGGCGGCGACCTGCTGAACGGCGGCGACGGCGTCGACCGGGTTCTCTACAACCAGGCGACAAGCGGCCTCCGGGTCGATCTTGCCGACAGCTCCCTGAACACCGGCGAGGCGGAAGGCGACCGCTATTCTTCGGTGGAACAAGTGGTCGGGACAAACCATGCCGATCAGATCGCCGGCGACATCGGCGACAACAGCCTCTGGGGCGGGAATTTCGGCGACCTGCTCGACGGGCGCGATGGTGCGGATGCGCTCTATGGCGGCGACGGCAATGACAAGCTGCGCGGCGGGCTCGGCGGCGACCGTCTGGATGGCGGCGACGGCGTTGACCGGGCACTCTACAATCAGGCGACAAGCTCGGTTGTGGTAGATCTCTCCGATACAAACCGGAACACTGGCGAGGCGGGCGGTGACAGCTACGTCTCGGTCGAACAGGTCGTCGGCTCGAGCCATGACGACACTATTAAAGGGGACGACAACGCCAACACGCTCTGGGGCGGCGACGGCGCGGACCTGCTTGACGGGAGCGGTGGCAACGACCGGCTTTTCGGCGGCAATGGCGCGGACAGCATGGCTGGCGGAGCGGGGGACGATCATTTCGTCTTCAACACGATTGCGGAGAGCGGGCTCGACAGCGCGAGCCGCGACGTGATCACCGATTTCACCCGCGGTGAAGACCTGATCGACCTTACCGGCATCACAGCGGAGAATGGCGGCGAGGCGCCAGATCTCGACATCTCCGTAACGGCCGAGGGGCACAGCCTCGTGTTGATCTTCCTCGCGGATGACGCGACCTATGACAGTTCTATTCTGGTGCGCGGCCTGACAAATCTCGATACGAGCGACTTCCTGCTCTGAGAGGGAAGCACGGAGACGGGCCCCTATCAGCGCGCGTCAGGCGGCGTCGCGCCTCCCAGCCTGACCGTTTGACAGTGGCTGAAGACCTGCTTGTTGGCGCCGGCAGGATCCCAATCCATACTCCTTGTGCTGATACAGGTCCGGCCGGGCAGCCGATCGCACCTGTGCGTGGATATAGAGGATTGCAGAAACGAAAGGAGGCCGCGATCCCGAAGATCGCGGCCTCTATTCCAGTGTCATAATCGGCGCGCCGATCAGTCGAGATTGCGCTCGACTTCCTCGCGTTCGAAGATCTCGATGACATCGCCAGCGCGAATATCGTCGTAATTCTCGAAGGCCATGCCGCATTCCTGACCGGACTGCACCTCGGCAACCTCGTCCTTGAAGCGCTTGAGCGTCTTCAGCGTGCCTTCGTGGATCACCACGTTGTCGCGCAGCAGGCGCACACCGGCGGACCGGCGGGCGACGCCTTCGGTGACCAGACAGCCGGCGACCTTGCCGACATTGGAAACCTTGAAGACTTCCTTGATCTCGGCATAGCCGATGAAGTTCTCGCGAACCTCGGCCGAAAGCAGACCGGAGGCGGCTTTCTTCACGTCGTCCACGAGGTCGTAGATCACCGAATAGTAACGGATCTCCACGCCTTTCTGGTTCGCCGCGGCGCGTGCGGGCGCATTGGCACGAACGTTGAAGCCGATGACCGGCGCGCCGGAGGCTTCGGCCAGACCGATATCGCTCTCCGTGATGGCACCAACCGCAGAGTGCAGCAGGCGCACACGCACCTCGTCATTGCCGATCTTCTCCATCGCCTGGGCGATGGCCTCGGCAGAGCCCTGAACGTCGGCCTTGACAAGAATTGGCAGCTCGCTGACGTTTTCGTCCGCCTTGGCCTTGGCCATGAGCTGGTCGAGGGTCGTGGCGGCACCGGCGGCAGCACGCTTGTCCTTGGCGGCCTGCTCCCGATATTCGGCGATCTCGCGGGCCTGGGCCTCGGTCTCGACCACGTTCAGCACGTCGCCCGCTTCGGGCGTACCGTTCAGGCCGAGCACCTCGACAGGGACCGACGGGCCGGCTTCCTTGACGCGGTTGCCCTTGTCATCGACCAGCGCCCGGACCTTACCCCACTGCTCGCCGACGACGAAGATGTCGCCCTGCTTGAGCGTGCCGTTCTGAACCAGAACCGTCGCAACCGGGCCACGGCCCACGTCGAGCTGGGCTTCGATCACGGCGCCAGCGGCGGCGCGTGTCGGGTTGGCCTTGAGCTCGAGGATCTCGGATTGCAGCGCGATGGCTTCGAGCAATTCGTCCAGACCCTGACCGGTGATGGCCGAGACCTCGACATCCTGCACGTCACCGGACATCTGCTCCACGATCACCTCGTGCTGCAGCAGTGCGGTCCGCACCTTGTTCGGATCGGCATCGGGCTTGTCGACCTTGTTGATCGCCACGATCATCGGCACTTGAGCCGCCTTGGCGTGGTTGATGGCCTCGATGGTCTGCGGCATCACCGCGTCATCGGCGGCAACCACGAGGATGACGATATCCGTCACCTGCGCACCACGGGCTCGCATGGAGGTGAAGGCAGCGTGGCCCGGCGTATCCAGGAAGGACAGCAGCTGGCCGCTATCCGTGGTCACCTGGTAGGCGCCGATATGCTGGGTGATGCCCCCGGCCTCGCCCGAGACAACCTTGGCGTGGCGGATCGCGTCGAGCAGCGAGGTCTTGCCGTGGTCGACATGGCCCATCACGGTCACGACCGGCGGACGGGACACCAGATCCTCGTCCTTGTCCTCGACGGCGTCGATCACGTCTTCGACGTCAGCATCGGAGACACGGACAATCTTGTGACCGAATTCCTCGATGATGAGCTCGGCAGTATCGGCGTCGATCGCCTGGTTCTGCGTCATCATCATGCCGTTCTGCATCAGCGCCTTCACGACATCCGCGACGCGCTCGGCCATGCGGTTGGCCAGTTCCGAAACGACGATCGTCTCGGGGACCTGCACGTCACGCACAACCTTTTCGCGAATCTCGGCACCGCCCATGGCCTTCTGCCGCGCACGCTCCTGCTTGCGCTTCATCGCCGCCATCGATCGCTGCCGACCGCCGCCGCCAGCCATTGCCTGGTTCAGCGTCAGCTTGCCTGTACGACGGGCGTCGTCGCGCGCACCCTTGCCGCGGCTGTCGCGGTCGCGATCATTGCGGCCACCCTTGCGGGGCGTGGCATCGGGCTTGGTGAATGTCTTGGGCTGGGACGTCGCTTCCCGCGCGGGGGCGGCTTCCCGGGCCGGAGCTTCACTCTCCGATTCCTTTTTCTTGGCAGTGGCGGGCTCGGGCTTGCGAGCCGAACGCGACGGCGTGGACAGGACTGCCTTGCGGGCCGCCTCACGCTCTTCGCGCTCGCGCTTCACGGCCTCGGCCGCCTCGCGCTTCTTGCGCTCTTCTTCCTCGGCCTTCGCCTTCAGAGCCTCTTCGCGCGCACGTTCTTCGCGCTCTTTGGCTTCCATATCCTCGCGGCGGCGCTGACGCTCTTCCTCACGGCGCTTCTCGTCCTGGACGCGCTGCTCCGCCTCTTCGGACTCGCGGGCTTTCGCCGCCTGCAAAGCCTTCAGCCGACGGTCCATCTCGGCGTCGGAAATGCCGGCCGGACGGCGCGAGGGATCCCCGCCCGCCTGTCCACCGCCACCGCCGGACTTGCCGGCGCCCGGTTTCGGCACGACGACCCGCTTGCGCTTCGTCTCTACCACGACGTTCTTCGTCCGCCCGTGGCTGAAACTCTGCTTCACTGAACCGGAGCGTGCTCCGCTCTTGAGGCCCAGGGTCTTTTTGCCGTCATTCTCGCTCATGCGATACCATCGTCCTTTCCGGGGCCGGTTGCCCCGATATTGCCACGCAGGCCGGAAAGCCGTGTGGCTTCCTCCACGACACGAGTCGTGAGTCCTCCGGCACACAGCGCCGCGTGTATTACATGGTCTCGACCAAAGGACAAACCCATTTCATGGGCTGTCAGACAGTCGAAACTGGCACCTTCCTCTTCGGAGAGGCGCAATTTGCTCTTTCCGCGCTCCGAGCCATCGCTGGCCTGCAGGAGAACGGTGGCGTCACCCGCCTGGATCAGCCCGCGAACCTTCTCGTAGCCCGCGATCGCCAACCCTGCCTTGCGCGCCAGCGACAGCATATCGGTCAGACGCCGTGCCAGCCCCGCCTCGATGGCGTCCACCAGCCCGTCGGGGACCGCAACCTGCCGCTTCGCTCCCCGCGCGAAGGCTTTCTTCTTAACCGCCAGCGCCAACGCGTCTCGCGTGGCCGTGACCCAAATGCCGCGGCCCGGCAGTTTGCCGGCAAAATCCGGTACAATACCGCCATCCGGCCCGACCACGAAACGGACCATCTCCGCCTTTGACCGGGTTTCGCCGGTGGCAGCGCATTTGCGCTCGGCCGCCGCCTCCCGGTCTTTCTTCATGCCACCGCGACCCATGGTCCGACACCCACCGGCGCCAGCAATCAGGCGCCAGCCTCCTCTGTCTGCACGTCCTCGGCCTCAACCTCTTCGTCTTCCTCGGAGGCAAGATCCGCAGGGTCGACCCAGCCGAGCTGGATCCGCGCGGTCATGACCATGTCCTGCGCCTCGGCAAGGGCGACATCGAACTTCTCCAGAACGCCGTCATCCTTGACCCGCTCGCCATCGACCGTGGTCCAGCCACCGGCCAGCTCCCAGTCGGCGCAGGTGGCGAAATCTTCCAGCGTCTTGACGCCATCTTCGGCCAGCGCCTCGATCATCTGCGGGGTCAGCCCCTCGAAATCGATCAGGCTCTGCTCGACACCCATCTCGACCGCGCGCTCCAGCGCCTTGCGGTTCGCCGCATCGATATGATCGCGGGCGCGGGCCTGAAGCTCGTTGGCATTATCCTCGTCGACGCCCTCGATGACCAGAAGTTCATCAAGTTCGACATAGGCGACCTCCTCCAGGTTGGAGAAGCCCTCGGAGACCAGCAACTGGGCGAAGAACTCGTCGAGATCCAGCGTGTCCATGAAGAGACGGGTGCGCTCCTCGAACTCCTTCTGGCGACGGGCGGATTCGTCTTCCTCGGTCATGATGTCGATATCGAGGCCGGTGAGCTGGCTGGCGAGCCGCACGTTCTGGCCGCGCCGTCCGATGGCCAGCGACAGCTGCTCATCGGGAACGACAACTTCGATCCGCTCGGCTTCCTCGTCGAGAACGACCTTGGAGACCTCGGCCGGCTGAAGCGCGTTCACCAGGAAGGTCGGCATATCCTCGTTCCAGGGGATGATGTCGATCTTCTCGCCCTGAAGCTCGTTGACCACGGCCTGAACCCGGCTGCCGCGCATACCGACACAGGCACCGACCGGATCGATCGATCCATCATAGGAGATCACGGCGATCTTGGCGCGCGAACCGGGATCACGGGCAACAGCCTTGATCTCGATGATGCCGTCATAGATCTCCGGCACTTCCATCTTGAACAGCTCGGACATGAATTCCGGCGAGGTGCGGCTCAGGAAGATCTGCGGGCCACGGGCCTCACGACGTACATCCTTGATAAAGCAGCGGATGCGGTCGCCATTGCGATAGCTCTCGCGGCCGATCTTCTCGTTGCGGCGCAGGATGCCCTCGCCACGGCCGATATCGACGATGACGTTGCCATATTCCTCGCGCTTGACGACACCGTTGATGATGGTGTTGGCGCGGTCCTTGAACTCCTCGAACTGGCGGTCGCGCTCGGCTTCGCGCACCTTTTGCAGGATGACCTGCTTGGCGCTCTGGGCGGCGATCCGTCCCATCTCGACCGGCGGCACCTCGTCGCGCAGCTCGTCACCGATCTGCGGATCGGCCATGTATTGCTTGGCCTGATCAACGGTCAGCTCGGCCTGGTAATTCTCAAGCAGCTCGTCCTCGACCACGGTGCGGATGCGCGTGAAACTCGCGCGGCCGGTCTTGCGGTCGATGGCAACGCGGATATCCATCTCCGAGCCGTAGCGCGACTTCGCGGCGCGGGCGAGACTTTCTTCCATCGCTTCAATGACCAGCTCGGGGTCAATCATCTTCTCGCGCGCGACTGCTTCGGCGGTCTGCAGCAATTCCAGCTGGTTGGCGGATGTGATGGCCATCTCTTGCTCTTCCTCTTACGTATTCGCGGCGGCGTCGTCCTCGGACGCCATGAATGTCTGAACTTCGTCGAACTGGGCTTCGTCAATCTGGCCCGCATGCTTGCGTTGGCTGAGCATCTCGCGGATCAGCTCGTCTGTCAGCACCAGCTTGGCATCAGAGAGCCAGTCGAATTTGAGCCCGATGGTCACCGGACCGCCTTCATGGTCAATCTCGACCAGAACCTCGTCACCCTCGACCCCCTTGAGCGCGCCCTTGAAGCGGCGGCGACCGTCGATCAGCTCTTCGGTTTCCAGCTTGGCGACATAGCCGGCCCAGGTCTCGAAATCCTTCAGCCGGGTCAGCGGCCGGTCGATACCGGGCGAGGAGACCTCCAGCGTATAATTGTCCTCGATCGGATCCTCGACATCCATCACCGCCGAAACAGCGGTGGAGATCCCGGCGCAATCATCAACCTCTATGCCGCCTTCCGGCTTCTCCGCCATGATCTGAAGGATCGGCGTATTGCCGGACATCAGCCGGATTCGAACCAATTCGAACCCCATCCCCTCGATGACGGGGGAGAGAATTTCGAACAATCTCTGGTCGATATTGGTCTTGGCGATAAGGTCGGTCATTTCCGGTCCAGAACAAAAAAACGGGCGCGCGGCCCGTCGATGTTTCCCGGTGGAACTTTCGGAGTAACCCCGACAGCGCCGCTGTTGAGAGGGCATATACGTGCTCGGATGCCGCATGGCAAGGCCCCGTTTCCGCATATTCCCGCAATGGTGGGTGGTGCGAGGCCCGGCTCGCCCCTAAGCTGCGGGTCAGCAAGGGAGAAACCGGATGCATGCCTATCCCGTCCTCATCAGCGCAGCAATCCTGGTCTATTGCCTGCTCTCCGCCGGAATTGGGCGTCGTGGCATCACCATGCCGATGGTTTTTCTCAGCGTTGGCGTCCTGATCGGCTCGACCGGGCTGGAATTGAGCCACGACTCGGCCTCGGTCTTTCACGATATGGCGGAAGTCACCTTGGCGCTGTTGCTCTTTGCCGATGCCACCATGCTCGACCGCGATGCGCTGGACCGGCTCGGCGCACGGGCCGCGCGGATGCTGTTGATCGGCCTGCCTGTCGCGATCCTCCTGGGCGCGCTGATCAATTTCGCCCTGCTGCCCGGCTGGCCGTTCTGGGAGACCTGCCTGCTCGCCGCGCTGCTGGCCCCGACCGATGCCGCGCTCGGCCAGTCCATCCAATCCAATGAACGAATCCCGAAGACGATCCGAAACACGCTCAACGCCGAAAGCGGGCTCAATGACGGGCTTGCCCTGCCATTTGTGCTCTTCTTCGCTGGCATGGCGGTGGCGGAAGGCGATCCGGATCTCGGCAGCGGGTCTTTCCTCAGGCTTCTGGCGGCCCAGATTGGTCTCGGCGCACTGCTCGGGCTGGTGGTCGGAGCGCTGGCGGGGCTGGCGCGCAATGCCGCCGAAGATCGCGGTCTGATCGATCACGGGCTGGGGAAGGTGGCAACGCTGGCGTTGATCGCGCTGATCTTCTTCGCTGCAGAACATGTGGGCGGCAATTCCTTCGTCGCCGTCTTCGTCTCCGGCATGGCCTATGCCAATACCGCGAAGGGCACGGTGAGCCAGGCGCGAGAATTCATCGAGGGAGACGGGCAGTTCTTCGCGATCCTGAGCTTCTTCTTCATCGGTGCGCTGTTCGCCCCGGTGGCCATCGAACATGCCTCGGTGACCGGCCTTCTGCTGATCGCACTCTCGCTCCTCGTCGTACGGCCGGTTGCGATCTGGATCTCGCTGATCGGCACCGATTGCCGCCCGAACGAACGGCTCTTCTATGGCTGGTTTGGCCCGCGCGGGCTGGCCACCGCCCTATTTGCGGTTTTCGTGATCATGGACTTCGAAAAGCTCGACAAGGGGAACCCGCTTCTCGTCACGGCGATCATGGCGGTTCTGATCTCGGCCTTCGTCCATGGGATCACGGCGAAATACGCCTGCGACATCTTCCGCCTCGAAGGTGAGGATGAGGACAGCTAGGCTCCTCTCGCCTAACAAAGGATTTCCTGCCGACCCTTGATGCGCGCTTGGTTTCCGGGAGGGCGATTCAGAGAGCTGCGACCCGAGACCGGTTTGCCGTTAGACGCTTCAACCGATTGCGCCCATCAGCAGTGAAAAGGCTTTCATGTCAGACGCATATCGGAGAAGCTGAAATGACGACAGGTCACATATTCATGGCGATGAGCCTCGATGGATTTGTTGCGAGAGACGACTTCGGCCTTGATTGGCTGATGAAGCAAAAGACCGACGGTGAAGATCACGGCTATGAAGCGTTCATGGAGTCCGTTGATGGGCTTGTGATGGGGAGTGGTTCGTTTCGGACCATGTTGACATTTGATGCCTGGCCTTACGAGAAGCCCGTTGTGGTATTGAGCAAAACCCTGAAACCAAAAGATATTCCCGCGGATTTGCGCGATAAGGTCAGCATTAGCGATCAAGCACCTCAACGCCTCATGGCGTCCCTGTCGGAACAAGGTTGGGAACGTGCCTACATCGACGGCGGAAAAATAATCCAGAGCTTCATTCGTGAGGGTCTCATCGCAGATATGATCGTGACGATTGTCCCAATCCTTATCGGGGAAGGCAAACGAATGTTCGGGCCGCTGAACGCGGATATTGACCTGCAACTCCTGGACTCGAAGTCATTCGCCTCTGGTTTGGTCACATCGAAATACAAAGTTTCCAGGGGTTCCTGACCACCAACTGATGGTTTCGCACAGGGATATTGGACCCCCACCCGATGCCCTGCCTCAATCGCGTCTCTCTTGTCCGGTGAGGAACACTAGGCCCCGCTCGCCTGCTTGCGATAGGCCGTCCAGTTCCGCCAGAGCCACCAGCCAGCGCCCAAGGCAACCGCTGCGGCAAGGATCACGCCCGCGCCATTGACGATCAAGGAAGCGATGACCGAAATCTGGTCGGCAAAAAAGTAGCCCAGAAGCGCGTATCCCGTGGACCAGACAGCCGCGCCCAAGACAGCTGCGGCGGTGAAGGTCATCCAGCGCAACCCTGCTGCACCACCGATATAGGACGTCCAGGGCCCCATTGGAGAGACGACAGTCCGCGCGCCGATCACCGCCGCCGCGCCCCACTGGTCGACCAGCGCCTCGGCGCGGGCGATAAGCCCGGCGCGGGAGGGGCTGGCCTTGAGGCGGTCCATGAGTTTCGGTCCGCCCAGGCGGGCAATGCCGAAGGCCGTCTGGTCGCCGAGGACAAAACCGAGAAACGCAACCGCGATGACCTGCCACAGCACGAGATCCCCGGCTGCGGCGAACCCTCCCGAGGCCATGACGAGCATCGACGACGGCAACGGGATGGCGAGACAGGACGCCGACACGACGCCTGCAATCAGGAACAGCCCGTAGAGGGGCACAAGTGCGAGCAGCGTGTCGATCATTTCCGGCGCTCTTCATGGAAGGCTTCGGCGCCGGCACGGACGATCCCGGTCAGTTCTTCAAGCGTGACGCCCTTTTGCGCCGCGATCTCCTCCATGGTGATCGGCTCACGCTCTCGATCCTTGGGCGGCGGGCCGATCTTCAGGATTTCCTCGCGCAGGACCTTCGGCGGCAGATGATAGGACATGGACACGTAGCGCGGACGCATCCACGCCTCCAGCGCCTGCTCACGCGGGACACGGCCGTGAAAATCGCCCAAATGCAGCAGGAATTTGCCTCCGAAGAACAGCATCACGAGGAGTGCCGCGGCAAAGATGCCGAAGGCCACAGGCTGTTCCTTGAGAAAAAATCGCAGGGCGTTGCGCATGGCCGCTCCCGGTTTGACGTCACTTCAAGACGTCAAACGCAGCAGGGCGCGCTTTCCGTCGCGCCTTTCTAGCTTTCTTCGGCGTCGTCGCGCCAGCCCGCGTCCCGATGCGAACCGTCGCAGAAAGGCTTGTTTCCGGATTGGCCGCAGCGACAGAGCACAAATTTCGCGGCACTCCCGCCCTCCGCATCCATCGGTACCGGCGGGGCAATCCCCTGCACCCAATACGGACCGTCCTTTTGCACGGAAATTCCGGCACGGTCCGCGAAGAGCTGTCCCGCTTCCTCTCCGGGCGCCGACATCTGCAACGCGCCCGAGGGACAGGCGCGCACAACCGCCTCGACCTCCGCCACGCTTCCCTTGTCCGGCTGGATCCAGGGCCGTTGCTGATCGGAGAAGATATGTGCCGCCAGACGGCCGCACTCGGCGGCATGGGCGCACAGGCGCGGGTTGAAATGGACGGTTACTTCTGCGCCCTCATAGGCGATGACCCGATCCCGACCGGCCGGCGTTCCGCCCCGGCTCTCGAAACCAATCTTCGCATGCGTTCCGTCGCAGAAGGGCTTGTTGGCGCTCGCCCCGCAGCGGCAAAGCGCCATCACGGGTCTCGTTTCGACAGCTTCGCCATCCATTCGGGCGATCATGGCCCCCCCCTTGACGATGAGTGGTCCGTTCTCGCGTTCCTCGATGGACGTGTCCTGCTCGCTCATGGCTGGCCCTCCTCCTGCTGACATTCCAACCAGGATAGGCCGAAAGCCCGTATTTTCTACAGACCGAGTTTCGTGGCCTGACGCACAATGGCGTTCGTCACGCGCACAAGCTGCTCCGAGATCCCCGCCTCGCTCAGCGCATGACCCGCCATCCCGACCATCCACAATTCGCCGCGCGACCAACGCTCCGTCACCTCCCAGGCCGAGCGCGGCGGACAGATCATGTCGAACCGTCCCTGCACGACCGTGCCGGAGATATGGGCAATCAACGGCATGTCCTCGAGTATCTGCGCATCCCGTTCCAGCCAGCCCTTGTGTCGGAAATAATGGTTCTCCAGCCTTGCGAAAGCACGGGCATATTGCCCCGGAGCCTCGCCATGCGCACCTTCGCTGCGCACCGTCGCCAGCGCATTTTCCCAGCGACACCAGGCGCGGGCGAAATGGGTCTGCTCGGAGATGTCATTGCCGAAGAGCCGCTTGCCATAGGCGGCGATCAGGTCGCCCCTTTCATCCTCGGGAATGATGCCAGAGAAGAGTTGCCATTCCTCCGGATGAAATTGCCCAGCGCCGCCGCCATAGAACCAGTCGAGCTCGCGTTGCATCATCAGGAAAACGCCGCGCAGAACGAGATAGGCCGCACGATCCGGGTGAGTCTGCGCATAAAGCAGCGCCAGCGTCGCCCCCCAGGAGCCACCAAAGACGACCCAACGGTCGATGCCGAGCCGCTCCCGGATCGCCTCGATATCGTGCACAAGGTGCCACGTCGTGTTGGCCTCGACCGATGCATTGGGGCGCGACATGCCGCAGCCGCGCTGGTCGAAAAGGACGATTCGATAGTGATTGGGGTCGAAATAGCGCCGCATAGCAGGCGAGCAGCCTCCACCCGGCCCACCGTGCAGCACCACGACCGGAATCCCGTCGGGATGCCCGCATTGCTCCACATAGAGCTTGTGGCCGTCGCCAACATCCAGCAGACACCGGTCGAAAGGCTCGATCGATGGGAAAAGATAGTGCAGTGCGCTTTTCTGTCCTGCAACCCGATCCATATGAGAGCTATATAGCGGTCTGAAACCCGGCGCCACGCCGAAGCGACCGCCCCGATTGAAGGAGCCGCATGATGAACACGAGCCAGACCACTGTCGATCCGGCCGAGGTTGCCAAATTCGAGGCGATGGCCGCCGATTGGTGGGACCCGACGGGCAAGTTCAAGCCGCTGCACATGCTCAACCCGACCCGGCTCGACTACATCACGCGTCAGATTGCCGCCGAGTTCGACCGCGACCTCACCGCGCCGAAACCTTTCGAAGGGCTGCGCCTGCTCGATATCGGTTGCGGCGGCGGGCTGCTCTCGGAGCCGATGGCACGGCTTGGCGCAACGGTTGTCGGAGCGGATGCGGCGGAACGGAACATTCCCGTGGCGCAGATCCATGCAGAGCAAAGCGGGCTGGAGATCGACTACCGCTGCATCACCGCCGAAGAGATGGCGGCTGCAGGCGAGCGATTCGACGTGGTGCTGAACATGGAAGTGGTCGAGCATGTCTCCGACCCGCTGGCCTATCTGACGGCCTGTCATGACCTTCTCAAACCCGGCGGGCTGATGATCTGCTCGACCATCAACCGCAACCCCAAGAGCTTCGCGATGGCCATTGTCGGGGCGGAATGGGTGATGCGCTGGCTGCCCAAGGGCACCCATGAGTGGAACAAGTTCATCACCCCGGACGAGCTGAAGGACCTGATCTCCCGCGCCGGTCTGCGGCCGGAAGATGCGACGGGCTTCGTCTTCAACCCGGTCTTGTGGAGCTGGTCGCTCTCGTCGAAGGACCTTTCGGTGAACTACGTGACAGCGAGCACGCGGCCGGCCTGAGCCATTTCGCGCAAGGCGAACCGCGCCAGAACGCGATGCGTTCAGATGACGGATATCAGGTCATAGGCGGCCAACTCGGTGTAGCGGGACGGCCCCCTGCCAAGCTCCGACTGGATCAGCGAGACTCTCTCTGCATGAAATGAGAGTGTCATCTCAAGGCTGTAGACACCAAGGAACTCGGCGAGGCGCTCGGCTGCCGGCCCGGTCGGCGCGCGGTTGAATCGGGCGAGCGTGACATGTGGGCGGAAGCGGCGGCGCTTCAGGGAGATGCCGCTATTGCGAGCCGCCGTGGAGACCTTCTCTTGCAGGTGGACCAATGCCGGGCTGGGATCGATGGCGGCGAAGAGCAGGTCCGGGGTCGGGCTGCTGAAAAGATCGAGACCCTTGATGTCGATATCCAACGCCGGGTGATGGATCTCGGACAGCGCAAGATGCAGCTCCTCGGCCTGATCGTGGTCGATCTCGTCCAGGAAAACCAAGGTCAGATGCATGTTCTCGCGCGGTGAAATGCGGCCAGCCGGGATGCGGGCGGCGAGCGCTTCAAGCTGGTCAAGCGCGGCCTCGGGCAGCGTGATGGCAATGAAGCAGCGCATGGCTCAACTCGCGCCGAGCTTCTCGCGCAGCTCTCGCAGCACCGGCAGCGCCTGGCGCACCCGCTCGGGGCCGATCTCCGCCACGACCTCGGCGATGATCGGCGAGACCGCCGCGATGGCCGCCTCGCGCGCGGCGCGCCCCGAAGGGCTGATGGTGATGAACTTGCGCCGCGCGTCATCCCAATCTGGGCGGACGTGGATATGCCCGGCCCATTCGAGCTTGGACAGCGTGTTGCTCATCGCGCCGCGTGTCAGGTGGAAGGCCTGCGCAAGCTGCGCGGGGGTGCGCTCCTCGCCGACGCGGGCGAGATGGTTCAGCACCGAGAACTGGCTCAGCTCCATCCCCTTGGGGAGCGCCTTAGTCAGGCGATTATGTGCCAGTTGGTCGATGGTGAATATCTCGGAGAAGAGCGCGACGGCGAGGCTGTCATTTGGCTGCGTCATCTCGGGTCACCATAGGGCCGATCATGGCTCAGGGACGGGACACGGGCACGCGCGCGGGCGATGGCCTCCTTGTCGAGATTGATCAACGTGACCCCGGGCGTCTCACCGGCATCCGCCAGAACTTCGCCCCAGGGGGCGACGGCCATTGTGTGGCCATAGGTCGAGCGCTGCTTGCCCCGCGCGCTGGCATGCTGGCCGCATTGGGCGGGTGCGAGCACATAGGCGCCGTTCTCGATCGCGCGGGCGCGCAGGAGCGGTTCCCAATGGGCCGCTCCGGTGACAGGCGAGAAGGCCGCCGGGATGGTCAGGATATCGGCGCCGGCGCCGGCCAGGCCGCGATAAAGATACGGGAAGCGGATGTCGTAGCAGATCGTCATGCCGATCTTGCCGAAGGGCGTCTCGGCCAGCACAGCCGCCTCGCCCGGCCGGTAGCCAGCGGATTCGCGGTAGGTTTCGACCTTGGAGACCGTCACGTCGAACATGTGGATCTTGTCGTAGCGCGCGACGATCCCGCCCGCCGGGTCGATCAGGAAGGAACGGTTGGCAAAGCGCCCGTCCGGATCGTCGGTCTTCAGCGCCAGCGACCCGATCAGCAGCCAGATGCCGTGTTTGGCCGCAGCCTCGCGCAGACCGGCGAGCGTTATGTCCTCGCTCTCAGGACGCAGCACCTCCTGCTGTCGGGTCCGGCTGGCAGACAGGCAATTGGTCACCTCCGGCGTCAGAACGAAGCCCGCCCCCTCTCCGACCGCCTCGTCCAGCAGGGACAGCGTTAGCGGCAGGTTCGCTTCGGGGTCATCCGACACATTGAGTTGCAGCAGCCCGGCGCGCATGGCGGTCGCTCAGCCCTCCGCGTTCAGCATCGGGTCGAGCTTTCCGGCGCGTTCCAGCGCGTAGAGCTCGTCACAGCCACCGATATGGGTGCCGCCGATGAAGATCTGCGGCACGGTGTAACCGCCATTCGCACGGTCCATCATCTCCTGACGCCGCTGCGGTTCGCGCGCGACATCGACCTCCGCGAAGGACACATCCTTCTGCGTCAGCAGGCGTTTGGCGGCATGGCAGAAGCCGCAGAAAGGCGTTGTATAGATTTCGACAGGTTGCATGATCACCGGCATTCCGAACATTCCGGCGCGGACCTTACCCGTCCTTGACTGTCCGCGCCAGTGCAACGACCCGCACGTCACTTGCACCCGCAGCATAGCTGGCCTCGGCACAGGCCGCGAGCGTGGCGCCAGTGGTCAGCACGTCATCGACCAGCAAGACAGGCCGTCCCTCGATCAGTGCCCGGCGGCGCGGATGCACGGCGATGGAATCTACCATGTTGGCGAAACGCGCATCGCGGCCCTTGCCCTCCTGGGTGCCGGTATTGCGGGTGCGCAGCAGCAGGTCCGGGCAATGCTCCAGCGCGAGGTAGCGCGCCATCTCGGCGCTGAGCAACGCGGCTTGATTGTAGCGGCGCTGGAAGAGGCGGCGCCAATGGAGTGGCGTCGGGGCCACGATCTGATCCGGCAGGGCGATATCCTGCGCCGCGATCCCCATCCATGTGCCGGCCGCACGGGCGATATCGGTGCGGTCACCGCGCTTGAAGGCGAGAACGAGCCGGCGGGTATTGTCGCGATAGGCAAGTGCGGCGCGGCCTCGGCTCCAGGGACGGGCAATGCGCAGGCAGTCGTCACACTGCACGATCTCGGTCGGGTCGTCCCCGGGTAAAGGCACGCCGCAGAGATCGCAGACCAGCCCGGTGATGAAGGGCGTCCGCCCCCAGCACTCCGGACAAAGACCGTCATCTGTCCCCACGATTGCATTGCAGCTCAGGCAATGGGGAGGGTAGACAATGCGCAGCACAGCCTCGACCCCGGACCGCAGAACGGCATTTCCCATCATGAGCACACCCCGATTGACCGACCGCGCCGCCCTCACCCGCGCCCGCGCCCGAGCGCGGAAGGCGCCCGGCGGCATGGCGGACTTCCTCCACCGCACAATGGCGGATGATCTGGAGGAAAGACTGATGATGGTTAACAGGACGTTTACGGACCCGGTCGTGGTCTCCGGTTTTCCCGAGCTCTGGGGCGAATTGATGCCCTCTGCGCGGCAGGTCGCCGATGCCGAGATGTTGGATCTGGAAACCGGGAGCTGCGACCTGCTGGTGCATGCGATGGCGCTGCATTGGGCGGATGATCCGGTCGGGCAGCTCGCACAGGCGCGCCACGCGCTGCGTCCGGACGGGTTGTTCATCGGCTTCAGCTTCGGCGGCGAGACCCTGACCGAACTGCGCCATGCGCTGGCCGTGGCGGAGACGGAGGTGATGGGCGGGCTGTCACCGCGCGTCGCGCCGATGGGAGAAATCCGGGATATGGGCTCGCTGATGCAGCGGGCCGGCTTTGCGTTGCCTGTCGCCGACAGCCTGCCGCTCACGGCAAGCTACGAGACCATGTTCCACCTGATGCGGGACCTGCGGGCGATGGGCGAAGGCAACGTGCTGGCCACGCGGCACCGGGCCCTTGCACCGCGACAGCTCTTCTTGCGGGCTGCGGAGGAATATGCCCGGGCGCATGGCGACGCGGATGGCCGGGTTGGCGCAACCTTCGAGATCCTCGTGCTGACCGGCTGGGCGCCGGATGCCTCGCAACCGAAGCCGCTTCAACCCGGATCCGCGACGACCCGCCTTGCCGATGCGCTCGGATCTGAGGAATTCGGCTTGAACGATCCCGCACAACCGGGCGGAATGCCGAAGAAGGATTGACTCGATAGGCCGGGATCTTATCTCGCCAGAGACCAGCAGAAAGCAGGACAGCCAGATGATCATGACGAAACCCGCCGACCACCCGAAATTCCCGGAGGAGAAGATCGGCGTCCTGCTGGCCAATCTCGGCACACCGGACGGCACCGATTACTGGTCGATGCGACGCTATCTCGGCGAATTTCTCTCCGACAAGCGGGTGATCGACTATCCAAGCTGGAAATGGCAGCCGCTCTTGCAGCTCATCATCCTGTCCAAGCGGCCTTTCAGCTCGGGCGAGGCCTATCGCTCGATCTGGAACGAGGAGTTGGACGAGAGTCCGCTGATGACCATCAGCCGGGCGCAAAAGGAAGGGATCGCGGCGGATATGGCCGAACGGTTCGGCGACAAGGTCGTGGTCGATCTCTGTATGCGCTATGGCAACCCCTCGACGAAGGAGCGGGTCAAGGCGCTGATCGAACAGGGCTGTCGCAAGATCCTCTTCTTCCCGCTTTACCCGCACTATGCCGGTGCCACGTCGGCCACGGCCAATGACCAGTTCTTCCGAGTGTTGATGGAAGAGAAATGGCAGCCAACCGTGCGGATCGTGCCGCCGTATTTCGATGAGCCTGCTTATATCGACGCGTTGGCCCAGTCCGTGGAACGTGGCTTCGGCGCGATGGAAGACGCACCCGACATGCTGGTCTGCTCCTATCACGGGCTGCCCAAGCGCTATCACATGGAAGGCGATCCCTATCATTGCCACTGCCAGAAGACGACGCGGCTATTGCAAGAGAAGCTGGGAATGGATCCGGAGAAGATTACCACGACCTTCCAGAGCCAGTTCGGACCGGAGGACTGGCTGCGGCCTTACACGGTCGAACACGTGGCAAAACTGGCGCGGGACGGCAAGAAGCGGATCGCAGTGATCGCGCCGGCCTTCTCCGCCGATTGCATCGAAACGCTGGAAGAGATCAACGAGGAGATCAAGGAGAGCTTCGAGGAGGCCGGGGGCGAGAGCTTCACCTATATCCCCTGTCTCAACGATGATCCGGCGCATATCTCGGCGTTGAGCGGAGTGATCGCGGAGAACCTCAAGGGCTGGATCGGCTGAACAAGGCGCCTTTGGAGCTGGTACCAGTCCAGCGGCGCCCCTGCCAGAACGAAATCGGCCCGCCCCAATCGGGGGCGGGCCTTTGCATGAAGTCTTTCAGATGAATGGGGATCAGCTGTCGCGACCGTTGTCCGACGACTGAACGGACTTCAGCTTCACCAATTCAGCCAGCGAGTAGTCGGACGCATCGACCCCAAGGGAGGCGGCAAGTTGGGCCCGCCCGGCGGAAACCCCGCTCTTGGTCGATGCGGTGAAGCTGTCGGACCCGGTTTCCTTACGGAGCTGGTTGGCGGCGGCCTGCTCGTGATCCTGCTCGGCGCTGCGCAGGGCGATCTCGCGGACCGTGTCCGCATCGACGGTGTCGAAGCCGCCGGGGTTGGCGCGGATCGCATTGGCAGCGGCCTGGTTGCCGTCCTGCAGAGCGCGATCAAGGGCGATGAGTTCGGCTGTGCTGTACACACCGGGCTCTACATCGAGTTGGTTGGCGAGTTGGTCGGACGCGAAAGCAGGGGCAGCCAGAGCAAAGACGAGTGCGGTGGTCAGGGCAATGCGGTTCATGGGGATGGTCCTTTCGAAGCGTTTGGTCAGTGATGCGGTTTTGGTGGCGGCGCTGTTTGCGCCTTCGATGATTATGAGATGGGTCTGCGGTTCCCGAACGAAAACCGGCGTGGATATCGGGCTCATGTGCGGCCACGCACATCACAGATGGCGGAGCAGGGCTTGGCAAAATCCGCTCTTCGCACGGGTGCTCTTCAGCTTCTTCTAACGATTATCTGAGAAATTGCCCCAGCCAGGCTTAGGTCTCGCATCAACGCAAAGGCCCCAATTCGGCCCAATGCCCGATGTCGTCCGTTCATTCGAACGCAGGCTCAGGAGAAAGACATGTCATTGAAGAATGAGCTGCAGTTCATGCTCGACACCTATGCCGAGGATTACCGCGCCCGCGATCTGGAGGCGTGCCTCGCGTTCTTCGACGAGAATTGCCGGTTCATCACACCGCGCGGTGTGCTGGACGGGAAGTCGCAAGTTGAGAAGCTTCACCAGTTCTGGGTCTCGGAACACCGTGTCGAACGTGAGATGCAGGTCCAGCAGATCGAGAGGATGGGCGACCATGTCTACGCCATCTGGCGTTTCCGGGACCTGATCGTCGATCCTGCCTCGCAGGAAAGCACGGTTCAGAAGGGGACGGCCCTGGGTGTCATTCGGCTCGATCCTGATGACGGCTGGTTGATTGTTGCCTGCAGCAGCAATGCGGATATGGACGCGTTTCGCTACCCGACTGACCTCAAGCAACCAAAATCCGCCGCTTGACGCCACTCGCGACGCAACGGCCAGCTGCCGCCCCGTTCGCGCGGCATCGGGAGCTGGTATCTGACAGCGTGCTCTCTCGCCAAAACGACCACACCCGGTGAACGGGTCCGGACCGCTGCAAAGCGCGATTACATGTCGTCCAGAAGCGGATATTGGTTGGTGAAAGGCCGTCCAAATACCACTGGTTCTGCGCTTTTCTGCCTCTTCGGGCGAGCTGATCGCATCTCCGAGAAAGACGCCTGAGAGAGAAGTCCCATCCCGGGCCCCGATCGAAGCCCGGAGCAAATGAAAAACCCTCCGCGAGGCTGGCATCGCGGAGGGTTTCAGATTGGGACGCGGCGGAGCGACTAGGGCTTCGGCTCGACCGGCGTGGCGTCGACGATCTCGGCTTCGTTTTCGTCACCCTCGACCGCCGCGCTCGCTTCCTCCGCTGTCGGTGCAGGCTCTTCCGCCTCGACCGTTTCGGCCTCCGGCGTCTGCCCGACGATGAGCGGCAGCATCTCGGCCCCGGTCGGCATCGAGAGCTCGGATTTCGGCAGTTCCTTCCAGCTCAGCGTGTCGAAACCACCGCAATTGGAGCAGACCGGCGCCCAGGTCGCCTCTGTATTGTGGCAATTATCGCAAACCCATTGCGGGCCACGCGGTGCCGTGACGGCCTTGGCCAGCCAGCCGCGCACAACCGCTTCAGCGGCTCCCGAGCCTCGTTCCACTGCCGCCATGATCGACAGCGACCGCGCAGTCGGATCCGTGCTGGCCAGGTCGCCGATGGCGCGGCGGGCCGCAGGGAAATCCTCGGCTGCGATGTTCAACTCAGCCAGGAGCATCTTTGTCTCCGGATGGTCGGGCTGGGTCTTGGTCAGCTCGGCAAACCGCTTGAGCCGCGCCTTCGGGTCCTCGTCCGGAACGATTTCGGCAAAGGCGACGGCCAGTTCCGGATGCGGTTGCGATTCCCAGGTCTTGCGAAGCACCCGCGTCGCCAGACGCGGCTTCTCCTTCTGGATATAGCCCCGCGCCGCCATGATGGAGGCCGGCACCAGATCCGGCGACAGCTTGTTGGCCTCGATCGCCGCCTCCCGTGCCTCGATCGACTTGCCGGCGTCCAACACATCCTTGGCCTCAGACAGTGCCAACACGGCGTCGCGCCGGCGATGCACGTCGCGCGGCATGGTGCCCGTGCGCAGCTTGGTGCCCAGGGTCTTCCGCGCGCCGGTCCAGTCGTGATGCTCGGCCTGCAGCTTGAGCAGCGTGTCTTGCACTTCCTCATGCTTCGGCTTGAGCGCATAGGCCTTCTCGGCCAGCTTCAGCGCCGTGTCGGTATCACCCTCGGAGAGCTTCTGCTTCATGATACCGCGAATGCCGACAAACCGCGTCTGGTCGTCCTTGAGCAGCTTCTTGTAGGATTCCTCGGCCACTTTTCGGTCGCCGATCATCTCGGCGGCTTGCGCCGTGATCACATTGGTAACTTGCGGCGCGTCCAGCAGCTTCTCGGCCTTCGCCGCTTTCGTCATGGCCTGACGGCCCTCGCCAGCAGCCAGTGCCATCATGGCATCAACCATCGCACGGTTGCCGCGACGCTCGCGGTTGCGGTCGAAATAGCGCGACAGCGCGGTTTCATCGCCCAGCAGGAACCGCAGGAAGGCGATGGCCAGGCTGACCAGCTTGAAGGCGATATAGAGCGCGGCAAGCAGTGCAAGGACGACGAGCACCGCTTGCAGCGGACCGAGCTCGACCTCCTTGAAGCCGGAAATGGAGACGACCACCGAGGGACCGTTTTCCATCACATAACCAGCGCCCACGGCCAAGGCCGCGACCGCCGCAACAATCAACAGGATCTTGATGAGAGACCAAAGCATGATGGGCGTCCTCAGTTGGTGGCCAGGCTGGCGGCAAGTTCATCGGCGGCGGCAAGCGCCTCGGCCCGCGCAGTGGCGGTCGCCACCCACTCGGCCATGATTTCCTGTCCGCCCTCGGGAAGGGCAGACAATTCGGCGATTGCATCCGTGATGCGCGTTTCCGCAAGGGCAGCCTCGGCGCGGCTCAGCACGGCATCGGGGTCATCCCCTTCGGAGGGCGCAAGCGACCGCACCCCGAGCTGGTTCTGTATCCAGGTCGAGGCCCGATCGCCCGGAGACCCGTCGGAAACCTCGGTCCGCGAAACGTTCAAGGCCTCTCGCGCCACCAAAGTGAAGGCTTCGCGCAGTTCGGGCAGAGTGGCGACGCCATCCCCGGCCGCACCTTGCAGGGCGGGCGGAATGTCGATCCCGTCCAGCGCTGTCAACAATTCGGCATAGCCAGATCCGTTTTCCAGAGCCAACTGAATATCGACCATCGCCTGCGCGCGCGCCGCTCGGAGCGCTTTCTCGGCGGCGAGGGCGGCCTCGGCAGCGGCCTTTTCTTCGGCGGCCTTCGCGGCGGCTTCCGCATCGGCAACCGCCGTATCAGAGGCTGCGATCGCCTCGCTTACGGCTGTCTGCGCGGCGGACGTGGCGTCTTTGACCAGTGTTTGAGCTTCCGCCATCTGGGCGGTGACGCTTTCGCGCAGGTCCGCCATTTCGCGCCCATACGCCTCGACCGCGGCAATCGCGGCCGGGTCGGCTGTTTGATCCAGCGGGCGTTTCTCGAGGTCGCCAAGCCGATCAGCGACAGAAGCGACAGAAGACGCAACGTCATCCACCGAAGCGGCGGTCGCAGCCGCACCCAGGAGCGTTTTCAGTTCGGACAGCCCGCTTTCCGATTCGGCCTTGAGGTCTGAAAGGGCATCGGCCGTCACGGTTTCGGCAAGCTGTCCTCTCACGGCTGCGAGTTCGGCTTCGAGCGCAGTGATGGTTTCGGCCTGGCCATCAATCGCCTCCTCGATCTGCGGATTGGAGGGCAGGTATTTCGGTGGGATCACGTAGGGCGCTGCGAATACGAGCCCGATTGCCGCGATGGCGCCTCCAAGGAAGCCGGGGACAACCGCGCCCTTGCGTTCGACAACCACGGTTTCCTTCTCGATGACATGAGGTTCGGTCGGCTCTGAAACCGGGGCTTCAGTGACCGTCTCTGCCGACGCCGGGCTCTCGGCGGGCTCGGCCTCCGGCTCTTCCGTTTCTTCCGTTTCTTCCGAAATCGCGTCGTCAGAGGACTCGGACGCCTCTATTTCCGTGCTTTCGACGCCATCCAGCGCTTCGAGGTCAGGAATATCTTCGTCGCTTTCGGGTTCGGCAAAGGGATCCAAATCGGCACTGTCCGGGTCCGAACCGTCGAACGGATCATCCGCACCCTCCTCAGAGGGCACCTCCGCATCGGTCGTCTCTTCCGCTGGAACCTCGTCCAGGATCTCGGCATCCTCGATGCCATCCTCCGAGACAGTCTCTTCCTGCACGGAAGTGGTGTCCTCTTCACCCGTTTCGACATCGGCCTTCTGCGGTTCCTCGACGATGTCGTCCTCGGACCGTTCGGTTGCCTCGGATGCCGTATCGGACTTTTTAGTATCGGCCACTGAATATACCCCCCGAATCTCGGCATGCTTTGCCTGACGGTTATCCGGGCCGAACTTAGCTTGGCGCAGGGATCGCCTCAAGCGGAGGTATCTGCGTCAAACAGCCTGACCATTGTCTGGAGGATTCCCTCTGCGTCCGGGGACGGCGCGGTCAGGCAAATCTCGCCGTCGCGCGCGGACCAGGCCGCCCGGGTCGCTTCACTGATGCAGATCGCGTGAACAACCGCCCGACGTTCCCCCGCTTCCTGCGCCAACAAACGCGCGGATCGCGGGGAAAACAACGGCGCGACAATGGTTTCGTCGCTTTGGAGCAGACGAGAAGCCGGACCGGAGAGCGGCCGGGCCGCCTGATCGTAAACCTCGACAACGCGCGCGTCATGACCCGCCGCGCACAACCGTCCGACGATATCTCCGCGCCGATGCCGTCCCGCGACATGGACAAGCGCCCCGGCAGGATGACTGGACAGCAACCGATTCACCAAATTCTCCGCGTCTTTTTCTACTCCAGCTACTAGAAATCCTGCGTCTTGCGCACGCAAAGCTGTTCGGGCGCCGACACACCAGACGGGGTGATCGGGTACGAAATCCCGTTCAGCGAGCACCGCCACGCCATTCTCCGAAGTGAAGATCGGAATATCGTTCGATCCGGGCGGGTCCTCGAAGGGAAGCGGAACGATCTTCATCAAGGGCGAAACGACCACATGGGCAAACCGGCCCAGCCGCGCCTCGCATTCGGATTGAAACCGTAGCGCTGCTCTTTCCGGCCGCGTCAGGAGCAAGGACGTCGCGCGCAGGTTCACTTCAGCAGGTTTCCGAACTATCTGGGTTGCGTAGTCCTAACCTCCGGTCCCCTCCCAGTGCAACATTCAGCTTCAGACAAACCGCTCACGATCCTCGGGATAGAAAGCAGCTGCGACGATACGTCGGCGGCAATCGTTCGCTCGGAGCAAGACCGGATCCTCTCCAATGTCGTGACCGGGCAGGCGGAATTGCACGCGGCCTTTGGCGGCGTCGTGCCGGAGATCGCCGCGCGTGCCCATGCCGAGAAGCTGGATGTCACGGTTCAGGCGGCACTTGAGCAGGCAGGTCTCGGGCTCGATGCGCTGGATGCGATTGCGGTGACCGCCGGGCCGGGCCTGATCGGCGGCGTGCTCTCCGGCGTGATGTGCGCGCGCGGGCTGGCGGCGGGGAGCGGGCTGCCCCTGATCGGCGTCAACCACCTCGCGGGCCACGCCCTGACCCCGCGCCTGACCGACGACATTGCCTTTCCCTATCTCGTCCTGCTCGCCTCGGGCGGCCATTGCCAGTTCCTGCTCGTCGAGGCGCCGGACCGGTTTCACAGGGTCGGCGGCACAATCGACGACGCGCCCGGAGAGGCGTTCGACAAGACGGCGCGCCTTCTTGGGCTGCCTCAACCCGGGGGCCCGAACGTCGAGACGGCCGCTCTGGATGGGGACGCGCGCCGGTTCGCCTTTCCGCGCCCACTTCTCGATCGCGCCGGCTGCGACATGTCTTTCTCCGGCCTGAAGACCGCCCTGTTGCGAGCGCGCGACGCTTGCATAGCCGAACATGGAGGCCTCCTGCGCAAGGATCGGGCCGATCTCTGCGCCGGTTTCCAGGCGGCGATCGCCGACGTGCTGGCCGAGAAGAGCCGACGTGCCCTGGAGGGGTATCTGGCGCTGTCACCGGAGCGCCGGACCATGGCGGTTGCCGGCGGTGTTGCCGCGAACCAGGCGATCCGAACCCGCCTCACTGAACTCTGCGCGGAGATGGCGGTGCGCTTCGTTGCACCGCCGCTCCGGCTCTGCACCGACAATGCCGCGATGATTGCATGGGCCGGGATCGAGAAGATGCGCCTTGGCTTAGCGGAGGACCGTGACCTGGTCGCGCGTCCGCGCTGGCCGCTCGATACCCGCCAGGCAGCCCTTCTCGGCTCCGGGAAAAAGGGCGCCAAGGCCTGAAAACCGGCATTTCTTCCTCCGTCAGCAGGACAGACCGGTTTCTGTTCACGCGCCCGTCGGTGCCGCAGCACCTCCCGGAAATGAAAAAGGAGACCGGCATCACACGCAAGGCGCGACACCGATCTCCCGTAACCGGCCTCCGAAGAGGCCACCACTCACACAAACAGGTTATTGACTAAGGACTTTTGCAAAAAAACTCGTACCAACAAAATTCGTCACCAAGGGAGGATGTCCTTTTGAGGCGACCGGGCTGCCTGAACATAAAATCCAACCGGCTTGAGACTATGAATCTCACAATTCCTGAGCTTTGGAAATTCGCAGCATTGCGTAGGCAAACCTACCTATTTGCTTGTTTCGCCCCGATGCCGGCGATAGTTTGTCGCCGCTGCAAATGCGCCGGAACCCGAAATCGAATGCTGGGAGAGATGGTGAATTGACCAATGGGGAACCGTCATGGCCCGCCGCCGACGCCACCCTCGGAGCACATCCTTGTCGGGGCATGAGTTCGCGCCGCGAGGCCGCGCAATGAAACGATCTCTCGGACCGCTCCTGGCGCTCGGCTTTGCTGGCATCCAGTTCCTCGCCGTCATGCTGGTTGTGTTCTCGTCTTACCTGTCCTCGGAGGCCGCCCTTGTCGGGCATGCGCGGAAAATCCTGCGCGATGTCGGCACGAACACGATTGAGCATTCCCGGAGCTTCCTGAGCCCGGCCCGCGGCGCGGCGGTTCTGGCCGCCCGGCTGGCGCAAAATGAAGTGGTGGCAAGCGACGATCCCAGCGAGCTCGAAAAGCTCCTGTTCCAGCAATTGCAGCTTGTGCCTCAGGTCTCCGGGATCTTCTTCGGGACCGAAGAGGGCGAGTTCTACTATGTCATGCGGGATGAGAAGACCGGATTGATCCGCTCCAAGCTCGTCACTTTTCCCGAAGGCGCGCGGCGCACCGAGCTGATCTGGCGCGACACGGATTTCAGCATCGACTCCCAAAGCCTCGACCCACAGGACAACTACGATCCGCGGGTGCGCCCCTGGTACCAGCAAACCCAGGCCGAAATGCGCTCCGTCTGGACTGATCCCTATATTTTCTTCACCTCGCAGCGCCCCGGCATCACGCTCGCCGCGCCTGTGACCAACCCTGACGGAAGCCTGCTCGGTGTCATGGGCGTCGATATCGAGATCAGCTCGATTTCCGATTTCCTGTCCCGGTTGAAGATCGGAAGGCGTGGGCAAGCTCTGATTATCAACGAGAATGGCGATGTTATCGCACATCCGGACAAGTCGCTGATCAAGACCGGAAATGCTGACGGGACCTATCGCTTTGCCACCATCGGGGAGCTCGGCGACCCGATCGCGCGCGCCGCCTTCGGGCCGCTGTTCGAGGCAGGCGCGCCACCGGGACGCGCCACGCGGAGCGACTTTCAGTACGGCGACGAAACCTATGTCGCGCAGGTCATGCCCGTCGGCAATGACATCATGCCCTGGACGATCGCGGTCTACGCGCCCAAGAGCGACTTTACCGCCGAGATCGAGCAGAACCGCGCCGTCAACATCTGGATTGCCGCCGCGCTGGCCATCGCCACCGGGTTGGTCGGCCTGATTCTGGCCAATCTCGTCTACCGCCCGGTGCGCGCCTTCGCGGTGCGCTCGGCCCTGGTTGCACAGGGCGAGCTCGACCCGTCCGAGCCGCTGCCGCGCACCTATGGCGAGCTTGAACGGGCCAATGACGCGCTTGTCCAGGAGATTGCCGAACGCCGCAAGGTGGAGCAGGAATATGGCCAGACCTTCGAGATGGCCTCTCGCGGAATGGCACAAATCACCGCCGATGATGGCCGTTTTCTGCGTGTCAACAAGCAGTTCTGCGAGTTGACCGGCTATTCGGCCGCTGAGTTGCTCGAGATGCGCGCCACTGATCTGGCCATGCCCTCAGACCCGACCGGTATCGCCCAGGCCAGAGACCTGAGTAAATTCAACCTGCCGCTGCACACGGAGCTGTGTTGCCGACGCAAGGACGGCGAGCCGGTCTGGCTGCAGGTCAACGGCATCGTGGTGCGCGACCAGGCAGGCACGGCGCTGCATATCGTGCTCTCCGTCGAGGACATGACCCGCGCGCGCGACCAGGACCACCAGATCCAGACATTGAACCGCGAACTCGCCCACCTGGCCCGGACCACCACCATGTCGCAACTCGCGGCCGGACTGGCCCACGAGTTGAACCAGCCGCTCGCCTCCATCGCCCAGAATGTTGACTCCGCGATGCTGACGGTGGCGCAGATGGGAACCGAAAACAAAGACCTTCAACTGATTCTGAGCGAGATCGAAGAACAGGCGATCCGCGCCGGCGAGATCATCCGTGCGCTGCGTGGCTTCATCGGGCGCGACGAAGGCGGACGAAGTGCATTCGACGTCGCCTTGCTGGTCGAGCAATCCTGGCGGCTCGTCAATGCCGAGGCCGCCGAGATCGGCGCCCGGATAGAAACCGAGCTGGAGGGGCTGCCACTGGTCGAGGCAAACCGGGTGCAGGTCGCTCAGGTACTCGTGAACTTGCTGCACAATTCGATCGAAGCGATGGCGACGGACGCTGACTCCGGCGCGCCGCTGATCCGTGTCGGGGCCAGCCTCTCGGACAAGATGGTTACCGTCTACGTCGAAGATAGCGGTCCGGGGTTGGATCCGACGATCCGCCTGTTCTCCGATTTCGAAACCACGAAGCCAACGGGAATGGGGCTGGGCCTGTCCATCAGCCGCTCGTTGGTGGAAGCCAATGGCGGCAAAATCTGGCATGATAGCAGCTGCGCTTCCGGCGCGCGTTTCTGCTTTACCTTGCCTGTTCACGGCACGCATGGAGAGAAAAACGATGTCTGAGCCGGCCTTGACGGTTTTTGTGGTCGATGACGACCCGGCGATGCGGAACTCCCTTCCGCGCACCCTGCGCATGCGCGGCTACGAGGTCGAAGTTTTCGCCTCGGCACCGGACTTTCTGGAGCATCATGACGGCAAGACACCTGGTTGCCTGGTGCTCGACCTGCGGATGCCGGAGATGTCCGGGTTGGAGTTGCAGCAACGACTGGGTGCCGGCGCGCACCTTCTGCCGACGATCTTCATCTCCGGCCATGGCGGCATTCGGGAATCTGTACAGGCGATGAAGGGAGGGGCGATGGACTTTATCGAGAAACCCTTCAGAACTTCAGCCCTTGTGGAGCGGATCGAGGCTGCCTTCGCGAAAGTGCGTGATCGGCTGGAGTTGCAAGACAGATGCGCCGATATCCGGATGCGTTTCGAGCGGCTGACGGCCCGTGAAGCCGAGATCGTTTCCCGGATCGTGGCTTGCCCGGCAGAGATCAGCAGCAAGGAGATCGGCCGCCATCTCGGGATCAGCCCGCGCACGATCGACCATCACCGGGCTCGGATCCTCGAGAAGCTGGAGGTCCGGTCCACCGCCGAACTGGTCGGCCTTGCCGCCAGGATGCAACGGGATTGCGGCGACCCTCTCTTCGTTCTGGCAGCGCCTTCAGAGGATTGAGAGCTCCCCCACTGCCTGCGGGGCAGTCTTGGGACCGACGGTTTCGGTCAAGTCACGCAGGATTTGCCAACGGGTTGGACGCGGACATGGAGGCCGAGCCTCCGCTTTCATGCCTTTCATCTTCTTCCTTCATGGAGAGCAGCGCAGCCTCCACCGTCGGTGCATATCGAACCTGTGGCCGACGTAGCCCGCGCGCCAGAAACGCGCGGCGAATGGCGCGATCTGCGCCTGTCAGCCAGAGAATCACGCCCTGCCGCTCTGCTTTGCGCGCCAGTTCCGCGATCATCTGCGCCCCTGTGGAATCGAGGAAGGGCACGGCCGAGAAGTCGATCACAAGCGCCTTGTGGTGATCGTTGATCCGGTCAAGCACGGTGCCGATCGACGCGGTAGCACCAAAGAAGAGCGCGCCCTTGATTCGGTAGACCACGACATCCGGATCAGCCGCCAGTTCCTCATGATAGGCTCCGCGCGGCGACGTGCTGTCCGCGAGGTCTCCACTGACCAGCGGCATATGGGAATCCACCTCGGTTGCCTGCGCCATACGCTGGATGAACACTACTGAACCAATGGCAAGGCCAACCACGATCGCTTCCGTCAGATCGCGGAAGATGGTCAGAAGGAAAGTGGCGGAGAGTACGGCGATTTCACCTCGCCCAGACCGAAGGAGGGTCCGAATCGCCGTCTTCTCAACCATCTTCCAGGCGACAACAACCAGCACCCCGGCCAGCGCCGCGAGCGGGATAAAGGCGGCCAGAGGCGCGGCCACCAGCATGACGATCAGCAGGAAGGCCGCGTGCAGAATGCCAGAGACCGGCCCATGCGCCCCTGAGCGAACGTTGGTCGCCGTCCGCGCGATGGTACCGGTGACACAGAAGCCGCCAAAGAGCGCCGATCCAAGATTCGCCACCCCCTGCGCAACCAATTCACAATTTGACCGATGGCGACGCCCGGTCATGCCGTCGGCCACAACCGCCGAGAGGAGCGATTCAATGGCCCCGAGCAACGCGAAAGAAACGGCAGACGGCAGAACGGCGCGAACCTTCACTGGCGAGAACTCCGGCAGGCTCGGCATTGGCAGGGTCGAGGGGATGCCACCGAATTTCGACCCGATGGTCTCCACCGGCAATCCGAAGACCCGCACCGCAATGGCCGCAAATGCGACGGCGATCAGCATGCCCGGCCAGCCCGGACGAAGCTTCCCGAGCCCAACGATGATTGTCATTGTCACGGCCGACAGGCCGAGAGCCGCGGGGGTCAGCGTATCCCGAACCTGCCAGAGCGCCGGCAGTTTGTCCGCAAGTGCACCGGGTTCCGCGACCAGCGAGAGACCAAACAGGTCCCGCAACTGGCTGGCGAAGATGATCACCGCGATCCCGGCCGTGAAACCGACCGTGACCGGGAAGGGAATGAACTTGATGAACGTGCCCAGCCGCAGGAAACCTGCCGTCGCCAGCAGCAGGCCCGACAGGAAAGTCGCAAGGATCAGCCCGTCGATCCCATGTTCCGCCACGGTGGCCGCGACCAGCACGATGAAGGCCCCTGCCGGTCCGCCGATCTGGAACCGCGAGCCGCCGAGCAACGAGACGAAGAAGCCGCCGACAATAGCTGTGATCAGCCCCTGTGCAGGCGTCGCCCCGGAGGCGATGGCAATTGCCATCGACAGCGGCAGGGCAACGACCGCAACCGTCAGTCCGGATGTCGCATCGGCCCGCAAATGCGCCAACCCGTAACCCTCTCGCAAAACGGTGACGAGTTTCGGTGTGTAGAGTTCGGCGAAACCGGGAGTCTGGTTCCGCGCTTGCGTGCTGGAGTCCATGTCTTGCCGCGCCTTTTCGAAGGAAGCGGCGGGATCGTCGGCATATCGTCGGCGGTCACCGTCGCAAAGATTGCTTGTCAGTTTCCGGATCCGGGGATGTCAGCCGCACGCCACGTCCTCCCGTCGTCGACGCGCTCCCCGGACCAATCAGTTCGACACCCGCCGCGTTCAGCGCCTCGACCACCCGGATCAGGCTGTCCACGACACCGCGGACATTGCCCGGGCTCGCCTCCATGCGCTGGATCGTCGGCACGGACAGTCCCGACAGCTCGGCCAGGGTTTTCTGGTCGAGTCCGAGAAGCGCCCGGGCGGCGCGCATCTGTGCAGATGTGATCATATTGATGCCTTTGGCAGGATAAGTCGCCGTTAAAGTAAAAGAATTGATATGTCAAACATCAATATAGATATTATTTCCACGAACGCCTTGAGCTGCTCGCTATAGTCGTGCGCTCAGCCCTTGGGATTTCGCGGCATCTGACGCAGCAGCTTGTCGAGTGCCTGGTCCTTGGCAAAGGACTTCCTGGCAACCTCCTGCTCCTTGGCGAGGTCTGCGCGAACACGCGCGAGATCCATGTTCAACCGCGCACGTTCTTTTTCCGACCAGCGCATCCAACGCGCGGCGGACACGATCACCGCGCCATCTGTCTCCCCTTCCCCAGTGACCATTTCCATGCAGCTCTCGCGATCTTTCTGCAGGTTGCCAAGGCGCGCGGATGCCGCGCGCTCCGCCTCGGCCTTGTGTCGCAACATCTGGCTGGAGGCGAGCCAGACCGCCTCCGTAACCTGTTTCAATCTCTGCAAGTCCTGTCTGCGATTCCTCATCCCGGCCTCAATCGATGAACCTCTTGCGCGCCTTGGCCCGCATTTCTTCGGCGAAACGGATGGCCGCCGCGACAGGACGGTAGTGATCCGGATGGATCTCCTGACCGATCTCCGTTGCTGCGAAGATAGCACGTGCGGTCGGTGGATCGCGCTGAATCGGAATGCCGGCCTCCATGGCCACTTCGCGGATCTGGGCGGCGACCTCGTCCACGCCCTTGCCAACACAGATGGGCGGTCCTGTGAATGTTGTGTCCCATTTCAGCGCGACGGCGTAGTGCTCGGGATTGACGATGATCACGTTCGCCTCTTTCACATCTGCCAGCATTGAGTTCAGGGCGATTTCCTGGGCCCGCTGACGCCTGGCCATCTTCATGTAGGGATCGCCTTCCGACTCCTTCATCTCGTCCTTGAGTTCCTTGTGGGACATACGGTTTCGGCGAATATGCTCGGCGTGCTGGAAGAGCAGATCGATGCCGCCGATCGAGCCAAACACGATGACGATGATCGTCAGGAACTCCGTTGCCAGCCGCGCCATCAGCTGCGAGACACCGCCGGGCGTCGAGGTCATCGTGGTCACGATCATGTCCATCCGTCGCGACAGGAAGAGTGCAAGGACGCTCGAAACAATCACGAGTTTCAGGAAACTCTTGGCAAACTCGAACAGTCCGGAGCGCCCGTATTTGTTCTTTGCATTCGAGACAGGCGATATTCGTGACAGCTTCGGCGCGAGCTTACTCGGCGCAAAGACAAGGTTGCGTTGAGCCAGCAGGGCGGCAATCACGAGCAGGCCCGGAGGAACGATCATAGGGACAAGGCCGGTGCCGAGTTCGCGCAGGAGGGAGGCCGCATCCAGCGGCACCCCCATATGGGCGCGTGTCGCTGAGGAATGTCCGATCCGCCCAAGGATCGAAACCCCCAGATCGCCAAAATGACTTCCGATCCATGGCCCCATAACGACGAAAGTGATCAGGATCGTCCCGTAAGAAATCGCGGCGTTCACATCCTGCGAGCGCGGGAGGTCCCCTTTCTTGCGTGCGTCGTCGAGCTTCTTTTGACTGGGTTCGTGTTGCTTGTCTTGTTCGTCGTCAGCCATCACCGCACTCCGAAAGCATCGCCGAGCACGCCGTGAAACGCATCGAGCCAGATTTGCAGGAGGAAGGGAGCGAGCATGGCGAGCATGGCAAGCCCGGCACCGGTAATTGCCGGAGCACCAACGAGGACGACCATCAGTTGCGGCATCGCGCGATTGATGGCGCCGAGCGCCAGGTAATAGATGAAGGCCGAAAGAACGAAGGGCGCCGCGAGACAGAAGGAAAGGCGGAAACAGTAGGAGACATGCGCGACGGCGAACTCGGCGAGATCGGCGGGCTGCAGAACGGTGCCGGTCGGGAATTGTCGGTAGGTGTCGATCATGGCCGAGATGACGAAAATGTGCAGGTCAGCCATGACGGCAAGGGCGATACCACCCATCACCAGCACATGGCCGATGGCCGGCATCGGCTCTGTCGCGGACCCACCGAAGATCTGGGCAAGGGAGGTCGATTGCGCCGCCATCGAAGCCGCCATCTGCAACACAATGATCATGAAACGAAGCGTCAGGCCGAGCACGACACCGATCACGGTCTCCGACAGGATAAGCGCAAAGAGCTCCGCGCCGTCTGGCGGGAAGGCGACATCCGGCACGGCCGGGAAAACCATGAATGTGAAGGCAAAGGCGACCGAGAGCTTGACACGCTGCGGAACCAGCCGTTCTCCGAAGGCAGGAAGGAAGGAAACGATCGCGCCGATCCGCAAGAAGACCACGACGGCCTGCAACAGGCCCTCTTGGCTGATTGCAAGAAGGTCCGGCGGCAACTCGATCATGCGGGAACCACCCCGACCATGGATGGACGGGCATCGAGGCCGATCTCCTCAAAGGACAGAACAGGAGACATTACCCCCTTCGCGGCCAGCACGTTGTTCAGGAACCGACGTCGGCGGCTGGAGGTGACGAGCGCCGGGTAGACACCGGTCTCCGCTGCGCGGGCAAGTCTCTCCGACACACCGGCAGCGAGGCGACCGAAATCCTCGGGAGGCAGAGCAACCTCATTCGTCCCGCCCGGACCGTCGATCTGGTAGGTCGTGAATCGTTCCTCCCATTCCGGCGCCAGTTGCAGGAGCGGGAGGGTCCCGTCTTCGCGCCGCAACTCTGAGATAATCTGGAAGCCGAGGCGCTGACGGACATATTCGCAGATCGCCTCCGGTGTCGTGAAGCTGCCGCGCGCTTCTGAGATCGCCTCAAGGATCAGTGGCATGTTGCGGATCGAAACCTGCTCATCCAGCAGCAGCCGCAGGACTGCCAGAAGCATGTCGATAGGCACCCGATCGGGGACAAGCTCGTCGATCAGCTTACGGTTGGCCTCAGCACGGCGCGAATCTGACAGATTGCTCAATTCGCTGAGCAGCCGGCGAAGCGCCTTGAGGGTCATGAGGCGGGAGAAGTTGCGCTTGATGACTTCGAGAAGATGCGTCGCAAGGACTTCGGTCGGCGTGACGATGGTGGTGCCATCCAGCGCAACCTCTTCGCGTTGCGCCTGAGAAATCCACCGCGCCGGCGCACCGTAGACCGGCTCACTCACGGACTCGCCCTCGGGATAAGGATTGTTGGGGTCGGAGACGAGCGCCAGAACATTGTCGGGCCGCAGCTTGTCGCGCGCCTGCTCGACGCCCTGGATCCGCAGCACGTAGGTCCCGTGTGGCAGGCCGGCATTGTCAGTCAGACGCACCTCGGGCAGGACAACGCCGAACTGCGCAGCGACGTGATTGCGCATATTCGAGATCCGGGCATCGAGCCCGGTCCCCGGATCGAGCACCATCGACACCAGATCCGGTGCGAATTCGAGGTGAATGTCGTCGAGATCCAGCAGGTCGCCGATCGGTTTCTCGCTCGGGGCAGCATCCGGCGACTCCTCGGGTTGGTTTTCTTGCGCGTCGGCCTCGCGTTGTCGCTGCAGCCCCCGAAACCCTGCGTAGAAAAGGGCAGCCGAGCCCAGTACGAAGGGCAAGAATGGAAAGCCGGGAACGACGGCAAAGACGAGCATCAGGGACCCGACAGTGATCAGTGCAGCGGGGAAACGGCCAAGTTGCTTGAAAATCGCCAGGTCCGTCGCGCCTCTCTCGCCACCGCGGGCGAGCAGGAGGGCCGAAGCCACGGAAATGATGACCGCCGGGATCTGCGAGACCAGGCCGTCGCCGACGGTCAGGATCGCATAGGTCTCCAGCGCCTGGGAGAGCGGCATCCCGTGTATTGCGAGCCCCATGATCAGGCCCATCACGAGGTTCAACAGCGTGATCAGCAATCCGGCAATCGCATCGCCCTTCACGAATTTCGACGCACCGTCCAATGATCCGAAAAAGGTCGTCTCTGCCTGTTCGAGTTCCCGCCGCGCCTTGGCGGTTGCATGATCGATCGCCCCCGCCGACATGTCGCTGTCGATGGCCAATTGCTTGCCCGGCATACCATCGAGCGCAAAACGGGCGCCGACCTCGGCCATCCGGGTCGCACCTTTTGTGATGACGATGAAATTCACGATCAGGAGGACGCAGAAGACGACCAAACCAAGGAACACGCTGCCGCTCATGACGAACATGGCGAATCCCTCGATCACGTCGCCCGCGGCACCGGTGCCGGTATGGCCCTGCCCGATGATGAGCTTTGTCGAGGAGACGTTGAGCGAGAGCCGCAGCATCAACGATGCGAGAAGGATCGTCGGAAAGGCCGAAAAATCCAGCGGCCGCTCGATGAAGAGCGTCACGGTGAAGATCAAAATCGCGAGTGCGAAGGAAGACGCCAGGCCGAGATCCAGCACCCAGGCCGGCATCGGCAGGACCATCATGACGATGACCGCCATCAATGCGACGGAGAGCAGAACAGTCGGGTTGAAGATGCTCCGGAGGTTCAGTTGCTCCATGTTCAGTCGACTTTCCGCCAGGGAGAGGCCACCGGGACGAGCGACCCCAGGCCGGCGGAAGCCGACCGGGCGGCCATTCGCGGCGCAACGGAGCCTTCTGCCGGCGCACGGGGTTCCGAGACAGCCAGCTCTGGCGGGGCAACCGGATTGGCGATCCGGAAGAGACGGGACGCTGCCTCCCAGCTTCCTGCACGATCATGCAGCTCAAGCAGGAACCGGGCGGCAAAATCGGCATTGCGGGCCGGGTCGATCATCTCATCCGAAGAGGCAAACGCCGCGGCATGCGATAAGTGGCTGAGCTGGAAGCAACCGACAAAGAAGTCGTCCCGCCCGGACCTACGCAGCTGACCCAGATAGGATTGAGCCGAGTCGCGATCCGAAAACCAGCGCCGTTTTCCATCCGCTTCAACCGTCCAGGGCCAGGGACGAACGGTCTCTCCTTGAAGTTTTCCGCTCTCGGCGGTTGCAACCGCCTGCATCACGGCTTCGGGAATGCCATGCTGCGTCGCCGATCTTGAGGCGGCTTCGAGGCAGATATCGGCTCCCGACGAGGCCAAGACCGCCCCGGAAATGCATAACGCGCTCAGGAAACATGCGACATGCGTGAATGTACTGAAAACGCCACTGCACCAACGCCCCATGGTTGGGCACGGACCGGAAATCGTTGCAAACATGTGGGCGCCTTTCTGGTTCATCCCACATCTGGCTAACGCGTCAGGGTTTACGGCTAGTTACCATGTTTGAACTCTTTCGAATGGCCCCATCGAAACCGGATCACTTCCACCGCCGAACGCCAGCAGTTGTTCTGATTACGGCCTTATGGTAACCAGTGATCAAATGCGCCCTTTTGGAGTTTGGCAAATGAAACATTTGATCAAGATTGCGACGGTCAGCCTCGCTCTGACCGCCGGACAAGCCTTGGCAGACGACGCCTATGACGCAGCTGTTGCGAGTGGCTTCTGTGACGATCGCGGCGGTATCGCCTCCGCACGTTGGGAAGATGCGACGAAGGAGGTCCTCAAGGTGACCTGCAACAATGCCGGCGTCGCGCTCGACAATGGCACTTTGGCCGCCGGTGGTGTGGCTGCGCTTCTCCTGCTGGGGGCGCTTGCCGGCGACGACGATGGCGGCTCCGGCTCGACCTCCGGTACGACCGGAACCAACTGATCCGTTTCCCGAAGGGGTCTCGAGCCAAAAATCCATGGAAAGGTCCGGATCTGTCCGGGCCTTTTTCGTTTTTTATGTCGGCTCTTCACATGAGCTTTCGCGAGTACAGACGGCGACCGTCTCACAGCATCCGGATGACATCCTTGTTGATCGCCAACACATAGCCCTTGCGGGCAATGTTGCGAACAAGAAGCTCGCTGACCATCTGGTTGCCGAGTGAATCGCGCAGGCGCTTGATCCGGGTCGCGCCAGCTGCCTCCTCGCAATCCTCGGGACGCCGCCCCTGGATCACCGATTCAAGCTGTGCACCGGTCAGAACTTCCTCGTCCATCCGCGCTTCCGCCAGCACGGCAAGGGTCTCTATGGCCGCCTCTGTCAGCTTGAACTCCATGTTGTTGAGCAAGACCAGCCGCTCCTGACGGCTGATGATCAGGTCCGTGACCTGAATCCCCTGCCGTTCGATCTCGCTCATGCGCCGGTTCATGACAACCACAGTCACGAGAAGCCCAAGCGCCGCGACCAGGAGCGCGGCGGCGAAGATCAGCAGGACGAAGATGATCTGTCGATAGCTCTGCAGCACATCGGAAAAGGAGGTCCCGCTCTCCGCGAGAATCTCCAGCAGCCGGATCTCGGCGCCCGATGTCAGGTTGTCGTTCTCCACGAAGATCTGCTCGACCCGGGCGTTGAAGGCATCCGCATCGGGCAGGTTGGCGAAGAGAAGGACCGCAGCGAGCGCGAGGATGCCGACAATTGCCGACACTCCAACGATGAGCACGCGACCGCCAGCCCGGCGGGCGTCAATAACGGAGATGGTATTGTCCGGCACTATCTTTCCTTTGGGCCAGGCCAGACTCGTCGAAGACGCCCAGCACATTCAGAAGGGTCCATCCGTCGCGCGCGATCCGGTCACGAATCTGCGCCTCGGCGACGGTGGTGTTGCAGGTGGCGCCGTCGATGCGCGCCGTGCCGTAGTGTAGGCGGAGAGGGTCGTCCCGCTTAGCCTTGTAATCGGCATAGCAGGCGGCGCTTGCAGGCGCGGCGAGAAGGGCGCTAAGGACCAGAACGGCCGGGAAGAAGGATCTTTTTCGCATATCCGCAACCTGCGCGGAAACGCGGCTATATTCAATAACAGCAGGGGCCTGGAGGATGGATATCGGATAACAGGCCGGCGATATTGCCTGATTTCGGCGCTAGGGGCGATTGCTGGGATGTCCAGGCCGTGGCGGTGAGCGCCCCGGCCCCACATTGACCTCCACGGGAGCCTCCTGATGTTCAAGACCCTGACCGCCGCGACCCTGTCCATTGCCCTCGCGACCACGAGCCTCGCCCCAAGCCCGGCCATGGCGCAGAATCGCGAAAATGTCGCTCCGATTCTCTTCGGCCTCAGTGTCCTTGCGATTGCCGCAGCCGCGATGCATGACAACAACGACAAGAAGAAGGCCAGGAAGAAGCACCGTCCCGCACCGCCGGTCGCGCGGGCCAAACCGGCACCGGCCGTGCAAGCCCCGGTTCAGCCGCCCAAACCAAAGGTCGCCAAGGTGAAACGGCCGCGCGAGGCCGTCGTCGTCAAGCCCGCGAAGAAGCGCCGGGTGCTGCCGCGGGCCTGCGAGCGCAATTTCAATGTGGCAAACGGGGGGCGAACCTTCCTGATGAAGCGTTGCCTGATAAATGAGGGCGTCCGGGTCTCGAAACTCCCCGACCGGTGCGAGCGCGCCATCGAAGTCCGCGGTGGGCGCAAGACCCTGACCGGGTGGAAACGCAACTGCCTGAAGCGCGAAGGCTTCCGCATCCAGTGAGTTTGAGGCGACCGGCTTCCTTCAGGACGCCGGTCAGCAGTTGCGTGGAGAGCTCTGCCTCCACGCAGGGGCGGCAGGGAGCGAGTCCCCTGCCGCCCTGACCTGTCATTCCAAGTATATGTCAGATCTCGAGTTCTATCAGTCGATCAAACCTTTCGAATGAGAGCCCCACCTCGCGAACACCCGTCCGCCCTGCCATGCGCCTACGCCTTGGCAAACAGTGGCGCCCCGGGCCTCTCTGCCCTAGACATGCTCTTGCCGCCGTGGCGGCACAAATCAGGGAATGCAGGCCGAAGATGACGGAACAGGTTGAAGCGCTGGTGATCGGGGCGGGCCCGGCTGGTCTCATGGCTGCGGAGATGCTCTCGGCCGATGGCCGGCAGGTGGTCCTGACCGAAGCCAAACCCTCGCCGGGACGCAAACTGCTCATGGCCGGCAAATCCGGCCTGAACCTGACCAAGGCAGAGCGGGAGGACGCCTTCCGCGCGGCCTATGCCGAAGCGGAGGGCTGGCTTGCCCCCATGCTTGACGCGTTCGGGCCGGAAGAGGTTCAGGACTGGGCGCGCGGGCTTGGGCAGGAGGTGTTTACCGGGTCTGCCGGCAGGGTCTTTCCGGTTGCCATGAAAGCGTCGCCGCTCCTGCGCGCCTGGTTGGCACGCCTGCGTGACAATGGCGTCGAGATGCGGGCCAAGTGGCGGTTCTCTGGCTGGGACGGGGCAGGTTGTCGCTTCGAAACGCCGGACGGCACGCGACAGATAGCGGCCAGGGCACAGGTCCTGGCGCTTGGCGGGGCAAGTTGGGCGCGGTTGGGATCGGACGGGCTCTGGCGCGAGGCATTGGAGGACGATGGTATCGGACTCGACCCGTTTGCGCCGGCAAATGTCGGGCTGCGTGTTGGATGGTCGTCGCATATGGAACGGCATTTCGGACAGCCGGTGAAAGGCGCTGCGCTGCTTGAGGGCGGACGGCGGCATCGCGGAGAATTCGTGATCTCCAGCCGCGGGCTCGAAGGCAGCGGGATCTACGCGATCAGCCGCCCCGCGCGCGAGGGCCAGGAGATCCGGATCGACCTGATGCCGGAATGGCCGGTGCAGCGGCTCCGGGACCGGTTGAAACAGCCGCGCGGCAAGCAATCGACGACGAATTTCCTGCGCAAGGCACTGCGCCTCGACGCGGTGAAGCTCGCTTTGCTGCGAGAATTCGGTGGCAGCATCGCGCTGGATGACAGCCTCCCGGACCGGATCAAGTCACTCCCCCTGCGCCATGACGGGACGCGTCCGCTGGACGAGGCGATCTCCGTGGCCGGCGGCGTGCGGCGCGATGCGCTGGATGCGAATCTGATGTTGCATGCCCGCCCGGGCGTCTTCTGCGCGGGCGAAATGCTGTCCTGGGAAGCGCCGACGGGCGGCTACTTGCTGACCGCCTGCCTTGCCAGTGGCCGGTGGGCCGGTCTTGGCGCACGGCACTGGCTGGACAACCTGCCCAGCTGAGAAACGCTCACCCCTCGTCGCGCACCTGCTCGACGACCTGCTGCATGCCGTCATAGGGGAGATAGCCACGCAGAAGCTGGTCGCCGACGACGAAGGTCGGGGTGCCGGAAATCTGCATTCGCTGCGCAAGGGCATGGTTTCCGGCCAGAATGGCATCGACTTCGGGCGCGTTCATCTTCGCGAGGATCGCGTCGCCGTCGAGCCCCAGATCGGAGGCCAGCGCCTTCACGCTGATATCGTTGACCTCCCCCCGGAAGGCGATCAGCGAATCGTGGACCTGCTTGTAGGCCTCGTCGCCAAGCGCCAGCTTCGCGGCCAGCGCCATGCGCGAAGAGGCGACGGATTGCTCGCCGAGAATCGGGAATTCCTTGAGGATCAGACGGATATTGCCGTCATCCGAAACCAGCTGGTTCACTTCGGGATAGGCCTTGCGGCAATAGGAGCAGCGGTAATCGACGAATTCGACGATTGTCACATCGCCCTCCGGGTTGCCGCCAACCCAGCTCACGCCGTCCTCGAAGAGATCGTCCGCATTGGTCTTGACCAGCGCGACATCGTCGGCGGTTTGCTGCGCCTGCTGGCGTTCCTCGAGCACCGCGACGGCTTCCATGATCAGTTCCGGGTTCTCCATCAGGTAGGCCCGGACTTCGGCGCGAAAAGCGGCACGCTCGGCCGCGCTCATGCTGGTCAGGTCGAGGGCCCCGGCAGGCAGGGCAAGTCCGGCCGCCAGCAACGCGGCGGGGAAGAGGGCTTTCATTTCCGCTTATTCCTTTTCTCTTGGGTCTCGGGCGCGCGCAGGATGTATTCAACACGACGCCACCCGGTGGATCCGCGGGGCAGACGCCCCACGGCGCGTTTGGCATGGATGGCGTCTTCCTTCAACAGGCCGGAGACTGCATTCCGTTCAGCTATGGCCCGCGGGGATTTGCCTGTCTGCTCGCTACAGGCCAGAGCAATGCCGGGAGTGAGGCTGTCGCGGGAGAGGCCGCGCAGCGCAAAGACATGGCGTGTCCTGCCTCCTTGCTGCATTGCCGCCATTGACTGCCCCTGTCGCGATTGAGATATCCCTGTCTGTCGGCCAGAGTAAGGAGAAAGCCATGCGCGCATCAAGACGAAGCGAGGTCGATCCCTTCATCGTGATGGACGTGATGGAGGCAGCGCGACAGGCTGAGGCCGCCGGACGCAGCATCATCCACATGGAAGTCGGCCAACCGAGCACCCCCGCCCCGGCCGGTGCGCGCGCCGCGCTCTCCCGCGCGCTGGAAGCGGATCCGCTTGGCTACACGGTTGCCCTCGGCCTGCCCGCGCTGCGACAGCGCATCGCCCGACTCTATCGCGACTGGTACGGGATCGAGCTGAACCCGGACCGCGTGATCGTCACGCCGGGTTCTTCCGGTGCCTTCCTGCTGGCGTTCACCGCGCTGTTCGAGGCCGGCGAGAAGGTCGGGCTCGGGGAGCCGGGCTATCCGTCCTATCGCCAGATCCTCAAGGCGTTGAGCCTGGAACCGGTCGGCCTGCCCACACGGTCCGAGAATCGGTTGCAACCCGTTCCGGAGGATGTCCCATCCGATCTCGCGGGCCTGATCGTCGCTTCGCCGGCCAACCCCTCCGGGACCATGTTGAGCCGCGACTCGCTCGCCGCGTTGATCGAGAGGTCCTCCGAGATCGGCGCGGCCTTCGTTTCCGACGAGATCTATCACGGCATCCAATATGAGGGCCGGGCGATCTCGGCGCTGGAGATCAGCGACGATGTCTGTGTCATCAATTCCTTCTCGAAATATTTCTCCATGACCGGCTGGCGGGTCGGCTGGATGGTCGTGCCGGAGGCCGAGGTGCGCCGCTATGAGCGGCTGGCGCAGAACATGTTCATCTGCCCGCCCCATGTCAGCCAGGTCGCCGCCCTTGCCGCGCTGGACTGCGACGGGGAGCTTCAGGCCAATCTCGCGGTCTACACGGAGAATCGCCGGCTGATGCTGGAGGGGTTGCCGAAGGCCGGGTTCGACCGGATCGCGCCGCCCGACGGCGCCTTCTATGTCTATGCCGACGTCTCGGAGCTGACCTCCGACAGCCTCGCCTTCTCGCGTGAGATCCTCGCCGAAGCCGGCATCGCCGTCACCCCCGGGCTGGATTTCGACCCGGCTCGGGGTGCCGGGACGCTGCGTTTTTCCTATGCGCGCGCGACAGCGGATATCGCCGAGGGGCTGACGCGGCTGCGCGACTTCATGGGCCGCAGGTAACGCTTCGCAGTTTGCCATATCGGGCCGGGACGACTATGGTCGCGGCCAACAGGGGCAAATCCCGGGCAGTCACATGAAATCTCTTCTCGCATTGCTGATTCTGGCAATGTCCTGCCTGCCGCTCACGGCGTCAGCGCAGAACCTTTTCGCCGTTGCGCGGCTGGACCCGGAACGATCCGCCATCGAGGACCGGTCCGACGGGTTCGACCTCGCGCTGACCCTCAGCCAGCCGATTCCCTACAAGGTCACGCTGCTCGACACCCCGCCCCGGCTGGTGCTCGACTTCCGGGAACTGGAGTTCAACCGGCTGCGCACGGGAGCGCTCGGCGACAGTTCCTCAATCGAAACAGTGCGCTTCGGCGCGATCCAGGCAGGTTGGTCACGGATGGTGATCGACCTCACCGGCCCCTATCTCGTCGAAAGCGCTGGCATGCAGACCGGCGCCGAGGATGGCACGGCGCGGATCGAAATATCCCTGCGCGAGACGGACCCGACCACCTTCGCCGCCCGAGCCGGTCCCTCTGCGGACCCGGTCTCCTCGAGCGCCGGGCAACCGGCCCTGCCCGCGTCCCCCGATGACGGCAGGCTGACGGTCGTGCTTGATCCGGGCCATGGCGGCATCGACCCCGGCGCCGTGCGCGACGATGTGCATGAGGCGGATCTCGTGCTGACCTTCGCGCTGGAACTGCGCGACGTGCTGTTGCGCGCAGGCGGATTCGATGTGGCCCTGACCCGGAGCGACGATTCCTTTGTCTCTCTGGAAGCGCGAATCGACCGGGCGCGGCGCGCAGGCGGGGAGATCCTGCTTTCCCTGCACGCCGACGCAGTCAGCGAGGGCATCGCGAGCGGGGCGCAGGTCTATACTCTTTCGGAAGAAGCCTCTTCCACCGCCTCCGCCAAGCTCGCGGAACGGCATGATCGGGCCGATCTTCTCTCTGGCGTGGATCTCTCAGGGCAGGATGACGAAATGGCCCGCGTGCTGATGTCCATTGCCCGGACCGAAACCGCACCGCGCACCGAGGCCCTCGCCGACGCGCTGGTCGATGGGTTCCGGGAGGGCGGTGTCCAGCTGCACAAGCGGCCGCGCGAACACGCGGCCTTCTCGGTTCTCAAGGCACCGGATATCCCTTCTGTGCTTGTCGAAGTCGGGTTCATGTCCAGCCCGAAGGAGCTTGAGAAGCTGCAGAATCCAGACTGGCGGGCTGCCGCGCAGGCGGCGATCGTCTCCTCCCTGCGCGCCTGGGACGAGGCGGATCGGGCCCGCAAGGCTCTGACGCGGCAGTAGAGCGCCGTGCCTGCGGCTCACCGTGGGCAGGCGCTGCCTCTCGGCGACATGTTGACGTCACCGGAGAAGCCGGAAGACCTCTCGGCGCCCATCCCACCAAGAATCCCGCTTCGGCCTGCGTCTCACTGGCAACTGGAAAACGCAAACGTGATCACCCCGACCGGCTGAAGGTCGCGCATTCCCGCGACAGATGCTTTTGACCGCCCTTGAAGGCTTGCGTATAACCGCGCCAACCAGAGACAGGACATTTCATGCTCCGCGCACTTCTCCGCTTCTTCGGAGGCATCTTCACCTTGATCGTTACCGGTGCGCTTTTCGTGGCACTGATCGCTGGCGGCGTGATCTGGATGTATAGCAGCGACCTGCCCGCGCACGAGGACCTCGCCCGCTATACACCGAAGACGATCAGCCGGGTCTACTCGGTCGAGGGCAAGATCATCGATGAGTTCGCGCTGGAGCGGCGTCTCTTCGTGCCGGCGGAGGACATCCCGGATCTTGTCAAACAGGCCTTCATCTCGGCCGAGGACAAGAATTTCTACGAGCACAAGGGGTATGACCCGATGGGCATCGCCTCCGCCGTGGTGGACGCCGCCCAGGGCGCGCGCTTGCGCGGCGCCTCGACCATCACGCAGCAGGTGATGAAGAACTTCCTGCTCTCCTCGGACCGTTCCATCGAACGCAAGATGAAGGAAATCCTGCTGGCCGCGCGGGTTGAACAGGCGCTGGACAAGGAAAAGATCCTCGAACTCTATCTCAACGAGATCTTCCTCGGGCAGAACTCCTATGGCGTGGCAGCTGCCGCCCAGACCTATTTCAACAAGAATCTCAACGAACTGGAGCCGCATGAGGCGGCCTATCTCGCCGCCTTGCCCAAGGCGCCGTCCAACTACCACCCTGTCCGCGAGGTCGAGCGGGCCACCGAGCGGCGCAATTACGTGTTGCGCGAGATGTACCAGAACGGCGTTCTCGACCAGGAGACCTATGCATATGAGCGCGAGTTGCCGCTGCGTACGGTGCAGAATGGCGACTTCCCCTCCTTCCGCCGCTCCCTTCCGCCGCGCGACTATTTCACCGACGAGATCCGCCGGCAGCTGTCCGGCGAGTTCGGCACGGATGAATTCCATGGCGGCGGGCTTGCGATCCGGGCGACGGTCGATCCCGAGCTGCAGGACGATGCGACGAAGTCGCTGCGCAAGGCTCTGGAAGATTACGACCGCTCTCTCGGGATCTGGCGCAAGTCGACCAAGAAGATCCCCGCCGACCAGCTTGGCGACGAAGCGACCTGGCGCGCGGCACTGTCGAATGTCGATATTGCCCGCGACATCGAGCTGAACGGCATATGGCACCCGGCCGTTGTTCTCGGCATTTCCGAGCAGTCGATGACGCTCGGTGCAGAAGAGGTCGACGGCACGATCCAGGTCCCGCGCGAGGACATCAAGTGGATCAAGGGCAATTTCTTCGACAATTTCGAGACCGGCGACGTGGTTCATGTCCGCCAACGGACCCAGGACGGTGCGTTCGAGCGCTGGAGCCTGCGGCAGGAGCCGCGCGTGCAGGGCGCCTTCGTGGCGATGGACGTGCATACGGGGCGCGTTCTGGCGATGCAGGGCGGCTTCTCTTATCAGAGCTCGGAACTCAACCGCGCCACCCAGGCGACACGCCAGCCCGGTTCGTCCTTCAAGCCCTTCGTCTATGCCGCCGCGCTGGATTCCGGCTACACGCCCGCGACCATCGTCGTCGACGCCCCGATCGAGATCGACACGCCCCAGGGTGTCTGGCGGCCCAAGAACGCCTCCAACAAGTTCTACGGGCCGACACCGCTGCGGACAGGCATCGAACGCTCGCGGAACCTGATGACAATCCGCCTCGCGCAGGAAGTCGGCATGGACACGGTTGCCCGCTATGCCGAGGATTTTGGCGTCTATGACCATCTGGGTCGCTATCTCGCCAATGCGCTCGGCTCCCAGGAGACCACCCTCTACAAGATGGTCTCGGCCTATGCGATGTTCGCAAATGGCGGCGAACGGATCGAGCCGACACTGGTCGACCGGGTCCAGGACCGCTGGGGCGAGACGGTCTACCGGCAGGACCAGCGAAGCTGCCCCGATTGTGAGATCGTGGCGCTGCCGTCAGGGGTGTCGCCGCGGATCGTTTCCAACCGCCAACAGGCGATCAACGCAATCACCGCCTATCAGCTGACCTCGATGATGCGCGGCGTGGTCGAGCGCGGCACCGCGGCGCGGACAGTCGGCGGGGCCGGTCTGGGCGTGCCGGTGGCCGGCAAGACCGGCACGACCAACGACGCCAAGGATGTCTGGTTCATCGGCTTCACCTCAAACATCGTGGCCGGCTGCTATATCGGCTATGATCAACCCCGATCGATGGGGCGCGGCGCCTCGGGCGGCGGCATGTGCGGCCCGGTCTTCTCGCGCTTCATGAAGGAAGCCATCGCAAAATATGGCGGCGGGCCCTTCGAGGTGCCGCCGGGCGGCTATTTCGTAAAGATCGACCGGTTTAGCGGCGCACGCCTTTCGGACGATGCAAGTGGCGAAAACGTCGTTGCCGAGTATTTCCGCGAGGGTGAAGAGCCGATCTTCGGTATTGCAGCCGTTGTCGATGGCGGGTTCGTGATGGGATCAAACGTGCCGATGTTCGCGCGCGGCGAGGACGAGACCTTCTCGTCCAAGACCGTAACGACAGCGACAGGCGAGAAGGTTCGGATTGCGCCAAAGGCAAGCTTCGGCTCACTGAGTTCCGGCGGTCTCTACTGACTCGTCAAGCCCGTCCTGACGGAAGTCCCCTCATGGGGAACAGTTGCCATTGCGGCGGCACCGGTCGCTCCGTCATGCTGATGCCTTGTCCAGCGGATCGATCTGGCCTAGCGAGGGTGCAGGCCGCACGGGGGACCAAAGGTGACTTCGAAAGACACAGAGACCGAGACATCCACTCGGCACGAGAAGATGTATTCCATCGGTTTTTTCGAGACGCCCTCGACCTGGTTGCCGATCTTCGTAACGACGATCCTCATCCTCTTTGTCTGGTCCTTCCAGGGACGGATGATCCATCTTGGCGCGCTCGATCTCTATGACGAGTTTTACACTCTGGACCGAACAACCGGCTTTGCCCGTGCCAATGACTGGTTCAACGTCTACACTTTCAACGAGCTGAATTTCCGCAAGCCGCCGCTGCACTACTGGTTTGGCGCCGCCCTGCTCGAGCAGGGACTGGACCTGACCGTGGCGGTGCGTGGACCGTCGATGATCTTCGCGCTCGGCTGCCTGATCGCCACCGGACTGCTGGCTGCGGCCGTCCTGCCCGGCCAGCCCTGGGCCATCCCGGTCGCCGTCCTGTTCCTGTCAACCTCGCGCCCCTTCTGGATCAACGCCTCGCAGGCGATGCTCGACACCGGCGCCCTGTTCTTCGTGACCATGTCGCTGGCGGCGACGATCTTTGCGCTGCGCCGTCCGCGTTGGTGGTATGTCGCGGGCCTGTGCATCGGACTGGGCGCGCTTCAGAAGGCGCCGATCGCCTTCTGTTTCATCGCGCTCTTCCTGACCGCCACCGGACTGACCGCGCGCTGGCATGACCATGGCTTCAGAACCTTCCTGCGCAACCGGCATTTCCAGCTCTCTCTGCTCCTTGCCGTCGCCATCTGGGCCTCCTGGTATGTCGTGCAGGTGGCGCAGCACGGGCTCGTCGTTCTAAAAATCGGCTTTGGCGAGCAGATGTTCGACCGTTTCGCGCCCGTGACCGAACCCGCCCGGACAAAGGGAATATCCTATGTCGTCAGCCATTTCCTCGGCAATGAGGAGATCCTGCGCATTCCGGCCGGTATTGCGCTGGTGGTCCTGCCGTTCTGGCTCAAGCGATACGACCTGCTGGCCTTGCCGCTGATGGTGCTTGGCTATCTCGTGGCGGTTGGCTTCTCCGGCGGCGGACTGTCGCCGCGCTACGCACTCTACATCCTCTCCACGCTCGTCGTCGGGCTGGCGGCCCTGCTGGTCACACTGCCGATCAAGCCCCGGACCCTGACAGCACTCATCGTCCTGCTGGCGCTGGCCATTGGCGGGCCGGTACGCTCGGCCATGGACCTGCGGCTCTTCCCGCGCGATCTCCGGTTGCACCAGATCGAACAACTCAAGCGTGTCGCCGAGGATCAGGATCCCTCCGAGCAGCTGGTCTTCTGCAATATACGCTCGCGGGAGCGTATCCCGCCCGGCGCGATCTCCTATTACGGCACGGCGAACCGCCCCTTCTTCATGCGCGAGGGTGTTGATGGCGTCTCGATGATGGTCGAAAGCGGCGCGTTGGTTGGCCCGATGCGCGGGCTCTGCAGGACCAAGGACATGTACACAGTCGAGCCCTATGTGACGGGTCTGGAGGTGATCGATGTGGGCCCGCATTACACCTACTGGACCGCAGACTCCGTACAATCCGCCCCGGACACATCAACAGATGCCGAGTAGCACCGGACAGGGTCCGCGGTGTCCCCGCTTTTGCGCCGCTGGAACGGTACCTTGCACGAGGCTGCTCGCTTGCCGCTGCTGCCGGGGCGCTGTATGAGCAGGGCTGATCCAGGAGAACGACATGCGCGCCGAAGTCCAGAACACTGTTGATGCGATCCGGAAATCCCTCGCCCTGCTGGGGCAGCGGATGGACCTGGAGACGGCAGATTTCCGGCTGGAGGAATTCAATGCCCGGGTCGAGGATCCGGGTCTCTGGGACAATCCGGACGCGGCCCAGAAGCTGATGCGCGAGCGCCAGACGCTGGTGGATTCCATTGCCCTCTACAAGAGCATCGCGCAGGAGCTCGAAGACAATATCGAGCTGATCGAACTGGGCGAGATGGAAGACGATGCGGATGTCGTCGCCGAGGCCGAAGCGGCTTTGAAGGCGCTCGAGATCAGGGCCGCCGAGAAAGAGCTGGAGGCGCTGCTCGATGGCGAGGCTGACGGCAACGACACCTTCCTTGAGATCAATGCCGGCGCCGGCGGGACCGAGGCCTGCGACTGGGCGGCGATGCTGCAGCGGATGTATGTCCGCTGGGCCGAAAAGCGCGGCTACAAGGTCGAACTGCAATCGGAAGAAGGCGGCACGGAAGCAGGGATCAAATCCGTTGCCTACAAGATTTCCGGCAACAACGCTTATGGCTGGCTGAAATCGGAGAGCGGTGTGCACCGGCTGGTGCGGATCTCGCCCTTCGGCAAGGGCACGCGCGAAACCTCCTTTGCCTCTGTCTGGGTCTATCCGGTGGTCGACGACAATATCGAGATCGAGGTCAACCCGGCCGATATCCGCCTCGATACCTACCGCTCCTCGGGCGCGGGCGGCCAGCACGTGAACACCACCGACTCGGCGGTGCGGATCACCCACCTTCCCACCGGGATCGTGGTAACCTCCTCGGAGAAGTCGCAGCACCAGAACCGCGACATCGCCATGAAAGCGCTGAAGTCGCGGCTCTACCAGATGGAGCTGGACAGGCGCAACGAGGCGATCAACGAGGCCCATGCCGCCAAGGGTTCGGCCGGCTGGGGCAACCAGATCCGTTCCTACGTGCTGCAACCCTACCAGATGGTGAAGGACTTGCGGACGAACCACGAGACCTCCGACACCTCCGGCGTGCTCGATGGCGATCTCGACGGGTTCATGGCCGCGACCCTGGCACAGGATGTCGCCGGCAAGAGCCGCAGCGAGGCGCAGGCCGAGGATTGACGGCCCATTTTCGGGCAGGACGCGCGGGAGGATTGGAGACGCACTATGCACAGACGAACGGTGCTTCCAACCCTCGCCGCTTGCGCGATTGCCGTGCTTGCCTCACAAGACGTGGCTCTGGCCTCTGATTACCGCGAACAGTGTATCGACTACGTCAAGGTGCTGCTCAAGGACCCGGTGCCCGAAGGCAATGACAAGCTGAGCGACTGTGTGCGCAGTGATATCACCACTGGCCAGATCGATCCCCAGTCGATGGGCTTTGCCGCCTATTCGGACGCGCCCGGACGCAATGTGCAAAAGCTGATCGATGCCGGCTACCCGGTCGAGACCGGCCAGGGCGCCGTGGTAATCGGCACCCTCAACCGTCTTTTCCTCGATGGAAAGCTCTCCGGCGAGGCCTATCTCGCGGCGATCGAACCGCTGATCCGCGCCGGCGCCCTTATCATGTTCGGAAACGGCGAACTGGACATCCTGAGTGAACTTCTGCGCAGCTCGCCGGAACCAGAAACCGTCTGCGGCTTCGCCGCGATTGCCGGCGGGTTCGACGTGTTCGATGATCTGGAACTGCCACGCAGCTTCGCTGCGCAAAACCCGTCTTTCGACGAGAGCGATCTTGAGCGGCTCAGGAGCTGCGGCCTGTAGATCGGGTTTCGTTGGGCGGCTCGCGTTGGAGGCAATTGACGCCGCTGGCCAAGATAGGTCAGTTTCTGTTCAGTCTCATCGCGGTGACAGCGATGACGGCGGCGATGGAGCGGGACGCGGCGCGCCCGGAGTTCATCGTGGATTGGAATCTTGCGTGAAAGGACCATCCTGATGACCCACCTGCGGATAGTCCGCATCCTTGCGGCGCTCGCCCTGACTGGCCTCGCGCAAGGTGCGCTGGCCGAGTGCGGCCACCCCTCCGTGCGGTTCCTGAAGAGCGACCGGATCTCCAGCAAGACGCTCGGCTATTCCGAACCCTCGGGCCTGTCATTGGGTGTTGAGGCTGACACGCTTCTGAGCGTCAGCGACGACATGTCGGCGCTGTTCCTGCTCGACCTGGACGGTGCGCAGGGAACACCGCCCCAGGCGAGTTTCGAGGTCGACGACCTTGAAGGGATCGCCCTCGATCCCGTCGGAAACCGGATCCTGGCAGTGAGCGAAGCGATGAACGGGCTTCTGGTGGTGGATGCGCAGTCCGGCGCTGCGACACAGGTCTCGCTGAAGGACATGGCGGGATATGTGACCGTCAAGCGGGACTTCAAGACGTCCGACCCGAATGACGGATTGGAGGGGATCGCAGTCGATCCGCAAAGGGAGCGGATCTTCCTTCTGAAGGAGAAACGCCCGAGGCTTCTGCTGGAAATCTCGATGGATCTGACCGAGATCCGCCGTGTGACGGAACTGACCCCCGCGCTCGGCTTCGTCGACGATGACGAGTCCGACCACGACCTCGACGTCTCCGGGCTGAGCGTCGACGCTGCCACGGGATGTCTCTGGATCGTCAGCGATCGCGCCAGGCGATTGTTCCTGTTCGGTCCCGACGGTGATAGCCCGGCCCGCAGCTACCCGCTTGAATGGCTGGACGGGAAGAAGCGGCGCGAGATCTCCCATGCCGAGGGCATCGCCCAGGATGCGCAGGCGGAGCGTCTCTATATCGTGAATGATGACGGCAAGGCATCGCGCCTGTTCAACTTCGAGATCATTCGGCAGGGCGAGGCCCAATAGAGCCGCGTTCGACCACGAGGCCGGTCGCCTCTGCCTGCCCTTCAGATTATGCCTTCCGCCATAGACATTGTTCATTCCTCGGTGGGATTTCCCAGAATGCGCTCGTTGGTGCCGTTCGCTGCGCGACGCGCATCGATCCGCATCGGGGATTTCAACGGCAGCAGGCGAACCGAACCGCTTTCGGATCTCAAGGCGCTCAGGCTCCGGTGTCCGGATCTATTTCTCGCGGTGTGGCATGATGCGATGTCGCTAGCCAGGCAGGACGAGACTGTTCAGCCTTGCAAGATACCCCGATCCATGTCCCCTTCAAGCGCACGCGCAACAGCCAATGTGGCCATGCACGGCAAGGACAGGTCTTCGCGGACAGTATCGACGCGGGCGTCGGTATAATAGTGTTCCTCGTGCAGGATGTTCATCGTGGCAACGAGAGACCCACCGAGGACAATCGGCAGATTCACGACGGAGCCGCATCCAAGGCCGCCGATCACCGCATGGTCCGGAAACACGTCGGCGATCTCGGCCAGGGTGTTGGCGACAAAGATTTCGCCGCGGACATGGATGATATCGAACCAGGAATTGTGCTGGACCGGTTTGGTTCCCGAGGTCGGATAGCTCACCGGATCATTCGAGAAGTTCCGACGGGCGAGACCGGCCGCCATGTCGACGCTCATGATGGTGAACAACTTGGCCCCGACTGTGGCCTGCGTCAGCATGCACAGCGCCTCGAAAGCGGCCTCTGGTGTCGTTGCGGCGGCCAGGGCCACGCGAAAGATCTGAAGATGGCGGGAAGTGTCGGTCATTCCTGGTCCTCTGGTACGATTTCGTCACCGCCGCTTGCGGCATAGAGATGCCGGGCGTAGGGGTCGGAGAAATCGCCTGTTCGAAGCGCCGATGACGGCGCGGTTTCCACCACGCGGCCGCCGTTCATCACCGCCATACGTTCACACATGAAGGCCACCACCGGCAGGTTGTGTGTGACCATCAGATAGGTCAGCCCCTGATCGCGGCGCAGCCGTTTCAACAGGTTCAGAATCTCGGCTTGTACGGACACGTCGAGCGCACTGGTCGGCTCGTCCAGCAACATGATCCGCGGTTTGAGCATCAAGGCCCGCGCGATTGCCACGCGTTGACGTTGGCCGCCCGATAGCTGGTGCGGGAAGCGAAACCGGAAGTCCTGCCCGAGGCCGACCATGTCAAGCGCTTCGGATACCCGCTCGGATCGGTCGGACAGGCCATGCACGATCAGCGGTTCGCTCAGAACCGAATCCATCGTCTTGCGCGGGTGCAACGATCCATACGGATCCTGAAACACCATCTGGCAGGTGCGGGCGAACGCGCGATCCGGCCCGTGGCCGCGCGACGCGCCAAGCACGCTGATCTGGCCTGTCCATTCCGGCGCAAGACCGGAAATCGCGCGCAGAACCGTCGACTTGCCGGATCCGCTTTCGCCGACAAGGGCGAAGCTCTCTCCATCGGCCACGTCCAGCGACAGGTCATGCACGGCGGGAATGCCGCCATAGCAGATCGTCAGCCCGTTGAGGGAAATTGCGCTCATGTTCCGCCCCAGCTGCTGCGATCGAGAACCGGGAGCACATCGCGCGTCTCATCGATCCGCGGGATCGACGCCAACAAACCGCGTGTATAGGGGTGCGTGGCCGCGTGCAGATCCGCCGCGGCACAGCTTTCCACCACCCGACCGCCGTTCATGACCAGGATCCGATCACAATAGCGCGCCACCAGGTTCAGGTCGTGGCTGATCAGGATCAGGCCCATGCCGTTATTGACGATCAACTCGTCGATCAGGTCCAGAACCTGTGCCTGAACACTGACATCCAGCGCGCTTGTCGGCTCGTCGGCGATCAGCAAATCGGGTTTGGGGATCAGCATCATGGCGATCATCACCCGTTGCCCCATGCCGCCGGACACTTCGTGCGGATACATGCGCGCCACCCGGTCGGGATCGTTGATGCGCACGGCTTCGAGCATCTCGCGCACCCTTTTGGCCAGCGCCCGGCGGGGCACGCTTTCATGCGCACGCACCGCTTCGGCGATCTGGGAGCCGACGGTCATCACCGGGTTGAGCGAGAATTTCGGATCCTGCATGATCATCGAAATCCGCGCCCCGCGCAGCGGCCGCATCGCCCGTTCGCTGCGGGTTTGCAGATCCGTGCCGTCGAAGATCATCCGGTCTGCCGTGACCTCGCCGGGCGGGCGGATCAACCGCAGGATCGCGCGGCCGGTCATCGACTTTCCCGATCCACTCTCGCCGACGATCCCGAGCCGTTCCCGCCCAAGGGTGAAGCTGACATTCTGGACCACGTCTATGCGCCCCCTGGGGGTGGGAAAGCTGACGCGCAGGTTGTCGATTTCGAGCAGCGGGGTCATGACTTGCCCGCCTGTTTGGGGTCCAGAACGTCGCGCAGCCCGTCACCGAGGAAGCAGAAGCCAAGGGAAACCAGGATGATCGCGAAGCCGGGCATGGTGGCCACCCACCATTGGTCGAGGATGAACACCCGTCCGCGCGAGATCATCGCGCCCCATTCCGGCAGCGGTGGCTGCGCGCCAAGGCCCAGAAAGCCCAGACCCGCCGCGGTCAGGATAATCCCGGCCATGTCCAGCGTGACCCGGACGATCATCGAGGACATGCACAGCGGAATGACATGCAGGCCGATGATGCGCGCGTCAGAGGCGCCGATCAGCTTGACTGCCGAAATGAATTCCGACCGGCGGAAGGTGATGGTTTCGGCCCGCGCGATGCGGGCATAGGCGGGCCAGGCGGTGATGGCTATGGCGATGATGGCGTTTTCGATACCCGGCCCAAGCGCGGCGACGAAGGCCAGCGCCAGGATGAGCTTGGGCATCGACAGGAAAATGTCGGTGAAGCCCATCAGCAGCTTGTCGACCCAGCCGCCGAAATACCCCGCGACCGCGCCGATGATCAGCCCGAGCGGCGCGGCGATGATCGCCACCAGCGCCACGATCATCAGGGTGATCCGCGCGCCGTAGACAACGCGGGAAAAGATGTCCCGTCCCAGCTCGTCGGTCCCCATCCAGTTGGCAGAGGACGGCGGCAGGAGTCGGCGATCGAGCATCTGTCCGACAGGGCTTTCGGGGGCGATCCAGGGAGCGAAGAGCGCCGTGGCGATCAGCAACAGGATGATCAGCGCGCCGAGCACAGCCAGCGGGTTGTGCAAGAGAGCAAGTCCCATGCGGTAGAACCGGCCGGCACTGGCCTGTATGCGGGAATTGGGGGACTCGTCGAGGAGCCAGTCGCGCGCGCGCATCACGTGCTCCTCGGGTCGAGGACGCGATAGAGCACGTCCGAGGTCTTGTTTATGCCGATGAACACAGCGCCGATGATCAGCGTGGCGCCAAGCACCGCGTTCATGTCCGCATTCAGCAACGCGACGGTCAGGTAATTGCCGATCCCCGGCCAGCTGAAGACGGTTTCGATCATCACCGACCCTTCCAGCAAGCCAGCATAGGACAGGCCGATCACCGTGATCAGTGGCACCCGGATCGGCGCGAAGGCATGCACCCAGATCACCCGCCATTCCGACACGCCCTTGACCCGCGCGGTGGTGATGTATTCCTGCCCCAGCTGGTCCAGCATGAAAGAACGGGTCATCCGGGCGATATAGGCGAGGCTGAAGAACCCGAGGATCGCGGCCGGCAGGACGAGATGGCCAAGCGCGTTCCGGAACACTTCCCAGTCACCGGCGAGGATACTGTCGACAAGCAGCAGGCCAGTGACCGGATCCACCACCCCGTCATAGAAAATATCGACACGTCCGGGGCCCGAGACCCAGCCAAGGCTGGCATAGAAGAGCGCCAGCCCGACGAGGCCCAGCCAGAAAGCCGGAACGGAATAGCCAAGCAGCGCCAGCACTCGAATGCCCTGATCCAGCCAGCTGCCTTGATGCGCGGCGGCCATGACACCCATGGGAACGCCAAGGCCGACACCGATCATGATGCCGAGCGTTGCCATTTCGAGCGTCGCCGGGAAGACGCGTGCGAGATCGTCGGCGACAAGCCGGTTGGTCGACACCGAGCGCCCAAGATCGCCCTGAACCACGTCGCCGACATAGGAAACGAACTGAAGGAACAGCGGGCGGTCCAGACCCATGGCGATCTTCATCGCGTCATATTGCTCCTGAGTCGCCCGATCGCCCACAACCGCGAGCACCGGGTCAATCGGAACCACCCGCCCAATAAAGAAGGTGATCGCCAGCAGGCCCAGGAAAGTCAGCGCAACCGTCAGGGCAAACCCTGCCAAGGCTTGGAAAAACCGCAACAATCCGACTCTGCTGTGGAAATCTGTCAGCACGTTCGCATGACCTGTTCACCGTGGATGATTGCATAACGGGTAAATTTTTTTCTTGGATAAGGCAAAAGTTTTTGCCTTAATCAAAAAAGTTTTTCTCATTTCCCTCGACAAGGAGACCGGCCACGCATGGCAAGACCCGGGCTGAAACAGGACCGCAAACTGGGTCCGTTGATCCGTAACCGGCGCAAGAGGCTGGGCCTGACGCTGCAGGCGGCCGGAGATCTGGCGGGTGTTTCAGTGGGATACCTGTCTCAGGTTGAGCGGGACAATGCGACGCCGTCCCTGGGCACGCTGGCCCAGATCGCCCAGGCGCTCGATGTCGGGCTGGAATACTTCGTCGCGACGCCAAGACCGGCCGACAGCCTGACCCGCGCTGAGCGGCGACCGCAATTTGCGATCACCGAGAACGGGATGGCCTATGAGGCGCTTGGGGCAGAGTTTCCGGATGTCGAGCTGTCTTCCTATATCCTCCACACGCCGCCGGGCTTCGTCTCGGAACTGTCGCAACACGAAGGCGAGGAAATCATTTATATCCTCGACGGCGAAATCGAACAGATGCTGGGCGGCGAGGTCTTCACCATGCGCCAGGGAGACAGCCTGCACTACAGCGGCGCCACTCCGCATTCCTGGAAAAACCTGACCGACACACCCGCCCGCATCCTGTGGGTCGGCACCCTGACGGTCCTGCAGAGCGCCGGCCAACGGCGTCTTCCGACGATCATGCCTGTTCCCCGGGCCAATACAGATCCCTGAGATACCTGAAGGAGACATTACCCATGTCCTTGTTGCGATCTACCCTGCTGGCCACCGCCTTGGTGCTGCCACTTGCTGCCCCGGCTGTCTGGGCCGAAACGCCAGATGGCGTTCTTGTGGTTGCCCAGAACATCGACGACATCGTCGCGATCGACCCGGCGCAGGCCTATGAGTTCACATCCGGCGAGCTGGTCACCAATATCTACGACCGGCTGGTGCAATACGACGCCGAAGACCCCACCGTGATGGCGGCTGGCCTTGCCACCGAATGGGCCGTCGATGCCGAGGCCAAGACCATCACCTTCACGCTGCGCGAAGGCGCCACGTTCCATTCCGGCAATCCGGTCACCACGGCAGATGTTGTCGGATCGCTTGCGCGGGTGATCAAGCTCAACCTGACCCCGGCATTCATTCTGGTGCAACTCGGCTGGACCCCGGAGAATGTCGAGCAGATGGTCACCGCCGACGACAAGAGCGTGACGATCAAATATGACGGCGACTTCTCGTCGGCCTTTGTGCTGAACGTGCTGGCGTCGCGCCCCGCCTCCATCGTCGACATGAAGACGGTGATGGAAAACGAAGTCGACGGGGACATGGGCAACGCCTGGCTGAACGAGAATTCCGCCGGCACCGGCCCGTTTTCGCTGCAATCCTATCGGCCGGCAGAACTGGTGCGGCTGAAGGCGAACCCGGACTACTTCAAGGGCGCCCCCAAGGTCAAAAGCGTGATCGTGCAGCACGTTGCCGAAGCCGCGACCCAGCAGCTCCTGCTGGAATCCGGCGATGTCGACATGGCCAAGAACCTGACGCCCGACCAGGTCGCCGGGATGAGTGGCGATGCACTCAAGGTCGAGACATTCCCGCAAGCTGCCGTGCATTTCCTGTCCTTCAACCAGAAGACCGAGAGCCTGACTCCGCCCGCCGTCTGGGAAGCTTCGCGCTACCTCGTCGATTACGAGGGCATGACCAGCACCATCATCGCCGGTCAGATGGACGTGCATCAGGCGTTCTGGCCCAAGGGCTTCCCGGGCTCCTATGACGAAACGCCGTTTGGCTATGACCCCGAGAAGGCCAAGAGCATTCTGGCCGACGCCGGGATCGAGACGCCGATCACGGTGACGCTGGATGTGATCAACGCAGCGCCCTTCACAGATATGGCCCAATCGCTGCAGGCAAGCTTCGCCGATGCGGGGATCAATTTCGAAATCCTGCCGGGCACCGGCGCACAGGTCATCACCAAGTACCGCGACCGGACCCATCAGGCGATGCTGCTCTACTGGGGCCCGGACTTCATGGACCCGCATTCCAACGCCAAGGCTTTTGCCTATAACTCCGACAATTCGGACGGCAATTACGCGGCCACCACGACCTGGCGGAATGCCTGGGCCGTGCCCGATGAGCTCAACGAGCTGACCAAATCCGCGCTGACCGAAGCGGACCCGGACAAGCGCCTCACGATGTACCAAGACCTGCAACAGAAGGTGCAGGAGAGTTCACCCATCGTCATCATGTTCCAGGCTTCCTACCAGGTTGCCATGGACAGCGGCGTGACGGGATACGTGAACGGCGCGACCTCGGATTTCGTGTTCTATCGCCTCGTCGACAAGAACTGATCGAGCAGGACAATCGGGCCGCCGGAGCGATCTGGCGGCCCGATTCTGTTCTGAAAACACGCAACCAGAAGCATACCGCCTTTCGCCTGCGAACGCCTCTCGAAAGCCACCTCGCGGAGTGATCGCCCTGGCCCGCAGTCAAGTTGGCACGCCGACGTTGCTCGACCGCGCACTGACCAAGCCAGCGTCAAAACCCGCCCGGCGCACCGGGTCTGTCTACGGCCGAACCCGGTTCCATTGGATCGTGAAAACGTGATGTTTCGCTACGACAATATGCACGGGATCTTGTCGCCAAACGTTTCTGCCCCCGGAAACTGGCCGGTCACGCGAGTGGAAGCGAAAAGAACAGGCAGACCGAACCAATGCTGTTCCGTCCGGGCATTCTTTGCGTCGCGTCTGAGCGACCGGATTTGGCCGTTCACGTCAAACAGGAATCTACCGTCTGCGCCAGCAGCGCGCTCTACTGTACGTCTGCTTTGATTCATGCTGGCGGGCTTTTGGATGGTCCGAAGGCAGACTCGGGCGGCATCATACCCCGACAGGTCCATTGTCTCTCGGACCAATGGCGTTCCAATGGCTCGATCGGTCAGGATCGTGTGGATCCGAAAAGGCACGGCTTCTAGGAGAAGCTCCAGGACCTCCCAAGCTGTCGTTCTGTTTTACCTTCTCCGCCAGTTGCGCCACCGCGAACTTGCTGGTTCGGTTAATGGGTACGAGGAAATAGGGCTTCTCTTTTGCGGTTCTCAGCTCAGCGATGCAATGAAGAGCGCGTGAGATTGGGAACCGTCGGTGGAAATGCATTGAAGCAATCATCGATCGGAAAGAGCGTATGCCGCCGGAACGCAAGGATGGCAGCCTCTTCCTCAGCGCCATGAACGGTTGAGTGGGGCGCCTTCGGCTCAGTCTTCAGGTCTCCGAAAGTCTTCCGTTTCCATCACTTCGCGACCGTCTTCGGATTGATCCCAAGCTCCCGGCTCAGCTCCGCGGTCGAAGCTTGCGATCGCAATACTGCTGCTCTGATGTCGTGCGCAGCCGGGGCGTATCCGTGCCAAAAGGCGTCGTCCGGTAATCCTGCCCGGCGCCTGACTGACATCGAGTGGCCCCCGGTCTCGGTCCTCCAGGGCACTTGGATTGAGCGAAAACGGCGGTTGCGGCCCAAACGGGCCGCGAACTCTTTCCTACCCAAGCTATGTCCCCTATGGCGGAATGCTTAGCCGGTCGGGGCGCGGCCTTGTGGTTCGAGACGTACGGAGACGGCCGGAGGCCGCCTCCTGACCGCGCGAGTCTCAGTGGCTATTGCGCGGTAGCCCCTTAGTTTGGGCGATCTTCTGATACTTGACCGCCGGTTTCAGAACCATGCCCTTGTCGAACTGGTCGACCATGGAACGCTGGATCTCCTGCCACGGAGTCTGATGCGGCGCATAGGCGAAGCCTCCCGCAGCCTCGAGTGCGCTGCGGCGCTCGGCCAGTTCTTCGTCGGAGATCAGGATATTGGCCGAACCGTCCTTGAGATCGATCCGGAGCTTGTCGCCGGATTTCACCAGGGCGAGCCCGCCCATCGCCGCCGCTTCCGGCGCCGCGTTCAGGATCGAGGGCGAGCCGGAGGTGCCGGATTGCCGACCGTCGCCGATGCAGGGCAGCGCGTCGATACCGCGCTTGAGCAACGCGGCGGGAGGCTGCATGTTCACCACCTCGGCGCCACCGGGATAGCCGATCGGGCCGGTGCCGCGAATGACGAGGATGCAATGCTCGTCGATCTCCAGCGCCGGGTCCTCAATGGTGGCGTGGTATTGCTCGGGGCCCTCGAACACGACCGCACGGCCTTCGAAGGCATCGAGATCGCCATCCTCGGACAGGTAACGAGCCCGGAAGTCCTCGGAGATCACAGAGGTCTTCATGATCGCGCTGTCAAAGAGATTGCCCTTGAGATTGACGAAACCAGCCGCGTCCTTCAGCGGATCGCCGAAAGGACGAATGACCTCGGTATTGGTCACCTCGGCATCGGCATAGATCTCGGAGAAGGATTTGCCGCTCACGGTCACCGCGCCCGGATGCGGCAGGGCGTTCGCACCCATCAGCTCGGAGACGACACCGGGAATGCCGCCAGCAAGGTGGAAATCCTCGGACAGATACTCGCCTGCGGGCTGCACATTTGCCAGGAGCGGGATCTTGTGACCCAATGTCTGCCAGTCGTCGTTGCACAGCTCGAGGCCGAGATGGCTGGCGATGGCGGTCAGGTGGATCGGCGCGTTGGTCGAGCCGCCAATGGCCGAGTTGACAACGATGGCGTTCTCGAAGGCTTCGCGCGTCATCACGTCGGACGGTTTCAGGTCTTCCTTCACCATCTCCACGATCCGTTCGCCGGTGCGATAGGAGATCTGGCCACGTTCGCGATAGGGCGCGGGGATGGATGCGCCGCCGGGAAGCTGCATGCCGAGCGCTTCGGCGAGGCTGTTCATGGTGCTGGCCGTGCCCATCGTGTTGCAATAGCCGACAGAGGGCGCGCTGTTGGCCGCCATCTCCATGAATTCCTCGTGGTCGATCTCACCACGCGCGAGCATCTCGCGGCCGTCCCAGATCACGACGCCGGAGCCGGCGCGCTTGCCCTTGTGCCAGCCATTCAGCATCGGGCCGACGGAGAGCGCAATGGACGGGATGTTGACCGTGGCCGCCGCCATGAGCAGCGCCGGGGTGGTCTTGTCGCAGCCGATGGTCAGCACGACACCATCGATCGGGTAGCCGTAGAGCGTCTCGACAAGGCCGAGATAGGCGAGGTTGCGGTCGAGCGCCGCGGTGGGCCGCTTTCCGGTTTCCTGGATCGGGTGCACCGGGAACTCGAAGCAGATACCGCCCGCCGAACGGATGCCTTCACGGACCCGCTTGGCCAGCTCGATATGGTGGCGGTTGCAGGGCGAGAGGTCATTGCCGGTCTGTGCGATGCCGATGATCGGCTTGCCCGATTGCAACTCCTCGCGGGTGAGGCCGTAATTCAGGTAGCGCTCGACGTAAATCGCTGTCGAACCGGGATCCTCGGGATCGTCAAACCAGGCCTGCGAACGAAGTTTCATGTCATTCTCCATGTGTGGTGGGTAGGTCCGGGACGTGCCGGAGCGGAATGGGCGGGGTGTAGACAGCGTTCATCTCAGAGCACCGAGACGATGCCGCCATCGACATAGATCAGCTGTCCGGTGACGAAATTGGACGCGTTCGACGCGAGATAGATCGCCGTGCCGGCCATCTCCTCGGGCAGGCCCCAGCGGCGCATCGGCGTGCGCGCCTTCACCCAGGCGTCGAAGTCGGGATTGGACATCAGCGCTTCGTTCATCTCGGTCGCCATGTAACCCGGCCCGATCGCATTGGCCTGGATACCAAGCTCGGACCATTCGGCGGCCATATTGCGGGTCAGCATCCGGATGCCGCCCTTGGAGGAGGCATAGGGCGCAACCGTTGCGCGGCCAAGCTCGGAGAGCAGGGAGGCGATATTGATGACCTTGCCGTGGCCGCGTTTGGCCATGCGCTTGGCAGCCTCTCGCGCAACCACGAATGCGGCGGTGAGATTGACGTCGAGCACGCGCTGGAAGTCTGCGGTCTCAAGCTCCAGCATCGGCTTGCGGAACTGGATGCCGGCATTGTTGACCAAGATGTCGATGGCAATTCCGTCGGCATCGAACCGCTCGAAAGTCGCGACAACGGCCGCCTCGTCGGACACGTCGAAGCCTGCGGTCAGGACGTCATGACCCTGCACGCGCATCTCTGCGGCAGCGTCTTCAAGCCGCGTCGCATTGACCCCGTTCAGCACGATCCGCGCGCCAGCCTCGGCCATTCCTTCGGCCATGGCCCGACCGAGGCCGCGCGACGAACCTGTGATCAGGGCGGTCTTGCCGGAGAGATCGAAGAGTTTGGCGCTCATCTTGGCTTCTTCCTATTCGCTTCGGTGTAAAATCGGTCCCGGTCGCAAGGATCAGGGAACCTGAGAAAGACAGGCAAACCGGAGATACCCACAAGCCCCCCGGCTCGGAGGCAACGACTCGACCTATTTTCGCTGTTGGGATTGTTATGACAGCCATGGACAGTTGTGAAGTACGACAGAGGGCCTATAGTAACACCAAATGACGAAACCTATCATACAATATGGACTCTTCGATGCCAGAAAGCCGACCGGTCTGGTAGAGCAGACCATGTTGAGTATCCGAAAAATGATACGTGACAATGGTTTGAAGCCCGGCGATGTGATCCCGGCAGAAACGGCGCTGTCGACCGAGTTCGGTGTGTCCCGGACAGTGGCCCGCGAAGCGCTGCGCGGCTTGGCCGCACTTCGAATCATCGAGGTTGGCAATGGTCGACGCGCGCGCGTGGCGGGGCCGACGGCCGAGGCGCTGAGCACGATCATCGATCATATCGTCCATACCGAGCAGGTCTCGGTCATGCAGATTGCGGATGCGCGACGAACCATCGAAATGCGCGCGGTGAGCCTTGCCGCGCTCCACCGCAGCGAAGCCGACGCGCAGCAACTTTTGAAGACAATCGAGGGCATGTATGCGGCGGTCGAGGCCGACGAATCCGAGCGCGTGATGGAGCTGGACATCCTGTTTCACGAGATCATCGCCCGCGCCTCGGGAAATCCGCTCTACTCGATCTTCATCGACAGTTTCCGCATCATCACGCGGCAAACATGGGCGATCGGCTGGCGTGCGCGGGGCAATCTCGACGCCTGGCGCGACAATATCAAATGCCATGAACGCGTTGCGCAAGCCGTGGTGGCGCAAGACCAGAACGAGGCAGAAAGGGCCATGTCGGAGCATTTCGACAGCTCGGTCATGGTTCTCCTGCGGGCCGGCATCAAGTAAGCCAACGCGGGGCGCGCGGAGACCCGCACGGCCCCTGTCTCCCAGCGCGTCAGAGAGTGGACATCCAGCCAAGCCCTTCGTCGGTCGTTCCCTTCGGCTTGTATTCGGCGCCAAGCGGCGCGTCATAGCCAAGGCTTTCGAGATGGGCGAAGATATGCGCGTAGTTGATCTCGCCGCAATCGGGCTCGGTCCGCTCCGGCACGGAGGCGAACTGCACATGGCCGGTGATCGGCAGGCGTTCGATGATCAGCCGGGTCAGGTCACCTTCCATGATCTGCAGGTGGTAGCAGTCGAACATCAGCTTGAGATTGGGCCGGTCGACCTCTTCGATAATCACTGATGCCTGGGCGCTGGTTTCGAGGAAGTAGCCCGGCGCATCATACCGATTCAACGGTTCGATCAGGATGGTGATCCCGGCCTCGCCGGCCGTATCGCAGGCATAGCGGAGGTTCTCCACGAAGGTGGCGTGGGCCTCCGGCCCGGACGCAAACCCGGCCATGACATGGATATTCGGCGTGCCGATCTCCTTCGCATAGGCAAGCGCCTGATCTATCGCGGCGTGGGCTTCGACCTCGCGGCCCGGCAGCGCCGAGAGCCCGTTCTCGCCCGGATTGCCACGCGTCGTGTTGAGGCCCAGCATGGTCAGCCCGGTCTCTTTCAGCGCTGCGGCGACATCGGCGGCAGGGGTCTCGTAGGGCCAGTGGCATTCGACGGCGTCGAAACCGGCCTTTTTCGCCGCGCGGACAGCGTCCGGCAGCGAGAATTCGTTCCAGAGGAAGCCGAGATTGGCGGAAAATCGAGTCATATCAGTCGTCCCATTCGACGTTGAACTTGGTCACAAGGCCCTGGATCTGGGCCGCGTTCAGCATTTGCGGGTTGAGGCCGCGCGTCAGCATGGCGAGCTTGGCGGTCTCTTCGAGGTCTTCCATCGCATAGCAGGCCGCTTCGAGATCCTTTCCGGCGACAACCGGCCCGTGATTTGCCAGCACCACGGCGCTGCGCTTGCCCGCGAGGCCCCGGATCGCATCGCCCATCGCCGGATCGCCCGGCATGAAATAGGGCAGCAGCTTCACCTTGCCGAGCTTCATGATGCCATAGGCCGTGAGTGGCGGCAGCATGTCGTCCGGATCGGTCTCGGGCAGCAGGGAAAGTGCGACCGAATGCGTGGAATGCAGGTGCACAACCGCGCCGGTCTGGGCAGGGCGGGTCTCGTAGAAAGCGGCGTGGAGCGCCACCTCCTTGGTCGGCTTGTCGCCCTCGACATGGGCGTGACCCTCTGCATCCAGCACGGCGAGCCGCGCCGGATCCAGCCGGCCAAAGCAGCTTCCCGTCGGTGTCACGAGGAGCCGGCCATCCTCCAGCCGAGCCGAGATATTGCCGCTCGCGCCGGGGGTCAGCCCCCGGTCATAGAGCGACTTGGCGAGCAGGCAGACCTGCTCGCGCAGGCGTGCTTCGGCGCTCATGACATCGCGTCCAGCTTGTCCAGCGCCTCGGAGAAGAAGCTCACCCCGCCGAAATTACCCGATTTCAGCGTCATGGCGATGCGTTCGCCATTGCTCTCGCACCAGGTCCAGGGAACGCCCGGCGCGATCTCTTCGCCGATCTCCATCGCCGTGACGCCAAGCGCCTTGGTCACCGCGCCCGAGGTCTCGCCGCCGGCGATCACGAAGCGGCGGACGCCCTGTGCCAGCGCATCGGTGGCGAGTTGCGCCAGTGCGGCTTCCACGAGTTCACCAGCCTCGGCAACACCAAGTTCCGCCTGTACTCGGGCAACATCTTCAGGCTCGGCCGTCGCATACAGGATGCAGGGTTTCTCAAGATTCTGCGCCGCGAGCCAGTCTCGCGCGGCCTGCGGACCATTGGCAGCCAGGTCCAGCGGATCCAGCCGGTAGGAAGCCGCCTTGGGCAGGAAGTCGGCAACCTGTTCGCGGGTCCGCGCCGAGCAGGAACCGGAGAGGATGATCGCGCCCGCGCCGAACTCGGGTGCGGCAGCGCGCTTGGCGTCTTCGGTGATCGTGCCTTGCTTGAGATACAGCTCTGGCAGCGGCATGGCGACGGCGCTGCCGCCCGTCAGCAGCGGCATCTCGTGGCAGGCCTCGGCGATGATGCGCAGGTCGTCATCTGCCACGGCATCGACCACGACATGGTTCACGCCCTGCTCGGCCAGTTCGCTCATACGGGCCTTGAGCGCCTCGGGGCCACGCGCCACGGTCAGGCGGTTTGCCAAACCCGTCTTGCCCGTCACCTGCGGGTCCAGCAGCCGCATCAGGTTGCTGTCTCGCATCGGGGTCAGCGGGTGATCCTTCATCGGGCTCTCGGCAATCGGCTGCTCGCCGACGAAGAGATTGCCCATGAAGATAGAGCGGCCATTCTCGGGGAAGGCCGGGCAGTAAATCGTCTGGTTGGTGCCAAGATCGGCCATCAGCGCCTCGGCGACCGGGCCGATATTGCCCTCCGCAGTGCTGTCGAAGGTCGAGCAGTATTTCCAAAAGAACCGCTCCGCGCCCGCGCGCTTGAGCCAATCCAGCGCGGCGCGGGTCTCGGCCACGGCCTCGGCAACCGGTGCGGTCCGGCATTTCAGTGCGATCACCTCGAAGGCGGCAACATCCGCCTCCTCGGGCGCCTCGTCCGGCACCCCCATCCTGAGCGAGACCTTCACCCCGGAGCGCGCCAGCAACCCGGCAAGGTCCGTTGCCCCGGTGAAATCATCTGCGATGCATCCAAGAACGACGCCCATTTTCCTCATCCCTTCGAACAGTTCGGACTGTCCCGGCCAGCAACTGGCTGACCGGGAAGTATTAGCTCAGGCTTCGACGCCCGGCAGTTTCACGCCCGCCTTCTCGGCGAGAATCTTGGCCACGGCGGCGTCGTCCTGTCGACCCAGCCCGGCAGCGCTGGCTTCCTTGAAGAGCGCCAACGCGGTGGATGCGAGCGGTGTCGGACAGCCATCGCCGGCTTCCGAGGCGACGATCCCGAGATCCTTGACGAAGATATCCACAGCCGAATGCGCAGTGTAGTCGCCATTGACAACATGCGTCCCACGGTTCTCGAACATCCAGGAATTTCCGGCCGAGCCGGTGATCACCTCGTAGAGCGTCCCGAGATCCACGCCGACCTTGGCGCCGAGCGTCATCGCTTCGGCCATCGCGGCAATATGGACGCCGGCGAGGAGCTGGTTGATCATCTTCACCCGGCTGCCCTGCCCGCAAGTGTCGCCAAGCCGATAGATCCGGCCGGTGAAGGCTTCGAGCGCCGGCATAACGCCCTCGAAGGCCGCATCTGGTCCGGAGGCCATCAGCGTGGTCTCGCCATCGGCTGCCTTGAGCGATCCACCGGATGTCGGGGCGTCGATGGCAACCATGCCCGCCGCTTCCAGCCGGGCGCAGATATCGGCCATTGCGGAGGGCGGCATGGTCACGCCGATCATGAAGGTCGTGCCGGGTTTCGCGGCCGCAACTGCGCCATTCTCGCCGAAAAGCACGGTTTCGGTCTGCTCGGCATTGACGACGAAGATCAGGACCAGGTCGGCCGCTGCTGCCCCCTCTGCCGGGCTGGTCGCACTCGCACCGCCTTCGGCCTCGAACCGCTCCAACGCCTCGGCGCGGACATCCACGGCAATGGTCGGGAAACCCTCCCGCAACAGGGAAACGCCAGCCCCCCAGCCGATGGATCCAAGGCCGATTACACAGGTGTTCAGTTTGTCAGACATCTTTGTCTCTCCGGTTCTGCCTGTCGGAGCCCGGTCGGCTTCGGCAGATGACTCGCATTCTGAGGGGTATTCTCCTCCACCCCGCCCGCGCCTTGAAGGCGCCGGGACTCAGTGACGTGTTTATGTAAACATGTCTTGCCTGAAACTACGTGTTTACATTAACATGTCAAGCAGGATTTTCGCGCGCTGCTCCGGGTCGCAGAAGCGGAAGGCGCGACAAATGCCCGGACGAGGAGCGACGAAACTCAGATGCCCCTGCCCACTATGAAGGATGTCGCGACACTGGCCGGTGTCAGCCAGATGACCGTGTCTCGCGTCATGCGGGGTACGGGCTATATCTCGGAGGATGTGCGCAAGCGGGTAAACCAGGCGGCGCGGCAGATCGGCTATGTGCATAACCGCTTCAAGGGCGGCATGGCCGGCTATGGCAATCCGCTTGTCGGGGTGATCGTGCCGAACCTGCAGAACCGGGTCTTCACCGAAGTGTTGTCCGGGATCAATGACCGGCTGGGGGAGAAGGGGCTGCGGCCAGTCTTCGGCGTCAGCGACTATTCCGTCGAGACAGAGGAGGAGATTGTCTATGATCTGCTCTCCTGGCGTCCGCTCGGATTGATCCTGACCGGGCTGGAGCATTCGGAGGCCGTGCGCAAGATCGCGACGCAGACGGGGGTGCGGGTGGCCGAGGTGATGGATACGGATGGCGCGCCAATCTCGGCCTGTTTCGGCATTTCCCATCGCGCAGCCGGTGCGGAGATGGCGCGGCACATGATCGAGCGTGGCTATCGTCGGTTCGGCTATCTCGCGGGCCAGGGCGGGCGAGACCTGCGCGCGTGCAAAAGGTTCGAGGCGTTCTCCGAGGTCGTGCGGGAGGCTGGGGCGCAAATTGTCGACTGCCGGGTGTCGGAGGAGGATTCCTCGATGATGCTCGGCACAAAACTGACCTGCGAGATGCTGTCGGGTCAGACTCGGCCGGATGCGATCTACACCTCTAATGACGATATCGCCGCCGGTGGGCTCATGTATTGCCTGCGCAACGGAATCTCGGTTCCGGAAGATGTCGCATTGGCCGGCTTCAACGCATTGCCCTTTCTCGAAACCCTCCCGCTGCACATCACCACGACACAGACGCCGCGCTACGAGATGGGGCTGGCCGCAGCGGAGTTCGTCGCAACACAGGAGGGCGAAATCTTGGCTGCGCCCCCAATGCAGCCGCGCCTCATTCTCGGGCAGACCACTTAAGGGAAGGCCGCGCCCCGGATGAGGCGCGGCGCAGTCGGATCAGGCCAGATCGGCGGGCAGGAGCCCGTCCGGGAAGTTCTGGTAGCAGACCGGGCGCAGGAAGCGACGGATCGACAAGGTCCCCACCGAGGTCGCGCCGAAATTGGTCGAGGCCGGGTAGGGTCCGCCATGGACCATCGTGTCGGACACCTCGACGCCGGTCGGGAAGCCATTGATCAACAACCGGCCAGCCTTGCGTTCGAGCACCGGCATCAGGCTCTGGGCGGTCGGAAGGTCGGCGTCGTCCATATGCAGCGTGCAGGTGAGCTGGCCAACAATGGAGCGGGCGACTTCGAGCCGCTCTTCCGCGTCCTTGGCGATGACGATCAGGCCGAGCGGGCCGAAGACCTCTTCGGCGAGGTCATGATTGTCGAGGAAATCCTCTGCCGTGGTCGAGAAGAGGAAGGGGGTCGCTGTCCGGCCAGTGCATTCGGTGGAAAGCACCGCACGTACGCTGCCGGAGCCGATCCGATCCGCGCCCTCGTGATAGGCGCTGGCAATGCCGTCGGTCAGCATGGTCTGGCCGCCAATGGCGGCGAGTGCCTCCTTGGCTGCGGCTTCGAACGCCTCGGCCTCCGGCCCCGCGAGCAGGACGGCAACACCGGGATTGGTGCAGAACTGACCCGCGCCCATGGTGAGCGACCCGGCCCAACCGGCGGCGATCTCAGTGCCGCGCGCGGCGAGCGCGGTGTCGAGTATGAACATCGGGTTCACCGAGCCAAGCTCGCCGAAGAAGGGAATTGGTTCGGACCTTGCGGCGCAGAGGTCGAACATCGCCCGTCCCCCGGCCAGGGAGCCGGTAAAGCCGACGGCCTTGATGAAGGGATGCTGGACCAGCGCGGTGCCGACGGCGCGGTTACCCCCCTGGATCTGGCTGAAAACGCCGGGATGCAGATCGCAGGCCTTCACCGCCGCATCCACCGCCTGAGCGACGAGATCGGAGGTGCCGGGATGGGCCGAGTGGCCCTTGACCACGACAGGACAGCCAGCCGCGAGCGCGGCCGCAGTGTCGCCGCCGGCGGTCGAGAAGGCCAGCGGGAAGTTGGAGGCACCGAAGACGGCAACCGGGCCGATCGGGCGCTGCACCATCTTGAGATCCGGACGCGGCAGGGGCGCGCGGTCAGGAAGCGCTTCGTCATGACGCCGGTCAAGATAGTCGCCAGCCTCGATATGATCGGCGAAAAGACGGAGCTGGCCGACCGTGCGGCCGCGCTCGCCATTGAGCCGCGCCTCGGGCAGGCCGGTCTCTTTCATCCCCATCGCCGTGATCGCCTCGCCGCGTGCGTCAATCTCCTCGGCAATCTTGCGCAAGAAGGCCGCACGGGCGCTGCGCGTGCTGAAACCATAGGACCAGAAGGCCTCTTCGGCCGCGCGGGCCGCAGCATCGACATGCTCTGGCTCTCCCTTGGCGAAGCTGTCCGGAGTGCCTTCGGTGGGCATGTTTTCAAAAGACGTGACGCCGCCAACCCATTCGCCAGCGATCAGGTGCTTACCTTTGAGCATGTGAGATCCTTTTGGGAGCTGAAGCGGCTCCCCTCCGGAACCGCCTGAAAAATCCTGCCTGTCGGATACTTGCCCGTGACTGGGGCGCGTTCTCTTGCCGGCGCCGCCTCACGAGTCGGAATCCTGTATACCAGGCCCTCAGAGCCGGGTATTCTCTCGGGTCCATCTTGTCAACGAGACAGCCTGTCGGGGTCAGAAGACGCCGTTCTCCAGGGCTCGCAGGAAGTTCTCGCCCGTTCGGCCGATATGGCCATGCAGGACCTGCCCGATCCCTTCAAAATCCTGCTCCGCGAAGAGCTTCACGATCACCCGGTGCTCCTGCATGGAGACGGTGTTGTCGGCGCGGGCATCCTTCGTCAGGTTGTTGCGCAGCGCGGAAATCCGGCCGGCGATCAGGGCATAGGCGTCTTGGAAATACTTATTGCCGCAATGACGAAAGAAAAGCTGGTGCAACTCGTCGTCGAGCTTTGCATAGGCGAGGCCGTCATCCTCTTCCAGCGCGCGCTCCATCTTCGCAAGGCACTCTTCCAGCGCAGCGAGTGTTCCGGCATGGTCCGTTTTTGCGCAGAGCGGGATCACCGTCATCTCCATCGAGATGCGGTATTCGCAGAGATCCGCAATATCCTCCTGCGTCGGACGGAAGACGAAACTCCCCCGCTGTGGCGCTATCTCGACCAAACCCTGCAATTGCAGCAGGTTCAACGCTTCGCGGACCGGTGTGCGACTCACCCCGAAAGCCGCCGCCAACTTCTCCTCCGAGACCGGCTCCCCAAGCTTGACCTCCGCAGTCACGATCGCTTCGCGCAAACGCTCTGTCACGGTGTGAACAAGGGTGTTCGGTCGGGTCAGGGACAGATTGAGCAACGTGGTCTCCAGTTTCTTCGAAGCAGCGCAACCGGCGACACTACCTCCGTCGCCTGCATATCAACCGCAGCAGGACCGCTTCAATCCTCCTGCAAGACGGCCGGGTCAGCGTCTCTCGAAACCAGGTGAATCCACCAAGCCGCCGCTCTTTGTCGCATTGCGTCGGCCGTCCAGCTTCTTCACCGTACCTTACATTCGGACCGCATTGCAATGGAGGCTTGCGGCGACATGTTGGCCCTCCCCGGAGCGCCGACGGATCGGGCCGGCCCTGCCGGTTCCTTGGGAGGAAGGTCATGACAAGAAACGCTTTTTCAGCGGCAGCCGAGATCGGCGCGGCGGGAAGAGACGGCGTCTGGGCATCTTTCTGCACCGCTCCTGTCGCCTCCACGTATCGGCCGCGAAACCCTGACGATTCGGGAGACCGGCTCCAGCCCCTCTCCCCAGAAACCCGTCTCTGAAGAGATGGAAAGCGAGGCTGTGATGAACGTTTCATCTTCCCCCCAATCCTTTACCGGGCCGCGTTTCAAGCGCATGGCAAATGCGATTCGCGCCCTCTCGGTCGATGCGATCAACAAGATCCAGACGGGCCATCCGGGCCTGCCGCTCGGCGCGGCCGACATGGCCACGGTCCTGTTCACCCAGTTCCTGAAATACGACCCGAAGAACCCCGGCTGGGCCGACCGCGACCGTTTCGTGCTCTCCGCCGGCCACGGCTCGATGCTGATGTATTCGTTGGGCTACCTGACCGGTTACGACGCGATGACGTTGGAAGACATCAAGACCTTCCGCCGGCTTGGGAGCCGCGCGATGGGTCACCCGGAAGTCGATCTGGACATCGCCGTCGAGGCGACCACCGGCCCGCTCGGACAAGGTCTCGGCATGGCTGTCGGCATGGCGCTGGCCGAGCGCATTCAGCAAGAACGCTACGGTGCTGATCTCGTCGATCACTACACATATGCGCTGGTTGGCGATGGCTGCCTGATGGAAGGCATCTCCTACGAGACCACGGCGCTGGCCGGCCATTGGGGACTTGGCAAACTGATCGTCCTCTTCGACGACAATGGCATCTCCATTGACGGACCGACAAGCCTCGCCACCTCCGAGAACCAGAAGGCCCGCTTCGAAGCCGCCGGCTGGGACTGGCAGGCCGTGGATGGTCACGACCCGGAGGCCGTTGCCGCCGCCATCGCCAGGGCGAAGACGACTGATACGCCGTCGATTATCGCTTGCAAGACCACCATCGGTCTCGGCATGCCGGTCAAGGAAGGCACCGCCGCCGCACATGGCCAGCCGCCCACCGATGACGAGGCTTCTGCGGCCCGCGCCTCCTACGAGTGGGATTACGCGCCCTTCGAAATCCCCGAAGACATCCTGACCGATTGGCGCAACGCCGGCGCGCGCGGCGCCACCGATTACGCCGCCTGGAAGGCGCGGATGGACGCTTCGGACAAGGGCGAGGAACTGCTCTCGGCCATCGCCGGCGACCTGCCCGAGGGCTGGCACGACATCATCGACGCAACCAAGCGTGATATCGCGGCCGAGCCCAGGGATGAGCCGACGCGGCAATCCTCGCAGAAGATGATGAGCAAGCTGATCCCGGCCATCCCGGCCATGATCGGTGGCTCGGCGGACCTCACGCCGTCCAATCTCAGCCGTCCCGACGCCGTGGACTCGATCTCCAAGGGGAATTTCGCCGGGCGCTACATCCATTTCGGCATCCGCGAACATGGCATGGCCGCGATCACCAATGGGATCGCGCTGCACAAGGGCTTCCTGCCCTATTGCGCCACCTTCATGTGCTTCTCGGACTACTGCCGCCCCGCGATCCGTCTCTCGGCGCTGATGGAGCAGAAAGTACTCTATATCATGACGCATGACACGATCACCCAAGGCCCCGACGGCCCGACCCACCAACCGGTCGAGCATTTCGTGACCTTCCGGGCGACGCCGAACATGCTCTCCCTGCGCCCCGCCGATGCCGCCGAGGTGGCCGAATGCTGGGAGCTGGCGCTTGAAGCCGAAGACATGCCGGTCGCCATGATCCTGACCCGCGAGAAGGTCCCCGCCGTGCGCTCCGGCTACACCGAGGAAAACCTCTGCCGCCGCGGCGCCTATGTCTTCGCGGAAGCCTCCTCGAAAGCCGCCGTCACGATGCTCGCCACCGGCTCGGAAGTCTCTGTCGCCCTCGGCGCCAAGGAACTGCTCGAAGCCAAGGGCGTGCCGACCCGCGTGGTCTCCATGCCCTGCCTCGAACTCTTCGACGCTCAGGACGCAGCCTACAAGGCCGAGATCCTCGGCACGGACTCGCTTCGTGTCTCCGTGGAAGCGGCGACCAAGTTTGGCTGGCACAAATATATCGGTCCCGACGGGCTCGCCATCGGACTCGACGGCTTCGGCGCTGCCGGCATGCCGGACGAGCTGATGGAGCATTTCGGAATCACACCCAAAGCCGTTGCCGCTGCTGTTGAAGCGCGGTTGGCGGAAGCCAAAGCGTAAGGTCCCATAAAGATGGTAAAACTTGCTGCAAATATCTCCATGCTCTTCCCCGAGCTGGATTTCCTCGACAAGTACAAGGCCGCGGCGGATGCCGGGTTCAAGGCGGTCGAGAACCTCTTCCCCGAGGGATTCGAGCCTGAGCAGCTGGCCGAGGAACTTCAGGCGGCCGGCCTGCAACAGGCGCTCCACAACCTCCCCGCCGGCGACTGGGCCGGCGGGGAGCGGGGCATTGCCTGCCTCCCGGACCGCGTTGGCGAGTTCCAGGACAGTGTTGGGCGCGGCATTGCTATGGCGAAGGCGCTCAACTGCCCGAAGATCAACTGCCTCTCCGGCAAGCTGCCAGAGGGCGTGGCCCCGGAGAAGGCCGAAGAAGTGCTGGTCGAGAACCTGCGCTTCGCGGCTGCCGCGCTGAAGAAGGAGGGCATCCTCCTCGTCGCCGAGGCGATCAACACCTTCGATATCCCCGGCTTCTTCCTGCAAAACACCGCGCAGACGCTCGCGGTTCTGGACAAGGTCGGCTCCGATAACCTGCTGTTCCAGTACGACATCTACCACATGCAGCGAATGGAAGGCGAGTTGGCCAACACCATGAAGGCCAATTTCGATCGCATCGGGCATATCCAGCTTGCCGACAACCCGGGCCGCCACGAGCCGGGCACGGGCGAGATCAACTATGACTACCTGCTGCCCTTTATCGACGCGCTTGGCTACGACGGCTGGGTCGGCTGCGAATATGTGCCCCAAGAGGGCTTCGGCTGGATGGAACGCTTCAACGGCTGACATTGGACTTGGGGCGGGAAGCACGGCGTCCCGCCCATCAAATCACTGGAGACAAAAATGAAAATCGGATTTATCGGCCTCGGCATCATGGGCCGCCCCATGGCCAAGAACCTCATCGCAGCCGGGTACTCGCTGGTCGTCTTCGACAAGTTCGCCCCGATGGACGATCTCGTCGCGCTTGGCGCCGAAGCTGGCAGCTCGAGCAAGGACGTGGCCTCCAAGGTCGAACTCATCATCACCATGCTGCCCAACTCGCCGCATGTGCGCGAAGTCGTCATGGGCGAAGACTGCGTGCTCGACGGCGCCAAGCCCGGCACTATCCTCGTGGACATGAGCTCCATCGCACCGGCCGCCTCACAGGAGCTTTGCGAAGCCGCCAAGGCGAAAGGCGTGATCATGCTCGACGCCCCGGTCTCCGGCGGCGAGCCCAAGGCCATCGACGGCACGCTCGCGGTGATGGTTGGCGGCGACGAAGCGGCCTTTGACAAGGTCAAGGATGTGCTGGACGTGATGGCAGGCTCCGTCGTCCGCGTCGGCGATATTGGCGCCGGCAACGTCACCAAGCTCGCCAACCAGATCATCGTCGCGCTCAACATCGCCGCCGTCTCGGAGGCCTTCACGCTCTCGACCAAAGCCGGTGTGAACCCCGAAGCCGTGTTCGACGCGATCAAGGGCGGGCTGGCCGGCTCGACCGTGATGAATGCCAAGATCCCGATGATCCTCGAGGGCAACTTCAACCCCGGCTTCCGCATCGAGCTGCATATCAAGGACCTTCAGAATGCGCTGGACACCGCGCATGAGCTGAACGTCTCCGTCCCGCTGACTGCCGGCATCATGGAAGTCATGCAGGCGCTGAAGCTCGACGGCGATGGCGACTCCGACCACTGCGCCGTGGCGAAGCATTACGAGAAGCTCGCAAAGGTCGAAATCCGCAAGTAAGCGGAGCCGCGTCCGCCGGTCTCTCCTGCCCCAAGTTCTCCCGCTAAAGGGTGGCCCGGGCCGGCGGACGCGATCAACACACATCCCAAACCCAGGACAATCGCAATGAAACCCGTCATCAGCGGCACGACGAAAGTCTTCGGTGTCGTGGCCCACCCCATCGACCACGTGCGCGTTCAGTTCCTCTTCAACGAATACTTCGAAAAGGAAGAGATGGACGCGGTCTTCATCCCCGTCCATGTGAAACCGGACAACGCTGCCAAGGCGATGGAAGGTTTCAAGGCGCTGTCGAATTTCGGCGGCATGGTCATCACCATCCCGCACAAGGTCTCCTTCATGGATCTCGTCGACGAGGTGATGCCGACCGCCGCGCTGGCGGGCGCCACCAACATCATCCGTCCCGAGGAAGACGGAAGCTGGACCGGCACCAACCTTGACGGCATGGGCTTCGTCAACGGCCTTGCCGATCAGATCTTTTCGCCCGAAGGCAAGTCCTTCCTCGTCGTCGGCACCGGCGGCGCGGGCTCGGCCATCGCCGCGACGCTGGCTCAATCGGGCATCAGCCGCTTGACCATCTCCGATCTCGACACCGTGCGCGCTGAGGCCCTGGCCGAGCGGCTGCGCGGCGCCGTGCCGGATCTGCCGATTGCCGTCGAGGGCGCGGGCCCCAACCCGGCCGGTTATGACGTCGTGGTCAATGCGACGCCTCTGGGCATGCATGAGAACGACCCCATGCCCATCGACCCGACCCTGCTCGAAGGCGACACGGTCGTGGCCGAAGTCGTTCAGATGCCGCCGGTGACAAAACTGCTGATGGAAGCCGAGGCTCGTGGCCACCGCACGCTTCAGGGCGGCTCCATGCTCGACTACCAGTTCATCGAAATGGCGCGCTTCTTCCGCACAGCGGATTGAGCCAAATCACTCGAAATTACCTCGTCGAACCGGCCCGCATTCCCGAATGCGGGCCGGTTTGTCTTCTCAAGAATGTAACACGACCGAAGGGCAATATATCACACTTCATGTGATATTTGTTGAGAAACTGGGCCTCACATGTTACGACTCCGGCAACTCCAGACCCTGGAGCGCAGGATGAAAGGAAAAGAGATGAAACTCGCAGTGGCCGGCGATTCCGCAGGCAAGGGCATGGCCCACGATCTCGCCGAATATCTCAAGGATCGCTACGACGTGACCGAGGCCTCCGAGACGCCCGAAGGCGCCGAGGCCTTCTACGCCGACATGGCGGACCGTGTCGCCAGCGGCGTTGCGAGCGGCACCTTCGACAAGGCGATCCTCGTCTGCGGCACCGGCATCGGAGTCTGCATTTCGGCCAACAAGGTACCGGGCATCCGAGCAGCGCATCTGCATGACTGCTACTCCGCCGAGCGCGCCGCGCTGTCCAACAACGCGCAGGTCATCACGCTCGGCGCGCGCTGCATCGGCCTCGAGCTTGCCAAGAAGATCGTCGACACATTCCTTGTCGAGACCTTCGACGAAGCCGGTCGCTCCGCGACCAATGTCGAAGCAATCAACAAGCTCGACGCGAAATACAACAAGGCCTGACACAGTCCTTCCGGCGGAAACAAAAAAGCCCTCGACGCTTTCGCCGAGGGCTTTTTCTGTGTGTATGGGCGGGTCAGTCGACGACGACGGCGGTTCCGTCAGCGATCATCTCGTCGAGATTCAGGAAGCTGTCAAAGCCCTCCTTGATCTTCTCCTCGAGATCGTCTTCCAACTCCTTCACGTGAGCGACAGCCGCGATCACGACATCGATCTGCGCAAAGGGCACGACAACGACACCGTTTTCATCGGCGACGATAAGGTCGCCGCTTGCGACGGTCCGGTCGCCGACGGCCGCTTCGAATCCAACCCGTCCTGGGCCGGTCCCATTGGGCGAGTTGGGGTTGAGACCAGAACACCAGATCGGCAGGCCAAGCTCGACAAGCGCATCATAGTCGCGCATCGCACCGTCGGTCACGAGGCCGATCGCGCCCTTGTTCTTGATCATGCCGCAAAAGAGGTCTCCGGCGGCGGCGGCATTGGTGTGGCCGTGCATCGCGGCGACGACGATATCACCGGGCTCGACGATCTCCAGCGCGCCCAGCGAGGCGATGATATCGCCAGGGCCGTTATCCGCCACCACTGCGGTGCCGACCGCCCGGCAGGTGATATCACGCCCGCCACCAATGGCGCAGATCGAAGAAGACATGGCCCCCTGCCCGCCCATGGCATCGCAGACAAAGCCGGTGGGCACGCCTCGGAAGGCATCTATCTGGGCCGCCGTCGGGCGCGGGAACTTGCGGCGAATGGTCAGGATTGGAGGGGATTCGATCATGGCGGTGTTCCGATTCAGATCAGGTGGTTGAGAAACTGCAGTAGGTAGAGCGCACCCATGCCGGCGATGATCGCCCAGATGACGCCAAATCGCAGGCCGGCGGCCAGCGCCACAAGCGCCGCGATGATGCGCAGCGGATCAGTGGCGCCGCCGGTCGCGGCGGGCCAGACGGCCAGCGGGGTGATGAGCGCGGGGAAAACGGCGACGCCAACATATTTGAGATGCAACATCGCCCAATCGGGCAGTGTGCGCCTGCCCAGGAAGCCAAGAAAGGAGAAGCGGATCAGGAAGGTGCCGATTCCGAGAGCAATTGTCAGGGCCCAGAAGGTTGCATCTGAGATCATGCCAGCCCCCTCTCAACCCTGCGGCGCAAATGGAGTTCGGCCTGCGCGCCGGCAAGGATGCCGAGAATGGCCGCGATGAGCAGCCCGAGCGACCACGGAACCCACGCGAACACGAGCGCGGAGACTCCCGAGACCAGCGCGGCGATGACATGCGGCCCCGAGCGCAGCAGCGGCGCAAGCATGGCGATGAAGGCGACGGGCACCGCGAAATCGAAGGACCAGGAGGCCGGCACCGCCTTGCCCAGCACAGCACCGGCTATGGTTGCGCCATACCAGAAAGGGCAGACCAGCATCATGCAGCCGAAGTAATAGGCCACCTTGGCCGGCTTCGACATTTGCGGGTTGTCCTCATAGGTGCGCAGCGCGACAGCGAAGGCCTGGTCGACCATGAGATAGGCCATCAGCGCGCGCAGCCCGAGCCGCGCATGTCCGAGATGGGGCACGAGCGCTGCCGAATAAAGTGCCATTCGGAGGTTGACCGCCAGCGAGACCAGCAACGCAATCAGAACCGGGGCGTTGTCCTGCAACAGGGCCAGCGCGGTAAATTGCGACGCCCCGGCGATCACCACCACGCTCATCGAGACGGTCTGCAGTATGTCGAGACCGGCATCGCGCGCCACGACGCCGAAGAGCATGGAATAGGGAATGATGATCAGAATGAAGGGTGCGGCATCGAGATAGCCGCGCCAGAAAGCCTGCCATTGCGTGATGTCGGGCCGGCGCGCAGCCGCGCGAGAAATCCCTCCCACGACGTCGCCTCCCTCGGTCGCAGTTTAGACTTGCATTTGGTATACCACATGGGAGAGTAGCTCAAGAGCCGTTGGGCCGGCATGCCTGTCATGCCTCTATCGGGAGAGAGTTTTCTTGCACCCTTCGGGAGATGACCGCGACCGGATCGCGGCGCCCGAAGCGCTCCGTGCAACAGTCTGGAGGAGACGCATCATGAACAGCATCATCATCACTGGCGCCGGCTCGGGAATCGGTCGCAGCACGGCGGAAGCCTTCCTGGATGCGGGCTGGTCTGTCGGGCTGGTCGGTCGCCGGGCCGCACCGCTGGAGGAAACGGCCGCCGCGCATGCAAATGCGCTGGTCCTGCCCTGCGACGTGACCGACGAAGCGGCGGTCGATGCCTGTTTCGACACAGCCGCGAAGAGCTGGGGACGGCTCGACACGGTCTTCAACAATGCCGGCGTCGCCATGAAGGGGGCACTTATCGACGAGCTTTCCGTCGCCGACTGGCGGAACCTCATCGAGATCAACGTGACCGGCGCCTTCCTCGTCGCCCGCGCGGCCTTCCGGATCATGCGCAACCAGGACCCGCAGGGCGGCCGGATCATCAATAACGGCTCGATCTCCGCCTATGTGCCCCGCTGGGGATCGACGCCCTATACCACCTCGAAACACGCGATCACCGGGCTGACCCGGACAATCAGCCTCGATGGCAGACCTTTCAACATCGCCTGTGGCCAGATCGACATCGGCAATGCCACGACCGACATGGGCAGCACCGCTGCGGGCGGCGTGCCGCAAGCGGATGGCTCCATCGCGACGGAACCGATGATGGGCGTCGAGAACGTGGCAAACTCGGTCCTGCACATGGCGTCGTTGCCGCTGGAAGCGAATGTCCAGTTCATGACCGTGATGGCAACGGCCATGCCCTTTATTGGCCGAGGCTAGCCCTCAGGGCGGCTTCGCGGGCTTCGGCCTTCGTCCTGTGCCAGATATAGAGACCGGAGGCGGCGATGATCACGCCGCCGACCAGGGTCCAGACCGTCGGCCAGGTGTTGAAGAGCATGATTCCGGCGAAGCTGGCATAGAAGATCTGCAGGTACATCATCGGCGCGAGCACCGAGGCGTCTGCCCAGCGATGGGCGACCGCGGTGATCGAATGGCCGAACATGCCGAAACCGCCAATGGCAATGCAGACAGCCCAGACCGTCGGGCTGTCCGGCCACGCCCAGACCCGGAGAACGATGGGCAACAACACGAGCGTCGCGAGCCCGCTCGACCAGATCTGCTGGACGGCGTTGGTTTCCACGCCGGCGAGCATCCGGGTCATGATGAAATAGAGCGCGACCGAGAGCAGCGAGGCCAGGCTGAAGAAGATCGCCGGGTTGAAGCTTTCGCCCCAGGGCTGGACCACGACCAGCACGCCTGAGAACCCGACGAAGACGGCAATGATCCGGCGGATACCAACCTTTTCGCCGAGGAGCGGTATGCCCAGAAGCGTCACCACGATCGGCGAGGCGAATGCGACCGCCGTGGTGATCGTCAACGGCAGGTATTTCAGCGCGATGAAGTTGAGCATCGTCGAGGCGAGCAGGAAGAAGGAGCGGAAGAGCTGGAGTCGCGGTGCGTTGGAGCGGAAAGCGTCACGTCCGTCCTGCGGAACGTAGAGCAGCAGCGAATAGACAAAATGGCCGGCATAGCGGAAGAAGACGATCTGCATCACCGGCATGCCGATGAGGTTGAGCCACTTCGCCGAACTGTCGATACAGGTGTAGAAGGCCACCGCAAACGCCATGGCCGCAATTCCTGCGGCGGTGCGCTCCTCCCTGGGACGGACGGAACTCACCTGTCGCTCGCATGCCAAAGCTGCCGTCGATGCGGCAGCGTTGTGAGACCAACGACGAGGTCGTTGCGGTGTCTTGGGAATGTCACTGTGTTTTGGGTCCCATTCTGCTGGCTGGGCCGTACTGGCCGGTCGCAGCCGAAAGCGACAAGGCGGCCGGGGCGGAAGATCCGCCCCGGCCTTTTGAATTTGCGTCCCGCTACAGGAACACTGTCACGATCTGCGGCCAGGTCAACATCACGGTCAGCGCAAGCAGCTGCAGCAAGATGAAGGGCAGGAAGCCGCGGAAGATGTCGATCAGCGTGATATGCGACGGGGCAACCGACTTCAGGTAGAAGGCAGCCGGACCGAAGGGCGGCGACAGGAAGCTCACCTGCATGTTCATACAGAACAGCACGCCAAACCAGATCGCCACATGTTGCGGATCCAGATGACCGAGGAAGCCGAGTTCCTCGACCGGAAGCTTGGACACGATCGGCAGGAAGACCGGCATGATCAGCAGCACGATGCCGATCCAGTCCATGAACATGCCCATGATCAGGAAGATCAGCATCATGACCAGGATGATGCTCATGGTCGGCATGTCCGCCGCCACGATCATGTTGGCGACATAGGTCGGGCCACCAGCAAGCGTGTAAGCGGCTGCGAGCGCCGAGGCACCGATGGTCACCCAGAGGATGGTACCGGTGGATTTCAGCGTCCGCATCAGGCTGTCCCAGACGATCTCGAAGCTCATCTCGCGCCGGATCGTACCGATGACGAAGACCGCGATTGCGCCCATGCCAGCAGCTTCGGTGATCCCGGTGATGCCCATGTAGATGGAGCCGAGAACAACGCCGATGACGACGATAGGAGCGACGAGGCCCTTGCCCATTTCCCAACCAGCTTTCGAGCGCTCCTTGCCGACGACAAAGAACATGAGAGCCGCGGAGATGACCACGAGGCCGATCAGGTAGGGCAGGTCCGAGACCATCCCGAGGGCGATCGGGTCGACGCCTTCTTCAACCGCGTTCTGATTGGTGACGGTCAGGAACAGGTTGCGCACGATCAGCGCACCGCCGGCCCAGATGAAGAACTTCGATAGGAAGCCGACGAACATCAGGGTCTTTTCCGTCCCCCTCGGCGCATCCGGATCATCCGGCGGCAGCGGGGCCTTGGTCTTGTCGATCTGCGTGGTGGCGATGATGTAGATGATGAAGAACGACGCCAGCATGAAGCCCGGCAGGAAGGCCGCCGTGAAGAGCGACTTGATCGAGGTCTCGGTGACGAGGCCGTACATGATCAGGACGATCGAGGGCGGGATCATGGTCCCCAGCGAACCGGAAGCACAGATCGTACCGATGGCGAGGTTCTGGTTATAGCCTAGGCGCAACATCTGCGGCAGGGCGATCAGACCAAGCAGAACAACTTCCCCACCGATGATCCCGGACATGGCGGCCATGAGGACGGCCATGAGCGAGGTCACGATGGCGATGCCGCCACGGGTACGGCTGAGCCACATGCTCAGGGAGTTGTACATATCCTTGGCAATGCCGGAGCGTTCCAGCAGCGAGGCCATGAATATGAAGAGTGGCACCGATATGAGGACATAGTTTGTCATCTGTCGGTAGATTGCCTGCCCGAGAACCGAGAGTGGTCCCCTGCCGAAACTGCCGTAAAGCAGTTCGGGACCGAACTTCATGATCAGGACAGCGACCGCAAGGAAGGCCGAGGCGAAGCCCAGCGGCATCCCGATGGCAAGCAGGAAGAACATGCCTGCCAGCAGGATAATTGAAAGCGTGGCGATACTATCGACCTTCATCCACGCGAGTAGTTCTAGGAATTCCAACTCACTTCTCCAGAGTTTCGCGGAGATGCGCGATTTCGGTCTCGTCGACCTCGGCTCCGCTGTGGTGTTCGGGAAGCTTGTTCCAGTCAGCAATCAGGTTCGAGATCGCCTGGATGGTAACGAGAATGATGACTATCAGGATTGCAGCCTTGACCGTACCCGGAAGCGGTGGATCCCAGGCGGTGCCGAAGGTTTCCATCCGGAGGGCCCGGGTCTTGGCGTCATTGTAACCGCCCCACACCAGCGAGAAGGTGAAGAAGACGATCAGGAACGTCGACAATGCGTCCGAGGCCTTCTGCATCCAGCGGGGCATCATGTCGTAGATCACGTAGATCCGGATATGACTGCGCTGCTGCATCGCGTAGAGCCCTGCAAGCAGGAACACGAACGAGGCGATCCAGAGCGAGAGCTCGTTGGCCCAGAGGGTCGGGCGCGAGAAGACGTAGCGCGAGATAACCTCGTAGAACATCACCAGCACGATCAGGGCGACCATGATCATGCAGATCCTGGACGTGACCAGCGAGAAGATGTCGAAGAAGCCATCCGGCTCCGGTTCGATGTCACCTTTGAAATCCGACAGGTAAAGCCCGGCGAAAAGAAGCGATCCCAGGATCGCGTATAGCATGATGGTTACAATCGGACCGCCTTCAGCCGGTCGGATCATCTCGTGCATTCCGATCGCGTCGGTCACGAAGATCTTGTTGAATACCAGCCAGGCATAAATCAGGGCCGTAACCCCGACGAAGGCCAGCATTATGAGCCGGACAGGCTTGCGCATTGGTCCGAGCCAGAGACTTTCGGATTCCATGCTCCTCCTCCAGGACGGTTGATTGTTAAGGGATTTTTGAAGTGGTGAGCCCCGTCAAGGGGCTCACTCTGGTTCTGTCCGTAGAAGCGGACAGTTTGTCAGATCAGATTACTCGATCAGGCCGAGTTCGCGCAGGAAGGTCTTGTTGGCTTCCAGGATCGCGCCGGCTTCCGGCGTACGTGTGCCCCAGTCGTCCCAGGCCTCGACAGCAGCGGCGTTGTAGGCCGCGATGTCTTCTGCAGACCATTCGTAGAGGGTCACGCCTTCGGCAGCGAGCTTGGTCGCGGCTTCGGCATTGGCCTTGTCGTTGAACAGCGACAGCTGGAAGGCGAGCTTCTGCCAAGCGGTGTCGATGATGCGCTGCTGCTGCTCGGTCAGGCCGTCCCAGACGTCCTTGTTACAGGCGAAGTGGTCAGCCGGCATCGAGTGGAACCCCGGATAGTTCGCGTGCTTCACGATCTCGTAGAGGCCGAGGCCGACGTTGTTGTTGAGGCCGGAGGCGTCGGCGCCGTCAATGATGCCGGTTTCAAGCGCTGTGAAGATCTCGGTGAAGTCCATCACGATCGGCGAGGCGCCGAGCTTCTGGAAGATCTCGGTCTCCATGCCCGGGGGCGAACGGAATTTCCAGCCTTCGAGATCGGCAACGCCGGAAATCGGCTTCGAGGAGGAAAGCGATTCCTGGCCGTAGATCTGCCAGCCGATCAGCTCCATGCCATGCTCGTTATAGAGTTCGTTGGCGGTCGCTTTGCCGTCGCCGTAGTAGAGCCACATGTAACGCTGCCAAGGCGTCTGGTAGCCGCCCATCATGTCGCCGACGAACTGGAAGGCCGGGTTCTTGCCGGTCTGGTAGGCGCCGCCGGTTCCGTCACAGTCGACGATGCCGTTGATTGCGGCGTCGAAGGTCTCGGTCGTGGCAACAACCGAAGACGAGTAGAAGATTTCGAAGGTGATGTCGCCGCCGGACATCGTTTCCACGTCGTCCTTGAATTGGGCGTAGAACTTGCCGGTCGGGTGCTCGGAGGCGTAGTGCGTCTGAATCCGAAGATTTACCGGGTCGGCCATTGCAGTGGTGGCCAGAAGCGCACCGGCAATGCCGGTAACGATTGCGGATTTGTAGTTCATAGTCTCTTTCTCCTCCCAGGCGATCCTCTTTCGCCTGATTATGTTCGCCTGATCTCAGCCAGACAGTGAATGGTATACCATCCACCGTTATGCTAGCTAAGCGTGTTTCTTTGATCAACGGGTGCGTTGACTCAAAATTCAAGAGTGCTCCGCACATTTCAGGGCCAACACTGGGCAAGATGCACCGAATTGGCTGAAATAACATTGCAGGAATATAGGATTCAGCGCTTTAGGCCGCTTCGGGACACGAACTGTCCAAAAGTGAGCGCGACGTTTCGCGCAGTCTAATCTGGTGCTGATACCGGTTTCGGAAGGTTTCGCCTTCGACAATTCAACGAAGGGCTTCGCGAAAATGCCTATTTTTTGTGCAAAACAAGGACGGGCCGGACAGGTTTGTTTTCGCAGCAACGAATCAATCGAATCACTGCCCGTCATCACCGGTCACCATTGGCTGCGTCCTTGCCCAAAGTGTTGATCTTTGGAACAAACGGTTGGCCTTCACACAACGACCAAAGCTGGGCAAGGCAAGGCGCAGTCGCCACCTTGTTTCCTGCCCGCAGCCACTTCTGGAGGATGAAAACCGCTGCTCGGAGCGTGGTTTCCCCAATGTTTCAAGGCCCCACAAAACGAAGCCGGCGCAGCGGGAAACCCGATGCGCCGGCCTGTCAGCTTGGGAGGAATGAGATCAAGCTGCCGGAAGAATCCGCCTCAGGCTGCGCCTGTTCGCACCACAGACGGAGAGGCCGTCGCCGCCGTAATGCTCGCACAGGAATGCGCTCTTGAAGCCGTAGCTCAGCGCCAGCGCGATGGCTGCGCGGTAGTTGATGATGCCCGAATCGAGCGGCGCAGGGTGGGTAGCGAAGGCGCCGGAAATCGGGTCCTCGACACGCATGTAATTCTTCACATGCCAGTATTTGAGGAACGGCGCGATCTTGGCCATCATGTCCTGCCAATGCTCGACATCGCGGTGCAACCGGATCAGGTTGCCGATATCGGCATTGATTCCGACATTCGGCAGATCGACATCCTGGGTGAATTTCACCGCGCCGTCGGCCGTGCCAATATAGGTGTCTTCATACATCTCCAGCGAGACTTCGATATTCATCTCGGCCGCGTGCTTGCCAAGCTCCCGGATGCGCTCGACGGCCTTGTTGTAGATCGCAGGATCGTCCGGATTCTTCACTCCATCGACCGTCCAGAACCAGAGCGCCTTCTTCTGCGCGTCGGTCAGGTCTCCGAAGAGGCCGAAGGTCACCGACTCGGCTCCGATTTCCGCTGCCGTTTCGATCACCTTGTGGCAATAGGCGAGGTTGTCATCGCCCCTCTCGGGGTCGATCGGGCTCTTTCGCGAGGTGGAGATCGCCGGGATGGTCAGCCCGGCCTCTTTCACCACGGCCATGAACTCGTTGCGGCGCGACGCTTCAAGGTCCGCAACACGGAGCCAGGAATCTGTCGGATCCAGCTCTGTGAAGCCCTCATTGGTGATCAAAGCAAGCGTCTCGGCCCAGTGCTCGGCCGGCGCGTCCTGTACGACCGTGCCATCGGCAGCCACCCCCGGGAAGGGGATCATCGCGCAGGCAATCGGCCAGTTTTCGCGGGTCCATCTGTATTTCGACATGGCCTCAGGCTCCGATCTTTCCGTCAAGTTCGTCTTCGATGTGGATGCGGATGATTTCGTCGAACTCTTTTTCCGCAGTGAAACCAAGCTCGGTGGCGCGGGTCGCATCGAAGCGACGGGCCCAGCCGGCAACAATGCCCTGGATCGTCGGATCCGCCTCACGCTTGATGAGAGCGGTCACCTTCGGACCGGCAACCCGCTCCAGGGCGGCGATCTCTTCGCCAACCGTGGCCGAGATGCCCGGCATCATCAGGTTGCGGCGCGGACCGATCAGCGATGTATCCATCGTGGCGGCATGGGTGAAGAAACCGACCGCGGCGCGCGGGGAAGCGAACCAGTGACGGACATCTTCATCCACCGGCAGCACGGCTTCCTGTCCGGAAAGCGGCTCACGCAGGATGTTGGAAAAGAAGCCGGACGCCGCCGCATTGGGCTTGCCCGGGCGGATGCAGATCGTCGGCAGGCGGATGCCAACACCGTCGAAGATACCGCGGCGGGTATAGTCCGCGAGCAGCAATTCGGAGATCGCCTTCTGCGTTCCGTAGCTGGTGAGGGGCGTGGTGAAGAAATCGTCCGGGATACTCTCCGGGAAAGGCGCGCCAAAGACAGCGATGGAAGAGGCGAAAACCATGCGCGGGCAATAGGGTTCCTTCAGGCCCTCGGCCCGGATCGCATCAAAGAGCCAACGTGTGCCGTCGAGATTTACGGCGTAACCGAGGTCGAAATCCGCTTCGGCCTGACCGGAAACGATTGCAGCCAGATGGATGATCAGGTCGGGACGGTCGGCGACAAGCGTCTCCGCCACGCCCGGTTTGGCGAGGTCGACAGTGCCGCATTTGGCGACGTCAGCCAGCGCGGCCGGAGCTTCCGGCAAGAACACGTCGACAAGCGCCATGCTCTCGATCGGTCCACCGAGAACCTCAGGCTCCTTGGCGATACGGTCCACGATCTTCCGTCCGACCATGCCGGCCGCGCCGATGATCAATACTTTCATCTGTCGTCTCCTTTCGGCGCCCTCGGGCGTCATGACCTTTGTGAAGGCGGCGAATCTGGCGAGCGGGATGTGTCGGAGGTCATCGGGCCTTGGATTGACGGTCCCGCAGGAATTGCCTGCCCGGACTCACATCATCCCAGGTCTCGGTGTCATGTATCGGCATTGGCCTGCGCACTCTGCGAACTGCCAGTGCGCGCAGCGGATGCCGAACCCTGGTCCTCCCGACCGGTCCTCCCCGCCAAAGTCTCCTCTCTCTGACGGTTGCCGTCTGTGCATGGAATCGGTCCATGCAGAAGCCGTGTCTCAACCGTCCCCGAGACCATTGCACCATACTTCACGTCACGCAATGGTAAAATTGTATACCAAACACCTTTCAAAAAAATTCATAATCTTTGGCTCAGTCCATTCCCATTTCGGCACAGCATCCTAAAATGCGGGCAAGGAAGAGGAAAAGCCGATGAAGAAGACTGGGCTTGCCGATCTGGACGATGATCTTGGCGTCGAGCGCGTTTCGCTGGCCGAAATTGCCGCAGAACGACTCAGGGAATTGATTCTCGTCGGCCGCCTGCCGCCGGGCCAGACCCTATCCGAGCGCGAATTGTCCGAACGGTTGCGGATCTCCCGCACGCCGCTGCGGGAAGCGATCCGCAAGCTGGCCGCAGAGCGACTCATCGACGTGCTTCCAAATCGCCGTCCACAGGTCGCCGACCCCTCGCCTGATTATATCGACGATCTCTTTGACGTTCAGGCGGTTCTGGAATCATTGGCAGGCAGGTTGTTCGTCGAGCGGGCAAGCGCGGAACAACTCGCAGAAGTGACCGCCATTCAAACCCGGCTTGGACAGATCGCGGATAGTGGCGACCCGTTGGAATTTTTCCGAACGGATATGCAGTTCCACTCCGCCATCGTCAGCGGCGCCGGAAACTCCGCGCTGGCAGACACGCATCGGCAATATAACGCGGCCCTGTTTCGTGCCCGCTTCAACTCCTCGCGTCAGACCCGCTGGCGGGATGTGGTCATGGCCGAACACAAGGAAATCCTCGAAGCCCTCTGCGCTCGGGATGCGGAGCGCTCGGCCGCCGCGCTGACCTGGCACCTCCTGAAGGCAAAGGCCAACCAGGAGATCCTGCGCAGAGAAACTGAACAGCCGGCCCCGTAAAGGACCGGCTCTCGAAACGTCCGGGTCAGCGGCCGCCTCATCATTTCAGATTTTTCTCCCGGGACGCACGGCGCGCACACGTCCCGGAGGATTACTGCGCTCAGAGCGCGTTCCGCAGAGCTTCGGTCATGGCTTCGAGCATGACATGGGCCGAGGCTGCACCGGGATCGATATGGCCGACGGACCGGGCACCGAGCTTCTTCGAACGTCCGCGGCGGCTCTCCATGTCTTTCGTCGCCTGGGCACCATCGCGAGCACCATCCGTTGCCGCCTGCATCACATCAAGCGTATCAGCGCCGGCCTCGGCAGCCTGTTTCGCAGCCTCCGCAGCCGGCATCCAGGCATCGATCATCGTCTTGTCGCCCGGATTTGCACCACCGCGCCCAAGGATGCCCTTCAGCATCCCCTCGACCCAGGCCGCCGCTGCGGTTGCATCGAGATTCAACCGGTCGCTGACCGCCTTGCCGCCAGTGTTGAAGGCACCAGCATAGAGAGGCCCGGAGGACGCACCGACCGCATCAAGGAAAGCCTTGGCCATCTTGGTGCAGGTCTGGCTGATCGTGTCTTCCGCTGGCGCCGCATCCAGCGCCTTGATTACGGCGGTCCAGCCGATATCCATCGTCACACCGTGATCTCCATCGCCGATCACGCCGTCCAACTCGCTGAGCATGTCCCGATCTCGCGCAATCGCGGCGCCTGCCGCATACATCATCGTACGGAAGGCTTCCGGTGTCAGGGAACCATCCGTCGCCAGAGATGCGCTGTCGACGGCATCGGCACGCGCCGCATCGTCGTAGCTCCGCTTCGTCCGAACAGCGCCCTTGACCGGCTTGGGTGCGGAGCCCACCGTCAACGCGGGTGTGCGGCAGGGATGGTCAAGGAGGGTCTTGAGATCCGCGTCGAGCTTCAGAAGCGTGACCGAGGCGCCGGCCATCTCCATTGACGTGCAGTATTCCCCGACCCAGGTGTTATGGATCTTCACACCCTTGTCGCCAAGGATCTGCGCCACCCGGCGGTTGATGAGATAAAGTTCCATCAGCCCGGTCGAGCCGAGACCGTTGACCAGCACAGCAACCTCGCTGCCAGCACCGAGTTCCATCTCGCCGAGAATCAGGCTCATCAACTCGTCTGTGACTTTGTCGGCCGTACCGACCTTGGCGCGGCGCATGCCCGGCTCGCCATGGATGCCCATGCCGATTTCCATCTCGTCCGGACCGATCTCGAAATTCGGCTTCAGGGTCTGCGGCATCGAGCAGGCCGACAGGGCGACACCCATCGACAGCGTCGCGGCATTGGCTTGCTTCGCAGCGGCTTCAACCTCGTCCAACGAGCGGCCGAGATCAGCTGCCGCACCTGCGATTTTGAACACGAAGAAATCGCCGGCGATCCCGCGGCGCTCATGGGCGCGTTCTTTCGGCGCGGAGGCAACATCGTCGATCACCTGGACCGAACGCGCCTCGATGCCCAGATCGGCACATTCCTCGGCGGCCATGTCGAAATTCAGAACGTCGCCGGTGTAGTTGCCATAGAGCAGCATCACGCCGGCTCCGCCATCCGCCGCCATCGCGGCTTCCTTGACCTGCTGCGGCGAAGGCGAGGCGAAGACATTGCCAACCGCTGCGGCATCGGCCAGCCCGCGACCGACATAGCCGGCAAAGGCGGGTTCATGGCCCGAGCCGCCGCCAATCACGATGCCGACCTTGCCGTCGCGCGGCCCGTCCACGGCAACGACGGCACGACCGGTTTCGCCTTCGAGCTTCAGCATGTCGGGATGCGCAGCGAGCATGCCCTCGACCATCTCCGGAATGATGTCTTCCGGGGCGTTCATCAGCTTCTTGGTGGGATGATCCATTGCGTCCAAGGTCTTGCTCCTCCTGCATGTTGCCGCCGCACCCTTGGCCGGCAGTCTGTCACGACGGGCCTGCCCTCTCATCCGCCAGCCCGGACGACCGGGAATCGCGACATGGGCAGGACCCGATTTGGCGGAAACCATAGGCTCCAACCTGAGCAAAATCAACAAATCTACGTTATGAAATGTTGTTTTTGTGATTTCTCATGCTACAATTTCACAAAAGGATGTGACAATCGTGAAAAGAGACGCCCGCCGACAGGAGATCATGGACATGCTTGTGCGCGACGGATCTGTCGTGCTCGAAGCGCTTGCGGAGCGTTTTTCCGTCTCCAAGATGACGATTCACAGGGATCTCGACGATCTTGAGCAGGCCGGAATTCTCCGCAAGATGCGCGGTGGTGCGACGATCGAGCCCGGCACCCAGTTCGAGAGCGACTTCCGGTTCCGGGAGCGTCAAGGCAGCGAGGTGAAACGCCGCATCGCCCGCGCTGCGCTGGAGCTGGTCGAACCGGGCTCCACCGTGATCGTCAATGACGGCTCGATGGCGGCGGTGCTCGGCGCGATGCTGGTCGAGGCGCGCCCGATCACCGTGATCACCAACAATTTCGCTGTCATGGAAGCGCTGCGCAACGAGCGCGGCGTGACCCTGATCGGCCTCGGCGGGACCTACTCGCCCAAATATAATGGCTTCTTCGGACTGGTGACCGAAGAGAGCCTGTTCCGGCTGCGGGCTGATATCGCCTTTATCTCGGCCCCTGCCGTATCGAAGACCACGAGCTATCACATGGACGACACCGTCGTGCGCGCCAAGCAGGCAATGATGAAGGTCTCGGAGCGCAAATGCCTCCTGGTCGGACATCAGCGCTTCGGCCATTCCGCCCTGCACGCCATGGCGGATCTGCGTGACTTCGACGCAATCGTGACCGATGCCCCGCCGAAGGCGCCTTCGCTTGAGGAACTCCGCGACGCCGGCATCACCCTCAATATCGCAAAGGATCAAGAGGAATGACCGAGCTGCCTTCAATCTGGGTCGGAACAAGCTGGAAGATGAACAAGACGCTGGCCGAGGCCTGCCACTTCGCCGAGGCTCTCGCGGCCGCAGATGGCGGGCGGGACAGCCGGATCCAGCGTTTCGTCGTGCCGCCCTTCACGGCTGTCCGGCAGGTCAAGGACATCCTGAGTGAGACCTCGGTTCGTGTCGGCGCGCAAAATATGCATTGGGAAGATGACGGTGCCTGGACGGGCGAAATCTCTCCCCTGATGCTCAAGGACTGCAATCTTGACCTCGTCGAGATCGGCCATTCCGAACGCCGGCACAATTTCGGCGAAACCATCGGAACCACCGGGCTCAAGGTCGCGGCTGCGGTGCGTCATGGGATGATCCCGCTTCTCTGCATTGGTGAAACGCTTGAAGAGCGCGAAGCCGGCCGGGCACAGGAAGTGCTGGAAGCCGAGGTGCGCGGCGCGCTTGCCGGGCTCGAAGGCGACGCATTGAATGCGCCAGTATTGCTGGCCTATGAGCCTGTCTGGGCCATCGGCGCCAACGGCATTCCGGCGAGCTCGGACTATGCAGATGCGCGGCAGGCCGAGATCTCGGCGGTCGCGCAGGACGTGCTTGGGCGCCGCATACCTTGCCTCTATGGCGGTTCGGTCAATCCGGGAAATTGCGAGGAACTGATCAACTGCCCCCATATCGACGGGCTTTTCATCGGTCGCTCTGCCTGGAATGTCGAAGGCTATCTAGACATTCTGGCACGCTGCGCGGCCGCGATCTGACAGCAGCCCGCGCCCCTGAGTGCATAAGCTGTATTGCCTCTGCCTTTTTGTCGCCCCCGGTTGACAAGCCGGGGCAATCGGGTCTGGATCGCGGTGGTATACCGGCCCGAGGGAGAGGGTTCCCGGGCTCGGAGGAGGAACATCCAGATGATGACAGCCCAGACACGGGCAGGCGCTCAGTGATGCGATCACGGGGAGCGCGAACATGCTGACTTTCGCAGCAGCGGTAATCCTGCTGATCCTTACCCCGGGCCCGGGCGTGATGACCACGGCCGGCTTCGGCGCCGCCTACGGGTTCCGCCCCTCCCTGCGCTACGTGCTGGGGCTGTTTCTCGGCTCCAACATGGTCCTGTTTGCCGTGGTTTCCGGCCTCGCGGCGATCCTGCTCTCGATCCCGTGGTTGCGCACCGTGTTGATGCTGGCCTCGGTTGGTTACCTCGTCTTCCTGGCGGCCCGGATCGCGCTTGCCGGCGCAAAGATTGCTTTCATCGAGGCCCGAGAACCGCCCGGTATCCCCGGCGGTATGATGCTGCAGGCGATCAATCCCAAGGCCTATGCCGTCAACACTTCGCTGATGACCGGCTTCGGCTACGCCCCCGATGCTCCGGTCTTCGAGATTGCGAGCAAGGTGCTGATCCTCAATGCGATCTGGATTCCGATCCACCTGATCTGGCTCTGGGCCGGCGCATCGTTACACCGACTCGACCTTTCCGAACGCACGCAACACCGGATCAACATCGCCATGGCACTCTCCATGCTGGGTGTGGTGGCGCTGGCCATGTGGTCCGCCGCGAATGGCACGCCATGATCCGCGCTTCAATTTCCCGACCCGCTCCAACCCTGGAGGCTCCATGACCAAGCGACCCTATTCCGGCATATGGCCGGTCGCCCCCACACCCTTTCATGACGATGGCAGCGTCGACCTGGAGGGTATGAAACGTGTGCTCGACTGCATGATCGACATGGGTGTCGACGGCATCTGTATCCTGGCGAATTTCTCCGAACAGTTCCTCATCTCGGATGCCGAACGGGAAACCCTGACCCGGCTGTCGCTCGAACATGTCGCCGGTCGGGTTCCGGTGATTGTCACCATCAGCCATTTCGCCACGCCGATCGTGGTCGAACGGGCACGCTTTGCGAAGGATCTCGGTGCCGCCATCGTGATGATGATGCCGCCCTATCATGGCGCGTCGCTGAAAGGCACGGCAGAGCAGACCTTCGAACAATTCCGCGCTGTGGGCGAGGTCGGCATCCCGATCATGCTGCAGGACGCTCCGCTCTCAGGCGTCGACGTGCCGGTGCCGCTGCTGGTGCGCATGGCGCACGAGATCGAGATGATGAAGCTCTTCAAGATCGAATGCCCGCAAGCCGCAGCCAAGCTCCGCGCCCTCATTGCCGAGGGCGGCGACGCCATCGAGGGCCCGTTCGACGGCGAGGAGGCGATCACGCTGTTGGCCGATCTCGATGCCGGCGCGACCGGCGGCATGACCTCCGCAATGATCCCCGACCTGATTGGCCCGGTGATCCGCGACTTCCTCTCCGGCAACCGCGCAGCAGCCATCGCGGGCTATTCCCGCGTGCTCCCGGCGATCAATCACGAGAACCGGCAATGCGGCTTCCGCTCTGCCAAGGTGGCGATGGTCGAAGGGGGCGTGATCGGCTCGGCTTTCTGCCGCCACCCGATCCCACCGCTCCATCCGGACACCGCCGCGATGCTGCTCGAATTGCTGCGCCCGCTCGATCCGATCGTGCTCCGTTGGGGCAAGTAAGACAGGAGAAACCCATGCTGCCGCTTTCCAACCCAACCCCCGAGGCCACGCTTGTCGGCCGTGTCTGGCGCCCCGGCATCGGTCCTGCGCTTGTCCGGCTCGACGGCGCATCCGTGATCGACATCACCAGCCGCGACTTGTCGACCATGCAGGCGCTGCTGGACACCGCCAACCCGACCGAAACCGCGCGCTCCGTTGCCGGCGAGGTGATCTGCTCGCTCTCCGACCTGGTCACAGGCTCCACACCAGACGCTGGCGAGGACGCGCTGCACTTGCTGGCCCCGCCGGATCTGCAAGCGATCAAGGCCTGCGGCGTGACATTTGCTGCAAGCATGGTCGAACGGGTCATCGAGGAACAGGCTGCGGGCGATCCGGACAGCGCGGCGGCGATCCGCGAGAAGGTCGGCGCACTGATCGGCGACAGCCTATCGGGGATCGAACCCGGCTCGGAGAAGGCAGCGGAGGTCAAGGCGCTTCTGCAGACCGAAGGGCTCTGGTCGCAATATCTCGAGGTCGGGATCGGGCCGGATGCCGAGGTCTTCACCAAGGGGCAACCAATGTCCTCGCTCGGCTGGGGCGCTCAGGTTGGCCTGCACCCGATGTCGAAATGGAACAATCCAGAGCCGGAGATCGTGCTGGCTGTGAACGGGCGCGGCGAAATCTGCGGCGCGACGCTGGGCAACGACGTGAACCTGCGCGATGTCGAGGGCCGCTCGGCGCTGCTGCTCGGCAAGGCCAAGGACAACAACGCTTCCTGCGCGATCGGCCCGTTCCTGCGGCTCTTCGACGAGACATTCACCCTCGACAATATCCGCAAGGCCGAGCTGACGCTGAAGGTCGAAGGCGCGGACGGGTTCATGCTCGACGGTCATTCCTCGATGTCCCAGATCAGCCGCGACCCGGCCGATCTCGTCGCGCAGACCATCGGTCGACACCACCAGTATCCCGACGGCTTCTTCCTGTTCCTCGGCACGCTTTTTGCCCCGGTGCAGGATCGCGATGCCCCGGGACAGGGCTTCACCCATCACGAAGGCGACCTGGTCACGATCTCCGAACCCGCGCTTGGCGAGCTTCGCAACAGGGTCGGACTCTCGACCGAGTGCCCGGAATGGCGCTTCGGCATCGCCGCCCTGATGCGCAACCTGGCCGGGCGAGGACTGCTCTGACAGGTCCCGACGCATGCTTCATGTCCTGACCCACCAGATCCTCCCGGTCTTCTCGATGCTGGCCCTGGGTTTCCTGCTCGGTCGCGCCAACAAGATAAGCCGGGAGGAGGCGGCCGCGATCAATCGCGTCGGCTTCCTCGTGCTGCAGCCCGCCCTGCTCTTTCCGCTGGTGAGTGGTCTGGATTTTTCGGAATTCCGCGTCGATGCGATGGCGATCTATGTCGGCTGTCAGGTCGTGCTCTTTGCCCTTGCCTTCGCGGTGGCGCATCTCCTGTTGCGACGGGACGTGATCGAAGCCTGGCTGCTGGCGATGGCCGTCGTCTTCGTCAACTCGGTGCTCTACATATTGCCGATCGCGCAGCTGATGCATGACGGGGAGGCAGGCATCCCGATCCGGGCGGTCGTGGCGTGGGATTCAGCGGTCAGCTTTCCCTTCTTCATCATCACAACCGATCTGTTGGTCAATCGCGGCGGGTCGACCGGGAAGACGCTGAAGCGGATCGCCGGAAATCCGGTTCTCATTGCCGTCCTGCTTGGCTTGCTCTGCAACATCGTCGCCCTGACAGTGCCTGCACCGGTGATGACAGCCCTAGATTTCGCCGGTGCCGCGGCCGCGCCGATGACGCTCTTCGCGCTCGGGGTGATTCTCTCCGGCCAAAGCCTCCTGCCGACGCCCACCGTCACAGCCATCTCCGCGTTGAAGCTCATAGGCTTCCCGGCGCTGGCCTGGGTGATGCTGCATCTCGGGGAGAGGCCAGAGGAATGGAACACGCTCCTGCTGCTCTGCGCCGCGGGTCCCTCCGGGGCGATGGCTTTCGCGCTGGCTATGCTGCATGGCGTGCGCACCGACCAGATCGCGCCGGTGATCATCTGGACCTCTGTCCTGTCGCTTCTGTCCCTGGCCTGGCTTGCCTGAGGAAAGGCGTTTGGGGGCGGAAGGCCCGCCCCCAAACGGTTCAGTTCACCGGCGTCAGCAGTGCTTCGCTGGCATGGAAGGCGGACACATTATCCCGCTGGAGCTTTGACATCGCCGCACGAGTCTCGACCGTGCCGGAGCCCTGATGCGGCTGGATCACGGTATTCTCCAATGCGTAGAAACGCTGGTCGATATCGGGCTCGCCGACAAAGACATCGAGCGCAGCGCCATAGATCCGATCTTGTTCCAGCGCATCGAGAAGGGCGCTTTCATCGACGGTGCTGCCACGGGAAATATTGACGACAATGCCGCGCGGGCCGAGCGCTTCGATCACCTCGGCGGAAACGAAATTCGCCGTATCCGGGCCACCGACCAGCGCCACTATCAGGTAATCGACCTCTCTCGCCAGCGAGACCGGATCGGCATGGAAGGTCCAGCCGGGCGTCTCCTTCTCGGAGCGGGCGAAATAATGGATATCCATCTTGAAGGCGGCGAGGCGATCCGCGATCTCGCGCCCGATCCGGCCAAGCCCGACGATCCCGGCCTTGCCGCCGCTGACCTTGCGGTTGAGCCTGTACTCGCCCTTTTTCTTCCATTCGCCAGACCGCGCCCATTTCGAGGCATGTTCCATCTCGCGGCCGCGCATCAGCAGCATGGCGACGGCAAGATCCGCCACGTCGTCATTGAGCACGTCTGGCGTGTTGGTGACCTTGATCCCGCGCGCATCGGCGGCGGCGACGTCAATGGCATCGTAACCGACACCGAAATTGGCGATCAGGCCAAGATTGGGAAGCAGGTCCATCGCAGCGCCGTCAAAGGCGTTGTGCCCCTTGAATGCAACGGCGGTCGTGGCCTCGCGCACTGCCGCATCAAGGTCGGACAAGGCCGCCGGAGCGTCGATGAAGATCGGAGAGAAAGCGTCGCGAAGGGCGGTTTGGTCGGCCTCACTATAGGGACCGATGACAATCGTGGCGGACATGGCGTCTCCTTGGGTGCGAAGTTGTCTGAGCGGGCAGTCGAATGCGCGATCGGCGGGTCGAGACCTGTCGGCCATCCCTCCTCCCGGTCGGATCGGCATGCCCATGGCGCTGCTCACGGTTTCTTGCGGGGGATCTGCCGCGAAGGCAAGAACGGTTTCGATCCACAGCGCGGGCCGATTGACGCGCTGTCCGGAAATGAAAAGAGCGGCCCGGAGGCCGCTCGATCTCTTCCTGCTGCTGCTTGATCCGGGATCAGATTGCGGTTTTCAGGCTCTCGTCGAGATAGATCTCGCGCAGGCGCGGGGCGACATTGCCGGGCGTACCATCGCCCAGGGTCACGCCATCGACGGACACGACCGGCATGACGAACATCGAGGCGGAGGTGATGAAGGCCTCGTCGGCCTCCTTGGCTTCCTCGATGGTGAAATTGCGCTCCTCAACCTCCATCTGCGCCTCACGGGCGAAGCGGAGCACCGCGGCACGGGTGATCCCGTGCAGAATGTCGTTGGACAGTGCGCGCGTAATGATCTTGTTGCCCTTGACGATATAGGCGTTGTTCGAGGTGCCTTCGGTGACAAACCCATCCTCGATCATCCAAGCATCGTCCGCGCCGGCTTTCTTGGCCATCATCTTGCCCATGGAGGGGTAGAGAAGCTGGACCGTCTTGATGTCGCGGCGGCCCCAACGAATGTCCTCGACCGAGATCACCTTGATGCCGACCTTCGCCAGAGGCGCGGTTGCCAGCCCGGGTTTGTTCTGGGTGAAGAGCACCAGTGTCGGCTTCACGTCGGGGCCCGGGAAGGCGAAATCGCGATCCGACGGGGCGCCGCGCGTGATCTGGAGATAGACGAGACCGTCCTCGATCTCGTTCTTCGTCACCAGTTCGCGGTGGATTTCCAGCAGGTCATCCATCGCCTCGGGGGCGGGCATGTCCAGCTCGTTCAGCGATCGCTGCAGACGGATCTTGTGGCCCTCGAAATCGATCAGCTTGCCGCCGAGCACCGAGGTCACTTCATAGACGCCATCGGCAAAGAGAAAGCCCCTGTCGAACACTGAAACCTTGGCTTCTTCCTCGGGCAGATACTCCCCGTTCACGTAAACGATGCGGCTCACTGTCTTCTCCTCATGATCCTTACCCGCGTCTTGAGCGCTTGCGCGCGCCCGGTCAAGCGGCTTCGCTTCTCAGCCCCAGAGTGCGGCAACAGGCGGATGCACACCCGCCGCATCATAGAGCAACGGGACATCCCGATCCTCGGCCAGCAGCAGCGGGCCGTCGAGATCGACCACGGCCGCGCCCTGCGCGAGCAGCACCGCCGGCGCCATGGCCAGCGACGAACCAACCATACAACCGACCATGATGCCGAAGCCTGCCGCCTCAGCCTCCGCGCGCAGTTTCAGCGCTTCGGTCAGCCCACCGGTCTTGTCGAGCTTGATGTTGATCAGGTCGTACTTGCCCTTGAGCTTGCCCAGCGATGCGCGGTCATGCACGGATTCGTCAGCGCAAAGCGGCACCGGGCGCTCGAGCCCAAGAAGCCCGTCATCCTCGCCCGCCGGCAACGGCTGCTCGACCATCGCCACGCCGAGGCGCTGCAGATGCGGCGCGAGATCGGCATAAACCTCTGCCGACCAACCCTCATTGGCATCGACGATGATCCGCGGTTTCGGCGCCCCGGCGCGGACGGCCTCAAGGCGCGGCATATCATCGGGCGTCCCGAGCTTGATCTTCAGGAGCGGGCGATGCGCGTTCTCGGCGGCGGAGGCCTGCATCGCCTCGGGGCTGTCCAGCGACAGCGTGTAGGCGGTCTCGAGCGGCCCCGGCGCGATCAACCCGGCCAGGTCCCAGACGGGCCGACCGGCTTGCTTGGCCTCCAGATCCCAGAGCGCGCAATCGACGGCATTGCGGGCCGCGCCGGGTGCGAGCAGATCCTGCAGGGCAGCGCGGTCGAACCTTTCGGGCAACGCTTCGATCTGGGCTGTCACGCTCTCGAGGCTCTCGCCATAGCGCGCATAGGGAACACATTCGCCCTGCCCGCAGATGCCATCTTTTTCGATCCGGACCGTCAGCACTTTTGCCTCCGTCCGTGATCCCCGCGAGATCGTGAAGGCCTGCGCCAGCTTGAACACGTCTGCCGTTACTTCAACCCGCATCGCCGGCCTCCATCCTTGTCTCTTCCCGCCCTATACCCGGTTGAACCGGGTTCAGTCGAGCGCAGCCAGCGCGTCCACGAGCTTGCCTGCCCCGTGGCGGAAAGGATCGACGGCCGGCAGGCCCATTTCGGCTTCAAGTTCGGCGAGATAGCTGTTGGCCTCCTCTTCCGGGAGATGCTGTGTGTTCACCGAAATGCCGACCGCCTTGACCTCCGGGTTGACCCGGGAGGCCAGCGTCATCGCGAGATCGCGCAGTTCCTGCAGGCTCGGCAGGGTGAAGTCGGGCAGGCCGCGCATATGTTCGCGTGTCGGCTCGTGGCAGAGGATCAGCGCGTCGGGCTGCCCGCCATGGACCAGCGCCATGGTCACACCGGAATAGGAGGCGTGGAAGAGCGACCCCTGCCCTTCGATCAGATCCCAGTGGTCGGGATCATTGTCCGGCGTCAACCATTCGACGGCGCCGGCCATGAAATCGGCGATCACCGCGTCGAGCGGAACACCGTCGCCGGTGATCAGGATGCCGGTCTGACCCGTGGCGCGGAAGGTGGCTTTCATGCCGCGCGCCTGCATCTCCGCATCCATCGCCAGCGCAGTATACATCTTTCCGACCGAACAGTCGGTGCCGACGGCGAGGCAACGCTTGCCCGTCCGCTTCTTGCCATTGGCGATCGGGTAGTCGATCTCCGGCACGCGTACATCATGCATCGCGCGCTCCTCAGCCTTGGCAATCTCGACCAGTTCGGGCTCATCGGAGAGCAGATTGTGCAGGCCCGAAGCGAGGTCAAATCCCTTGAGAAGAGCCTCCGCCAGCACATGGCGCCATTCCGGCGAGATCACGCCGCCGCGATTGGCCACACCGATGACAAGCGTCTTCGCGCCGGCTGCCCAAGCCTCGTCCAAAGTCATGTCGGCCAAGCCCATATCCGCCTTGCAGCCGTCCATGCGGAACTGACCAACGGCAAAATCCGGGCGCCAGTCCTTGATTCCCTGAGCAACTTTTGCGGTGAGTTGATCCGGCGCATCGCCGAGAAAGAGCAGGTAGGGCGTCTTGATCATCGTGCATCTCCTTGTTGTCGCCGACGGTAGCATGGGCGGGTCCGGGAATTTTTGTCAGACTTCCTGACCCAAATTTTCCAAACGGATACTTTTTCTCGAAATATTACAGATTTCTGGGACCCAATTCGAATGCCTTTAATTTACGCAACCTGAAAACAGTGTGGTTCGGGCTGATTCGCAGATGCATCCCATGCTGCATTTCATCCCCTGTCTCTCTGCACCGCCCGGTCTGTTGTCCCTTCGTTAACCGCTTTGGCGACAATCGCCTGTAAAAGGAGGCTCCTTCATGACCACTGCCAGTTCCATTGTGCGACCGCTTGTTTCAGGCATGGTGCGGCCGATCACAGGCTCCCAGACCACGACGCAGGTCATCATCCTTGCCGGGCAAAGCAACATGGTGGGGCGGGCCAGTTTCGACGGGGGCGCCTCCTATCCCGATGGCGTCGCTCAATATGACCGCAACGGCCAGATCGTGGCTGCGTCTGCTCCGCTCGATCATCATGACGCGATTGCCGGCGATATGGGTCTCGACCTGCAATTCGCCATCGACTTCAAGGCTGCCTATCCCAATGTCGACCTGGTCTTTCTTCCGGCGGCCCAAGGCGGCACCGGCTTCTCGGATGGCCAATGGGGCGTCGGTGAGCCGCTCTATGCCGATCTCGTCACCCGCGCCAACGCGCTTTTCGCGGACAATCCAAGCTTCCAGCTTGGCGCCATTCTCTGGCACCAGGGCGAGCGCGACTCGGGTCTGGCCAGCTATCGCGACGAACTCGAGGCGACGATCGTCGGGCTTCGTGAGGAAATCGCGGTCGCCTCGTCCGCGACCCCTTTCATTCTCGGCGAACTTCTCCCCGACTTCTCCGATGCCAGCGCCGAGAACGCAGCGGTGAACACAACCATCCAGGATGTTCCGAACCGGATGATGTATACCGCCACTGTCGACACGACCGAACCGACGCGCCTTGCGAGTATCGGTGACGGGCTTCATTTCGACGCGGCCTCCCTGCGCCTGATCGGTTCTCGCTACTTCGACGCCCTGCCGGTGGCGCGCGCAAATAAACCGACAGTGCCAGGTATCGTCACCGATCTCTCTGCGATGGCGGAAAACCAACAGGTTGCTCTTGCCTGGTCTGCTCCGATGACCGGATTGTCGCCAATCACCGATTATCACATCGAGCGGTCGCTGGACGGCGCCAACTGGAACACGCTGAGCGACGCGGTGTCGGCTGTGCCGAACCATACCGATAGCGGCCTGACCAACGGCACGACCTATTTCTACCGGGTCAGTGCGATCAATGCGGTTGGAACCGGCATCGCCTCAGCCACCGCGAGCGCGATGCCGGATGCCGGCGCGGCTACCATCCTGTCGACGAATTTCGCCTGCACGACAGATGATGGCACCTCGCATTCCTTCAGCGATATCGACATGGGCGACGGCGGTACGGTCTTCATTGCTGCAGCATGCCGGGGCGATACCTCGGCAGACGCCTTGAGCGAGATGACCATCGGCGGCCAGACCGCGACCCTGCTCGAACTGAACAAGGCCTATAGCAACTATATCCGCTTTGGCTATGTCACCAATGCGCCAGCCGGGGCGCAGGATGTGGTTGTCACTCATGGCAGTGTGCAATCTCGACTGGGCATCCATGTATGGGTCCTGGGCAATGTCGCCCCCGCCTCGGCCGTGGCCGCCAGTGGACTTGGGACAGACAATGCCATCGACGTGTTCGCGGATGGGCTTGTGCTCGGCGTCGCAACCTCCATCAATCCGGCGAGCCAGAATGTCGATTGGATCGGCTTGGACGAGCGGACCGAATGGACCAATTACGGTGACAGTTTCGGCTCGGCCTCTGCCGATCGGAGCTTTGCCGAGGATATCGAAGCGCAAGCTGTCTCGATATCGACCGACGGGAATTACAGGATGACGTCCCTGGTCTCCCTGACCAAGGCGTAGCGGCCCTTCCTCCGGGCCTTATGGGGCAATCGTTCGGGCGGGACGATTGCCCTTTTTTCGTGCCGTGGACCCACCCGGCGTCAATCGTCCGCGCAGAAGGGCAAGCGGATGTGTCCGAAGGGTCAGGCGCATCGACACATAATCCTCAACGACGTCCTCCCCCAATGTCATCTCAGGAAGCCTGGGCGCGGGATCCTGCCCCCCTTCACCTTCCAGATCGCCGGCAAAGAGTGGCAGGGGCCGCGCGGCCCGGAGCGCTCGCGCGGCCCAGAGTGCTTCGCGACGGGACACGCCAAGCGGCGCGAAAGCATCGGCCTCGGCGAGCGCGTCTAGCAGGGCAGGCGGCACCCCGGCGCGCCGCCAGACATCCTCGACGCTGCGATACCCATTGCCACGCGCGGCCACCACCCAATGTGCTTCCTCCTCCCGCATCTTGCGGATCTGCCGCAACCCGAGACGAAGCGCCAAACCACCGCGCCCGTCCGGCTCCATCACATTGTCCCAATAGGAAAGATTGATATCGACGGGGCGGATCTCGACGCCATGTTCGCGGGCATCGCGAACGATCTGGGCCGGGGCATAGAACCCCATCGGCTGGGAATTCAGCAACGCGCAGGCAAAGACGCCCGGATGGTGGCGCTTGAGCCAGGCGGAGGCATAGACGAGCAACGCGAAGCTCGCGGCGTGGCTTTCGGGGAAGCCATAGGATCCGAACCCTTCGATCTGGCTGAAGCAACGGGCGGCGAAATCCTCTTCGTAGCCGTTGCGGCGCATGCCAGACATGAAACGATCGCGGAACTCGCTGACATTGCCATGCTTCTTGAAGGTCGCCAGCGAGCGACGCAGTCGATCTGCTTCTTCGGCGGAGAAACCGGCCCCCACAATTGCGATCTGCATCGCCTGTTCCTGGAAGAGCGGAACGCCGAGGGTTTTCGCCAGCACCGCACCGAGTTCGTCCGAGGGAAAGACGACCGCCTCCTCGCCATTGCGACGGCGCAGATAGGGGTGGACCATGTCGCCCTGGATCGGGCCAGGGCGGATGATGGCGACCTCAATGACGAGATCATAGAAGCTGCGCGGCTTCATCCGGGGCAGGAAGTTCATCTGCGCCCGGCTTTCGACCTGAAAGACGCCAAGGCTGTCCGCCTTGCACAGCATGTCATAGACGGTCGGATCCTCGGGCGGCAGCGTGGCCAGCGTGTAGCCGGTGCCGTGATGGTGGCCGATCAGGTCAAAGGCCTTGCGGATGACGGTGAGCATGCCGAGGGCGAGCACATCGACCTTGAGGATGCCGAGCGCGTCGATATCGTCCTTGTCCCAGGGGATGACCGTGCGGTCCTCCATCGTGGCGTTTTCCACCGGGCAGAGCTCGTCGAGTCGTCCCTTGGTGACGATAAACCCACCGACATGTTGCGACAGGTGACGCGGGAAGCCCTGAATCTCCTGAATCAGCGCCATGGTCTGCGCAAGACGGCGGTCACGCGGATCCAGCCCGATCTCACGCATGCGCTCGGCCTCGGTGCCCTTGAGCGAGCCCCATCCCCAGATCTGGCTGGCCAGCGCCGAGACCGTGTCCTCGGAGAGTCCCATGGCCCGGCCGACCTCGCGCACGGCGCGTTTGCCGCGATAATGGATCACGGTGGCGCAGAGCCCGGCACGGTGGCGGCCATAGCGCTCGTAAATATGCTGGATCACCTCCTCGCGGCGCTCGTGCTCGAAATCCACGTCGATATCGGGCGGCTCGCCGCGCGCCTCGGAGACGAATCGCTCAAAGACCATGGTGCCGATTTCGGGCGAGACCGAGGTGACGCCGAGGCAGTAGCAGACCACCGAATTGGCCGCCGAGCCGCGGCCCTGGCAAAGGATGTCGCGGGAGCGGGCAAAGTCGACGATGTCATGGACGGTAAGGAAATAGGGCTCGTACTGCAGGCGGGCGATGAGATCGAGTTCATGGGCGAGTTGTTTGCGAACCTTATCCGGAGCTCCGGCGGGGTAGCGCCAGCGCAGGCCGGCATGGGCGAGGCGGAAGAGGCGCTCGGCCGCACTCTCTCCGGCAGCAACTTCGGAGGGGTATTCATAACGCAGCTCGTCGAGGGAGAAACGGCAGCGGTCGACGACCATGGCCGCGCGGTCAAGCGCGGCGGTATGGGAGCCAAAGATCTCACGCAGCTCCGCCTCGCCGCGCAGGCGCTGTTCGCCATTGGAAAGGGCCGTGCGACCGAGGTCTTCGATGCGGCAGCCGGTGCGAATGGCCGTGAGCACATCGGCAAGCTTGCGACGGCGACCGACATGCATGCGCGGCGCGGCGGAGGCGACGGTGGCGATATCGAGCTCATCGGCGAGCCGCGTCTGCAGCTCGAACCGCTCCGGGTCACGGCCGTCATATTGCGGCGCCAACAGAAGATGCACGGCGCTCCCGAAGCGGCGCGTCAACCGTTTCGCCTGTTGCTGCCAATCGCCCGCGCCGCACTCCGACGTGGTTTTTGGTGGCAAGACGGGCAAGTCCGGCGGGTGCAGCAACAATTCCATCCCGGCGCCCCAATCCAGCAGATCCGGCAACCCGAGGCGGCATTCCCCCTTCTCCGCGCGCAAGCGGCCAAGAGAAGTCAGCCGGCAGAGCCGTCCCCAGCCTGCCCGGTCCCGGGGAAGCGCCGTGCACTGGAACCCCTCCTCGGTGACGATCCGCGCGCCCGGAATCAGGCGGGGCGCGTTATAGATATCCACCTCCGGCACCGAGGGGCAGTCGGGCGGTGCCGGAGGTCCAATCCGGCCGACGCGCGCCTCGGATTCCTTGCGTTCGGTCACAAGTCGGGCAATGTCGCGCGCCTTGACATGCGCGCGCACGATTCCGGCAACCGAATTCTCGTCGGCAATGACCAACCCGGACAAGCCGATCAGCGCCGCGCGCTCCATATATTCCTCCGGATGCGACGCGCCCGACAGAAAGCTGAAATTCGATAGCGCCGAAAGTTCCGCGAAGCCCATTTGCTCCCTCCACTGAACACCGTCTGACAAGAGCCGCCTGAACGGCGCCACACGGACGGCATGCGTAGACAACACCGATTTCGCGAAGGATATTCCTGTTTTGTTCTTTTGTGGAGTCACATCTCTGGAGCCGCCGAGACATGCCCGAACTTGGCCTCACGTGGCCAAGAAAGCCTTCTTTGCAATATCGCAAGCTGCCAGCCATTCCGACCAACGCGACAAGAACGCGTCTTTTCCAGAGGGGCTGACAAGAAGGGCAAGCCGCTCCGACCCATAGGCAAGAAAAGCGAGATGCTCTCCCCTCTCGCCAGCGGCTTCCAGGAAAACAGCCGCAGGCTGCACAGCGCGGGACGCAAGCCGCGCACCAGCAGTTTCCAGCGCCTTGGACAACCCGACCAGCTGATCGCTGACCCCGCGCACCGGACACTCCTGCCCATTGGAGACCAGCAGCCCGGCCTCAAGCCAGGACGATTCATCCGCAAGGAAGTCCGCAAGTCCAACTCGGCTCACACCAGTATTGAATGGCGCGCGCTCCGTCACTTCCTGGCACGAAGTCTCCGGTGCCTGCGCAAGCAAGTATCGAAGCGTGCCGATAGATACACCGGTTTCATCCGGATCGGCCGGACTGACGGCGCACATGGAACGGACCCAGAGCCCCTCGGGCGCGCAGAAGGCGCGCAGAGCGGACAAAAAGGCGTGCAGCGTCTCCGCCCCTGCATAACTCAGAGATACGGCATCGAACTCGCCGACCGCAACCGAGTCCTCTCGAGCGGAGGCGAAATCCGCCCGGTGCAACCGCCGATTGCGCATTTCGACCAACAGCTGTTCGCCGCAACCATTCCTGAACTCCAATCGACGCGCCATCACCACTTCATCGAACTCATCGAGAATGCAAAGGCACGTATCGTCCCCGCTGGAGGTCACTGCCCGCGCCCCATTTCGGAAACACGCGCTGGACGCGCCAAGACGTTCGATCATCCGCTGCAGGTCAGCATGACCATCAACACCCCCCCCACCGGACGGATCGATGCGCGACGGGCTACCCATCGGAATTCACAAGCAGCCGCAAGGCGTTGGAAACCTGCACCGCTCCGGCCGTTTCCCCGGATCGAACACAGATCACATCACAGGAATTCTCACCGTAGCGCCGGAAAACACGCAACTCCGAGCCGTCCAGAAGGATCGCCTCTGAAACTCGGGCGTCCCCGGAATCCGTTCCAAAAACGAGAGCGCCTAACTGCTCCGCGTTCGGACCAAGCCAGTCCGCCGCATCGTCCATGCAGGAATCATGGTCTTCCTGACGCAGATCCGCATCCGCACAGGCGCGCAGCACAATGCCGGTCCCAGTATCGCCGAACAGCACAGAGCGGCAACCGGGAAGGTCCCGGTGCAAACGGCTCATTTTTTCGACAAGAGACATCGATTGCGGCCTTCCAGTCAGAGAGTCGGGTAGATCACCCTTCCGGTATGCCGCAAAAACCTTTCGCCTTTCCTACCCTTGACGGTTTCGCCCCTATCGGAAGATCTCCGCAAGCCGGTCCTCACCCGGTTCCGGGCGAAGGTGACGCCGGCGACTTCCAGACGGGCTGACACGACGTGGAATGACCCGCGCCGGTCCGCCGGACGACTCGCCTGCATCCTTCTCGATGGCTTCCGGATTCAGCGCTTGTGCAGCTTCGGCCGGTCGCGTTGCAGCTTCCTCGGCTTCCCAAAGCGCATTATCCGCTTCGGTCATCGCTGGAACCGTCGGAATCTCCTGCCCGAGCTGCTTGGACATGGTCATGACGAGATCGAGCAATGCCGACATGAATGCCTCCGCACCGCTGGCCTCCCAAGCGGCACTGTCCTCGCCTGCAGCCAGTGCGCGCGTAAGGGAAATCGGAAATACCTCGGCAAAGAGCCCCTCGGTCTCTTGCCGAACCCGCGCCAGCACCCGCCGACGATCCCGCTCCTCGGTCAGCTTGTCCATCCGCGTCAGCAGCAAGAAGCTACGTTCCTGCAGTTCCAGCGGCATCTCATCCCAAACGGCCGCTTCGCTCTGCCGCCAGGCCTGCACGGCATGAGAGCACCAGATCACCGCATCGGCACGAGAGATTACGCGACGCCAGACCTCCGCAGGCATATTCGGATCTGAAATACCTGGAAAATCGATGATGTCGCACAATTCCAGCACACTCGCCTGCCGCTCCACCTCGAGGAACTCCGTCCTGGCAAGCGGGATGTCTCCAATGCGGTCGAAATCGACGGAGAAACGCTTTCCATCGAGTCCTACTCCTCGCGGCGCACCTGTGCCGAAGCTCAACCAGACTGGCGGCAATTGCGTTGCCGTGACCTTCACCGGAAGCGCACTGGAACCGATCAACATATTGGTCAGTGTGCTTTTGCCGGCGGAAAACTCGCCCATGATGGCGATTCGCGGGCGCCGTCCAATCTTCGCCTCCGCACAGGCGGGCGCGGGGGTCGGGGCGTTTGGCATCGTCGGCGTCTCGACCTTTAGTTCGGGATTGTAGAACATGGCACGATCCTTCCTGTCTCAGGCCGCGAAACGGCTCAGCCGGGCCACAGCCTCGGCCAACGCTTCAGAAGAGGGGCCGGGTTGCGCGGCGGCATGTCCGCCGCCAGTCGCGCGTAGCCCAATATTGGCGAGTATTGCCCGCTGATCGTCAAAAAATCCTTGAAGACACTGCCGAATTTCCAGCGCCGCCGCCTCGCAATGCGCTGCCTTCAGCGCCGTCACAATTGGGCGCGTCTCCGCCTCGATCATGGCGTGGAACTCCGGAGCAAAGCGTTCATAGCCGCGCCGACGGCTCCACCAACGGCGCCACCAGTTTCCCTTGAGATCCAACGCGATGGTCTGGCCGATCAGAACCGGCGGCGCAAGGCGCGGTAACACCGGTGGCTGGATGTTGAAATCTACCACGGAACGACCAAGCGCACGGGCATAGATGCCTGCGATCTGCTCCGCAGCCGCCGCGCTCGAAGCGGTTGCCGATCCGCGCAACTGGCGCGCAAAGACCTGGAACCCGGAGCGCAAAAGAAGCCTCAGTCCAGCCGGGTCGTAACTCCATGGTGACATCTCGCCATAGCTGTCGAGGTGCTTGAGCAACGCTGCCGTTGCCCGCTCCAGGAAACTCTGGTGAGCTCGCTCCAGCCGTTGGCCCGCAGCCTCCAGCGCCGCCTGAAGTGCACGGTCCAACTCTGATATCGCCTGCCCTTCAAGCGCCCCAAGCGCCTGTTCCATAGTAGGAACATCGATATCACCGACATGTGCGGCGGCGGCCTCGCCGGGACTGGCCGCCGCAGCGGCCGACAGGCCTGTCGCCAGGTTCATCGCCGCCCGGGAGACGCTTTGCAGCCGCTCGCGCGCCGCCCCTTCCGTTACGCGGTTCCAGATTGCACCGTAGAGCGCCGGCACGCCGGACAGCCACCAGATCAGCTCCAATGCTCCAAACTCCCGTTCCATCTGGTGCGCAACATGCTCCGCGTAGCCGAGCAACACCTCGCTTGCCTCGTCATCAAGCACGCTCAGATCGCCCTTCAGCGCTAGATTCGCCCAATGTGCTGATCCGAAAACGATTTGTGCTTCATGCGGCCCGTGATGTGCCCGCAATGTCTCACGGATACTCTCGCGAATCTCCTCGATCTGACGCACCGGATCTGACAACTCGTCGATGCGATTTACGAAGATGATGACTTCGCGGGAGCGCACGTTGGAAATCAGCCGGATCAACGCCATGTCAACCGCGCTCAACGCCTGATGCGCCGAGAGCACGACAACGCTGAGACGGCTGTCGCGAATCGCTCCGATTGTGATCTGCTCGCGCATCATGAACGTGTCGTTCACGCCGGGAGTGTCGCGCAGACACAAACCCATCGGCCAGTCCGGCCGAGCGATGTTCAGCTCGGCCGCCTTCGTGATGTCGGCGAAACGGCCCTGGCTCTCCGGCCCGGCCTCCTCATCCTCGAAATCATCTCCGAGGCAGACATAACGTTCGATCAAATCCTTGCTGAGTTTTCCATATTCATGGCTCGTGCCCAACAGAAGCTCGAACTTGCGCCCCAGTCGACGTCGGGTCTTATCTCGCATCGCCTCGATCTGGGCTCGGATCTTCTCCGCCTCCTCCTCGGCCCCCGACCGTCCGGCCAATTCGCCGATCCGACCGCCCTTACGTGTCAGGCGGTCCCAATCCTCCGGTTCGAAGAAGCTGAACCGCGCCGCATATGGCAATGCGGTTGCCTCTGGGCAGACATGGAGCGACGTTACAACAGATGTCCAGGGATTGACGTCCGCCGGCAGCAGGCCCGGCGCACCGATCATGGCATTGACGAGGCTCGTTTTGCCTGCCTTGACCTGACCGATCATCGTCACCGCCGGTTCGAGCCCGCAGAGATCCTTTCGCAGGCGCTGCGCTGACACGGCGGTCTCGGAGTCGGCCTGCGCGATCAGCTCGTCGAGGATCTCGAGAACCTCGGTCCGCTGTGCCAAAGCAGGAGAAAGCCCCTCCAGGCACATCCGAAAGAGCGACGCGGCCGCATCGCATTCAACCGCGAGATCGGCTGGAAGATCACCAATCGGCTCATCCGCGTTCTCGGCAATGGACGTCACCGGGGTCGTGCCCGGCCCGTCATAGGCAAATGCTCCCTCACCCGGCATGGTCCCTCCAATCGAGATTGTCCGTCCCACGATGCTGCGATGCCGCGCCTCGGAAACGGCTGGAAAGTGGCGAAACGATGGCTTGTATCTGCAATCCGAAACAGTCTGTTCTCACGCGCACAGCAGGGCCTCGCATTCATGCCGGATCTGGGTCATGAGCGACACCGCATCCCCCATGGCCTCAGGGGTTGCCTCGATCTGCATCAGCAAGATCAGGTTGCAGGCTTCCTCAAGCACCTCCGCTACGGGGCCGCCGACAGATGCAGCCATCTCGCCACAGGCCTCGATCGATTCCGAACAGAGCTCCAGAATAGCCGGTGCGGCCCGTTCCATCGCCTCTGCATTGGGACTGTCGCAGAGGGCGGACAGCTCGCAGGCCTGGGCCGCAAGAAAGGTGACGATTTCGGCTGTCGGGCCGGAACGGGTAGCACCGTCGGCACCTCGCTCCGATGGAACCGGATCCAACAGGTCGGAAAAGTCGGGCGCCTCCTCGGGCAACGCTTCATCAGGAGTCTGCTGGACTTCGTGGTACCGCTCAAGAAGGGCCAGCGCCCCTTCGAGGTCCTCGCGCCGCGCGTTGCTGACATGGTCCAGTAGCTCGCTGCGGAAGCCATCCATCCGCGCCGCCCAACCCGGACCCGGCCCTGTTAGATGCGCGCCCCGGAAACGACCTCCGAAGGACGTGCCCCCGACCGCCTCCATCGGTTTTGCCTGCGCCGTGGCAACGAGGAATGCATGATCCAGAAGGCCTTCCGGCAGCCGGCGCCACCAGGCGCGTTCGCGCTCCTGCAACACCTCTGCGACCCAGATCGCCATATCCGCGCGCCGCGCGGCCCAGCCAATCGCAGAGTCGAGTTCTGACGTCTCACCCTCCAGCTCGACAACTAAAAAAGAGACCTTTTCCAGCATGGGCAGCGGTGCTGACAGCCGGGCCAGAGCCAGGGTCAGGGGATCAATACGCTCGAACTCGGCCTGGGCAACGCTCTGCTCCCGTCCGCTTCCGGAGACAATTTCAACTTCCATACCCGTGCCGAAGCGCAGCTCCATCGGCGGCATATTCAAGCTTTCCAACAGCACCTTGCGCCCAAGGAGCGCATTGACCAGCGCAGCCGGCGCGGCCTCTGGACGTCCGAGTACGGCGATCCGGACCGGGCTCGTCAGCCGTTCCAGCACACGTTCGCCCATCTGTTGCGCTGTTCGCGGCAAGCTGCCACCAGCCAATGCGGCCGTCAGCTGCGCCAACGCGCGGGGCTCGCCTGCCGTCCGCATCACTTGCTCGGCTCCGCAACCTCGACCCGTGCCGACTTCAAGGACGCCAGCGCGCCAATCCCCTGCCCAGCCAGCGGCGGACGCGACCGGCTCGGCCGGCCCAAGGCAAGAAGCCGCGCAAGCAGCCGTTTCAATCCACCTGCCTGCGACACCGGTGCTGGCATCGGAAGTGCGCGCAGTACGGCCACAGACAGATTGTCCTGCTCCGCATCGCCCGCCAACTCGACTCGTGCCAGCAACCGTTCAGCCAGATCCGTTGCGGAACTTTCCGGGAGGACAGTCAGGGATTGGGAAATGTCCTCTTGCGACAACGTCAAGACCCCGTCACTGGCGGCAAGGATCAGATCCCCTGCCAACAGCTCCACCCCACGCGCCGGACAATCGACCTGCCGCAAAGGTTCGATCCCAAGCGCGGAAGTCAGACAACTGCGATCCGGGTGATGGGCCGCAACAGCCGCATCCATCTCCCCCATGCGAGCCAGAAAGTCGAATTGTGGCGCCAGAGAATGCACCTCGTTCAGTTGACGCAGGTCGCCGTCGCGCAGAAGAAAAAGCGGGCTGTCACCGATGGACAACCAATAGAGCCGCCCGTCCTGGACCACGGTCGCAAGCAGCGTTGCGCCCATTCCCGCAGTGTCCGGGTTGGCGTCGGTATGGGCCATGATCGCGTGGTTGGCGGCCTGTGCTGCCATGCCCAGAAGAACAGGGATGTCGCCGGAGATCTGGCCGGCGGCATCACGCTGCCCTGCCAGTTCCTCGCGCACTGACGTCACCGCAAGTTGGCTGGCCACTGCGCCGGCGACATGTCCGCCCAACCCGTCGGCCAGAACCGCGATCCCCGCCGCCCCGACTTGCGGTACGTCGCAGAGCACGGCATCCTCCTGCGACTGCCTCCGCCCGAGGCTCAGCCCCGTGGCAACGTCCAGGCTAAACTCACTGCGTGGCGTCATCGGCGCTTCCCTTTCTCTCGGCCCAGGTGAACTCATCACCACAAAGGGCGATGAAGCGCAGGCAGGTCTCGCCGATCCGAATCGTGTCACCATCCTTGAGATCTTCCGTCGACAGCACCGGCCGACCGTTCAAGCGCACGATATTGGACTTCCCACCCTGACCGAGAAAGAAGGCACTCGCCTGATCATCAAAGGCGATCGATGCGTGGTTTCTGCGCGAGATCGCGCCGTCACCATAGTCAAGACTGATCGCCTGATCCTCTCCGCGACCAATGCTGGAAACGCCATTACCCAGAGTGAAACTGGCCCCACGCCCAGGCCCCTCCGTCACCACGATCCAACCGACGGGGAATCGCGCCACCGGTTGTGCCTCTTGCGAATCCTCAACGGCAAAGGGGTCCTGCGCCGCGAGTGTGGCAGATTGGAAACCAAGCAGCCGGGTCTTCGCCCGGCCCTGCCCGGTGGTGGGCGTTTCAGGGGATAGTCCTGCCTTGGAGAATTGCGCGATCTGGGCTCGGGCGAGGGCGACCTCGTCATTCAGATCCTCTTCCCGCGGGTCCTGCACTGGTGCGGACGCAACTTGCGGGTCCGCTGGGGGCAGGGCCTCAGTCTCGGCCTCGATATCCCAGATCCGCCGACGCGCCGGTGCGGAATCCTCCCGTCCGGCCATCCGGGTACGGGCCACGAACGGATCTGCCCCCTGCTGTTCGGCTGCCTCCGAGACAGTCGGGTCCGGCTTCGCAGCCGCGGCAACCGGACGGTTGGGATAGGGGACAAGGACGGGTTCGGCTGGTTCGGTCTGAAGTTCCGCGCCAAACTCAACGGGATCGATCAGGAAATCCTCCCCAAGGCTCTCATCGTGTGGCGCGTCCTCGGCACGGAGCCCGCTCCCCACGTCTCGATCCAATGCACCGGGCCGCTTGCGAAAGAAATTCATGCCCCATAGCCCTCCATCTGGCCAACCTTCTCGGCAGTCTGTGCTGAACGCCGACCCCGCCACACGCGCGAAAACCAACCTGGCGTCGCGGACTTGCGTCCCGCTTGACCGGCAGCCCTTTGCACCTGTGATGAAGTGCCTACGCCCTGAAGCGTCTCAGCCTCGTCGTCTTGCGCGGTCTCTGCTTCGCGACGCGCCCGATCCTCGGCTTCTGCGGCTTCACGGCGCGCGATTTCCTCGGCTTCCGCCGCGAAGCGCAAAGCCTGCTCTGCCTCCTCCGCCTCGCGGATAGCTTGTGCCCGTCGACGCTCGCGCGCCTCCTCTCGGACGCGTGCAGCCTCTGCCTCGCGGCGCGCTGTCTCGGCTGTCTCCCGCGCCGCGCGCTCCTGCTCAACCCGGACCGCAGCATTGGTGTCCTCGACCAGTTTCCGGATCCGGTCCGCGACGGCCGGGTCTTCCGACACCTGCGCGGTCATCGCGCGCCGGCGCGCCCTCACATCGATGAACTCGAGCCATTCCTCGGCGCTCTGCAACCGGTCCTTGGCAAAGACCTTCAACGCCCTGTCAATCGCTGAGAGAAAGGCGTTGTCATAGTCCGGCAACCGTCCGACCAGCGGAACATAGGGGTCCGGCTTTCGTTCAGCGAGCGCGGCCAGGCGCATATGGCTGTAGATCGGCGGATCACCCGTCAGAACATGATAGAGCGTCGCTGCCAAAGAATACAGATCGCCCGCTGGGCTCTGAGCCGCGCCGGCGAGGTAAAACTCCTGCGGAGAGTAGCCATCCTTGACCACTTGCAACGCCGAGAGCACCCGGCTGGCGCGCCGTGCGGTGTCCCGTGCGGCACCAAAATCAATCAGGATCGGGTCATTTCCCGCATCGAGCAGGATGTTGTCCGGGGAAATGTCCCGGTGCAGCACATCGTGGCTGTGCACATGCGCGACCGCTTCCAACAGCCTTTGCGTCATCGTCCGGATCGAGGATGGATCGAGTCGCTGCGGCTCTGTCTCGATCACGTCGAACAGGTCCCGCCCCTCAACATAATCCAGCGCCATGTAAGCCGTGCCATTGTCTTCGAAGACATCATGCACCCCGACGATGTTGGGATGGTTCAGCTTGGCCAGCCGTCGCGCCTCCTCGCCGAAAAGCCGCACGACGACATCGAATTCCGTCTGGTGTCCACGCGTGCGTGCTCGCACCTGCGCCTGCGACCGGCAGCACATGGTCGATGGATAGCATTCTTTGAGGACAACCCGGCGTTCCAGGCTGTTGCGGGCAAGATATGTGATGCCGAACCCACCGGCATTGAGAAAGGAATCGATTATGAATTGGCCTTGAAGCAGAGGCGTCCCCGGCGGCAGGCTGTCGGGCGGGGCACCTTGAACATGCAGTGTCGCGGTCATCGGGTTCATTCCCTCTTCCGACGGTTGAGATTCGCACGTGCCGTCTCCTTGGCATCGCGGCCACCATATTCTGGAGTCAAATGTGTCAAGAAAGGGGCAAGAAAATCCGAGACTGGACGCAATAAATCTATAAATTTATAGGGTTTTTCATCTAACGCGGTGTTGGGCGCGCAACCCTGCGCAGGGAAACGAAAATCTCCCTGCAAGGCATTTCCGCTCGTTCGGAAACAATGAAAATTGTCGCCTTTGACTGTGGCACAATTCAGCCGTTGGGCCCAGGAACCGGCGAGTGGACATCGTTTCCCGGCCGGAACCAAAGGCGCGATGGCAGCGCGTCTGAAACTGGCATAGATTACTACGAAGGCCGCCGAAACAGCAGGGGAGACGCGGAACATGCCGGAAATTTCGGTAATCGTGACCGCCTACGATATAGCGGCCTATATCGACGAGTGCCTTGATGACATCCTTGCGCAGGATTTCGAGGATCTGGAGGTCATCGTCGTCGATGACGGCTCGCGCGATGGCACGCCCGAGCGCATCCGAGCCGCCGCCGAACGGGACGCGCGCATCGTGCCACTGCTGCTGGAGACGAATTCCGTGGGCGGCGTGGCCACCGCCGCCAATGCCGGAATTGCGCGCGCGACTGGCCGCTACATCGGCTTTGCGGACGGCGATGACCGCTACGATCCAACCATGTTCGGCAAGCTCCACGCCGCGGCCAGCGCCAGCAATGCCGATCTTGCCATATGCTCCTATCTCAACATGGACACCGAGACCGGTGAGACCGCAGAGCCGCCCGACGCGGCACGGTGGCGCGAAATCGCTCCGGAGGGCGTGCTGGTACTGGACGAAGCAAACCGACGCCGCGCGCTTTCGCTCAATGCCGTCCCCTGGCGCAAGCTCTACGACGCCGAGTTAGTCAGGAAACACGGGCTGCGCTTCCCGGTCGGCGATTTCTTCTACGAAGACAACCCGTTTCACTGGTTCGCCCTGCTGTCGGCGGATCGCCTCGCCTTTGTTGACGAGCGCCTCTGCCTCCACCGGGTCAACCGGATCGGCCAGACCACGGCCAATGTCGATGCCAAGCTGCTGCGCATGTTCCAGCATCACGCGATCATCAAGCGCTGGTTGGAGGAGCATGGTCACGATTCAGCCTTCCGGCTCGACCTTCTGAGCTGGGCTGCACGGCAACTGTCATGGATCGGACGAAAATGCCCCGAAGAGCTGCGCGAGGACCTGTTCACGGCGATTCGGGAGGTCGTTGCCCTGCATGACGCCGAGGATCTGGCGTCCCCCGAGTTGCGCGCACGGATCGGCAAGCGCACGAGCGGGCTCCTGCTGGCCGCGCGGGATGGGGATTTCGACGCATTCTGTGCCGGTCTCGACAAGTCCGCCGGACGGGCACCAAAGAAACGGTCGGCTTCGGATGGGTTCGGGGCGCGGCTGCGCGGGCTGCTCGGGCGGTAACGCCAGGGGGAAGCCTGCCGAACCCAGCGCGCCAGAAGGACGGCTCCCCCGCCACTTTGATACGGCATCGGCCTCGGGTCGTGACAAATCTGGATCATCCGCTCCTGCGGACACAGGTTACAGTCGCAACGAACGGTTACTCCACCTGCGCCTCAGGCAAGTATGAGTGCCGTCGGCACCTCAGCCAACAGTCCCCTCAGCGTGCCCAGCTTCCTCGGACTCGACCTCCTCAGCCTCCAGGTTGAACAGGCTTCGGTAGATCGGGTAACCCGCCATCAGGTTCTCATGGCTGTCCATCGCGATGATCTGGCCGCCTTCCATGAGCATCACCTTGTCGACCCATTGCAGGATGGCCGGCCGGTGGGAGACAAAGAGCATCGTCTTGTCCGGGTTGGACTTGATCACGCGGCTCAGGATCTCGCGTTCGCTTTCACCGTCCAGTGCAGAGGTCGCCTCGTCAAAGATGACGATCTTGGATTGTTTGAGCAGCGCCCGCGCGATGCCGACACGTTGTTTTTGTCCACCCGAAAGCGCGCCGCCATTGGCCCCAACCTGGGTGTCGAGTCCTTGGGGCATCCCGGCGACCACCTCGGCCAACTTCGCCTCGCGCACGACTTCCAAGACCTCCTCCTCGCTCGCATCGACGCGACCGTGGAGGATGTTCTCGCGGATCGTGCCTTCGAACAGGAAAACCTCCTGCGAGATCAGCGCCGTCGAATTGCGCAACGCGTCATGGGAAAGCTCGCGCAAATCGACATCGCCGATCCGGACCGCGCCCTTCACCGGATCGTAGAAACGCTGAACAAGGTCGATCAGGGTTGTCTTGCCCGCGCCGGAGCGGCCGACAATGGCGATGTTCTCGCCTACATCCAGCGCGAAACTGACATTGTTGAGTGCCGGAACACGGCCTTCGTAGCTGAAGGAAACATCGTCGAATTGCAGAGAGGCCGGACGGCCTTCAAGCGTTGTATCGCCTGTCGCCTTGAGCCGTACCGGAACCTCCATCATCGTGAACATGTTGTTCGACAGCACGATGGCATTCGTGATGTCGACCATCGTCTTGGAGACCCGCTCGGCCGGTTGATAGGCTAGCAGAAAGGCGGAAATAAAGGCTGTGAACTCGCCCGGCGTCTTGCCGTTTGAAACAGTCTGCCAGGAGGCATAGATCACGTAGAGCCCGAGCACGAGCCCACCCAGAAGCTGCATGAACGGCATGGTCGCGGCGGTGATACGGGCAATGGAGAGGATGCGATCCTCAAGTGCCTGGACCGCGTCGGAGAAGCGGGATTTGGTGCGCTCCTCGAGTTGGTAGCTCTTGACCGTTTTCATGCCCTGGAAGGTCTCGACGCCGACCGAGTGAACCTTTCCGAGCAACGAGGCCTCGGCCTTGGCAATGCCTTTGATCCGCCCCGACAGGGCAGTGATCAGATAGAAGATCAGCGGGAAGAGCACCAACGCCGTGAGCGACATGAACGGGTCCTGGACGACCATCACACCGATAAGGGCGACCAGTGTGAGCATATCCGTCAGCATGTTGTTACAGAGCCGGACGACCACGCTCGCAGCCATCTTTCCGGAGATGAACACCTGCTGCATCGTCGCGGCCGGATGCCCTCTGGAGAAAAAGGTGAGATCCTTGTCGATCAGCGAATTGAAGAGCTTGCGTTGGTAACTTGACGAGATCTGGCGGTTCATCACCTTGCCGACAACGGCATTGCCATATTCGCAGATGCTGAGCGCCGCCGAGACCCCGACGACCAATGCCGCCACGGACCAGGCGCGCATGAGGCTGCCTTCGACGAAGACCTCGTTAACGATCAGTTTCGTCGACCAGGCCAGCGCCGCAGTGAAGGTGGCGACGCCGGTCATGAGAAAGATCGAGAACACGTAAAGCTTCCATCGCGGCGGAATCGATTCGAGGATAAGCCGTTTGGCGATCTGGAAGCTGTCGATGTCGGAGGTCTTGTCGTTCATCTGTGTAGAGTGTCCGAGCTTGCTGCGAGGCCGCATCCTGAACCGCGCATCTGCACGGAAGACGACGGCCCGTCGAAGATTGATGCTCATTCGCCCGCGCGGGGGCGCAATGTCAAGAGATCGAGCCGGTCAGCGGGACGATTTGGGCGGGTTGGTGCCCGCCAGCGCCGATCGCGGGGCGGGCTGTTCATCACATGCAATCTCTTGGAATGGGCCGTCAAACAAGCTAGTCGGACGTGTAAATTCCGATGCTGCTTCGGGGGATCAAGCAATGCGAATAGCCGTTGGGGCAATCACCCGGCGTCGGCCGGTCATGTTCGAAACCTTGCTCGACAGCCTCGCGCGGGTGACCCGGCCCGATGGGATCGAATTGCTGTTTGTCTTCGCAGAGAACGATTCCGAGCATCAAGCCGCCAAGGCCGTCGAGGCATTTCGCGCGAGCATTCCCGAGCCGGTTCTGTTCGCGCTGGAGCCTGAACCGGGAATTCCCTTCGCGCGCAACCGCGTGCTTTCGATGGCGTTTGAGCAGGAGGCCGATTTCCTGACTTTCGTGGATGATGACGAGACGGTCGCGGAAGACTGGCTCACCACGCTTGTCGCCGCCATGGAGGCGCGCAGGCTCGATCTCGCCGGCGGGCCGGTGGAGCCCGTGGCCGACAGCAGCGCGTTGACCGGCTGGAACCGCGCGGTGCTGGAGCATCTGCAAGATCGCGCCCAGCGGCGCAACCGAACCCGCCGCCACGCCACCGAGGCCGGCACTGATGACGGGCTCAACATCTACACCAATAACTGGTGTCTACGCCTCTCTGCTCAAAGGGAGCACGGCATTCGTTTCGACGAGCGCCTTCGCGACACTGGCGGCTCTGACACTCGTTTCAGCCGGGAAATGTCGGCTGCCGGGGCGCGCCTCGGCTGGGTTCCGGAGGCCGGGGTCGTAGATCGGATTCCGCTCCGCCGCCTGAGCCTGCGCTATCACTACTCCCGCGCCCGCGACCAGGCGATCAACACCGTCCGGCTGAACCGGAAATCGACCATACGGACCCTGCGCGAAGTGCTCACGCAATGGCTCGAAGCGCTCGCATTGCTGCTCGCCAGCCCGGCATTGGGGCGACGGGGCGTGGTCAAGGCGGTGTTCAAGCTTGGCCTTGCAAATGGCCAGCTTCGTGGCGTTTTCGGCGGTGCGAGCAGGCATTACGCCGAGGAGCGCGCCGGTCATCACGCTGAGTAAGCCTATCGGTGTTGACAGGCGCCTGCTCTTGCTGCCAAGTCCGTTCGGGTCGATATGAACGGCTTTAAACAGACCGATAGCTGAAAGACTTTTCGATGGGCATTGATGTCAAACCCCTCGCAATTCCCGAGGTAAAACTGATTACGCCGCAACGCTTCGGCGATCACCGTGGCTTTTTCGAAGAGACGTATAATCGCGACAGCTTCGCGGTCGAAGGCATCAGCCTGGATTTCGTACAGGACAACCACTCACTCTCCGCCGAAGCGGGCACGATCCGCGGCCTGCATTTCCAGGCACCACCTCGCGCCCAGGACAAGCTTGTGCGCTGCGGGCGCGGCCGGCTCTTCGATGTCGCCGTGGATATTCGCACCGGCTCGCCAACCTACGGAAAATGGGTCGGTGAAGAGCTGAGCTTCGCGAACGGGCGGATGCTGCTGGTGCCGGCCGGGTTCGCGCATGGTTTCCTCACGCTCGAGCCCGCCACCGAGATCGTCTACAAATGCTCGGACACCTATGCCCCCGAAACCGAGGGCGCGCTCCGCTGGGATGATCCCGGCATCGGCATCGGTTGGCCGGATTTCGATGGCGCGCCACAGCTTTCGGGCAAGGATGCCGTCGCCCCCGTCCTCGCCGATATTGACAGCCCCTTCACCTTCGAGGCCTGACCATGAAAATTCTCGTGACCGGCGGTGCCGGGTTCATCGGCTCCGCCGTCATTCGCCGCGCCATCGCGGACGGCCATAAAGTCGTCAATGTCGACGTGCTGACCTATGCCGCCTGCCTCGACAATATCGCCAGCGTGTCGGACGCGCCTGGCTATGCCTTCGAGCAGGCTGACATCCGGGACGCCGAGGCCATGGCCGCCGTGCTCGCAAAGCACCAGCCGGACACGATCATGCATCTCGCGGCCGAGAGCCATGTCGACCGCTCCATCGACGGCCCCGCCGCCTTCATCGACACCAATATCACCGGCACCTATGTCCTGCTGGAAGCCGCCCGCGCTTATTGGATGGCGCAAGGCAAGCCCGAGGGCTTCCGCTTCCATCACATCTCGACCGATGAGGTCTTTGGCTCGCTTGGCGCGACGGGCTTCTTCACCGAGGACAGCCCCTACCAGCCGAACTCGCCCTATTCCGCCTCCAAGGCCGGCTCCGACCATCTCGTGCGCGCCTGGGCCGAGACCTATGGTTTGCCCATCGTGCTGACCAATTGCTCGAACAATTACGGCCCTTTCCAGTTCCCCGAGAAGCTCATACCTGTTGTGATCCTGAAAGCGCTCTCAGGCCAACCGATCCCGATCTATGGCAAGGGCGACAATATCCGCGACTGGCTCCACGTGGAGGACCATGCCGAGGCGCTGCTCCTCGTGCTGGAGAAGGGCGAACTGGGCCGCTCCTACAATATCGGCGGCGAAAACGAGATGACCAACCTGGATCTCGTCAGGATGCTCTGCGCCGTCCTCGACCGGCTCAAGCCCGGCGAGGCGCCCTATGCGGACCTGATCACTTTCGTCACCGACCGCCCGGGCCATGACGCCCGCTATGCGATCGACCCGACCCGCATCCGCGAAGAGCTGAACTGGCGCCCCTCGCACACGCCGGAAACCGGGTTGGAACAGACCGTGCAGTGGTATCTCGACAATGAGGACTGGTGGAAGGCGCTGCAGGCCCGCGCCGGTGTCGGCGAACGTCTGGGGGTATCGAAATGAAGGCGCTCCTGCTGGGCCGGGACGGCCAGGTCGCAACCGAGTTCCTCCGCCGCGCACCGGCCTACGGCATCGAGGTCGAGGCGCTGGAAGTGCCCGAGCTGGATTTCACCGACCCTGCGGGCGCGGCGGCGCTTGTCCGAGGCAAGGACTGTGACGTTATCGTCAATGCTGCCGCCTACACGGCAGTGGACAAGGCCGAGAGCGACGAGAAACTCGCGCAGCTGATCAATGCCGACGGCCCCGGTGCCGTGGCGCGCGTGGCCGCCGAAAAGAGCATCCCCTTCCTGCATATCTCGACCGATTACGTCTTCGACGGGTCTGGTGAGGGACGGTTCACCACAGAAGATCCAACCGGTCCGTTGGGCGTCTATGGCGCCACCAAGCTCGATGGCGAGCGGCAGGTGGCCGAGGCCGGCGGCTGGCACGCGATCCTGAGGACAAGCTGGGTCTTCTCTGCCCATGGCGGCAATTTCGTCAAGACAATGCTGCGGCTCGGTGCCGAACGCGACAAGCTGACAATCGTCGCCGATCAGATTGGCGGGCCGACCGCCGCCGCCGATATCGCCGAAGCGTTGCTGACCATCGCCAAGGCCGGCCCGGAAGCCGAGGGCGGTCTGTTCCACTTCGCGGGCAGCCCGGATGCGAGCTGGGCCGATTTCGCCCGCGAGATCTTCACGCAGGCGGGGCTTTCCTGCGAGGTCGAGGGCATTCCAACCAGCGCCTACCCGACGCCCGCCACCCGTCCGCTGAATTCGCGGCTCGATTGCTCGCGGTTGGAGCAGACCCATGGCATTGCCCAGCCAGACTGGAAGGCTGCACTCGCCGAAGTGCTGGCTGAGCTCAAGATGGCCTGACGAACGGCAGGATTGCGGCTGTCCGTTTCGGAAGCAACGAAGAGCTACGAAACCCGTATTTCCGCCTGCCTCCGGGATGGCGCGACGGCGGGTCCCTGCGCCAGACATGATCTACCGTCATCCCGATACAATACTCCGCCCCCTAGACCCCACTTGCGACAGAAAGGCCCGCCGCCGTCCATCGCTTTCCGCTTGCCTCCGGCAAGGCAGGCTCTTAGGGCGAACGCACTTCCGGGCTGGGCCTGACACGCGCCGCTCCGGCGAGAGGAGGTCCTGATAATGGAATTCTGGCTCGTGGCCGGGCTTGCGGCCTATCTGATGGGGCTGTCGAAAGGCGGCGTCCCGATGATCTCGATGCTGGCCGTCCCGCTGATGACGCTCTTCATGGATCCCGCTCATGCCGCGGGCTTGCTTCTGCCCATCTACATCGTCGCCGACTGGTACGCGATCTACCTGTTCCGCAAGGCGTTTTCTGTCCGCAACCTGAAGATCATGCTGCCCGGCGCCGTCATCGGCGTCCTGACCGGATATGTTGCCGTGGCCCATGTCCCGGGCGATTTCGTCAAGCTGCTGGTGGCCGGGATCGGCCTCTCCTATCTCTTCAACTCCTTGCGCGCCCGCTTTGCCAGCGCCGAGCCGGCGGCCCGCGAGGCCGATGTCCCGCGCGGCCTCTTCTGGGGCGCGCTGGCCGGACTGACGAGCTATATCTCCCATGCCGGTGGGCCGCCCTTCCAAGCCTATGTGCTGCCGCAGAAGCTCGACAAGATGGTCTATCTCGGCACGACCACGATCTTCTTTGCCGCCGTCAACCTGATGAAGTTCCCGCCCTTCATCCTCGCCGGACAGGTCACCTGGGACAGCTTCCTGCAAGCCCTCTGGCTTGCCCCCGCTGCCCTTGCCGGGGCCTGGAGCGGGGCGTTGATCGCGCGGATCCTGCCGCCGAAGGTCTTCTTCCTGCTGATCGAGGTCGCCCTTGCCGTGGTCTCGCTGAAACTGCTCTACGAGGTCTTTCTCGGCTGATCCTCGGCTCAGCCGATGACCCAGCGCAGCAACGTCAGTGTCGCGGGCAGGGTGAGGAAGCTCAGAAGCGTTTGCGAGGTGATGATCGCCGCCATCAGCAACGCATTGCCGCCCATCTGCCGCGCCAATGTATAGGCAGCGACGCCAGTCGGCAGGGCAGCGAAGATGATTGCGACCTCGGAGGTCAGCTGTGCGGGCTGCAACACCAGCAACGCAAGCATCACGCCAGCGGGGAAGACGACCAGTTTGCCAAAGGTGGCCGCGCCAATGGCGACGGCGGAGGCTTGAAGCCCGCGTAGCTTGAGATTGGCGCCAACGCACATCAACATGATTGGCAGCGCGGCCGAGCCGAGAATGCGCGCCATCTCGTGCAGCACCGGGATTTCCTGCCAGCCCATCAGGTTGACGGCCACGCCCGCGAGGATCGACAGGATCAACGGATTGCGGATGAGCTGCCCGAGCAGCCCGCCGCGCCCGGCGCCGAGCTGAAGCGAGAGCAGCGAGACGATGGTCACATTCACCACTGGGATCAGCAACGCCGAGCCGAGCACCGCCACCTGCAACCCCGCCGCGCCAAAGAGCGCCTCTGCGAGTGCCAGCGCGATGAAGGTGTTGAACCGCGCGCTGCCCTGCAGGATCGAACTGGCCTCCGCCGGGGCCCAGGCGCGGCCGAGCAGTAACCCGCAGGCGATGGCAGCGAAAAAGCCGGAATAGAGGATCGCGGCAAGCGACCAGATCTCCGGGCTGGTGAGGTCGGCCGCAGAGATCTTGGCGAAGAACAGCGCCGGCATCAAAACCCAGTAGACGAGCTTGTCATTGAGGTTCCAGAACTCGGTCGACGGGATTCCGCCCCGGCGCAACAGGTAGCCGAGGATGATCATCAGGAAGACCGGCGCGATGGCAATGAAGATCGGCAGCATCTGCGGCCCCGACCTAATCTGGTGTCGGCAGGTGATCCTCGAACGTTGCGCGCAGGGCAACGTCGAGATCGTTCATCGTCACGGGCAGGCCGAGATCCACAAGGCTCGTGACCCCGTAGCCCGAAATCCCACAGGGGACGATCCCATCGAAATGCTCCAGCTCCGGCTCGACATTGATCGAGAGCCCGTGGAGGCTGACCCATTTGCGCAGGCGGATGCCGATGGCAGCGATCTTGTCCTCGCGCGGGGAGCCATCAGGCAGCGGCGCCATTTCCGGTCGCGTCACCCACACGCCGACGCGCCCCGGCCGGATCTCGCCCTTGACGTTGAAAGTGTCCAGCGTGGCGATGACCCAGTTCTCCAGCGCTTCGACAAAGACCCGGATGTCGCGGCCACGCCGGGAAAGGTCAAGCATGACATAGACGACACGCTGGCCGGGACCGTGATAGGTATACTGCCCACCGCGGCGGACATCATAGACCGGGAAACGGTCGGGATCGCGCAGATCCTTGACCTCTGCGGAGGTTCCGGCGGTGTAGAGCGGCGGATGTTCGAGCAGCCAGATCGCCTCGTCTTCCTCGCCGGCATGGATTGCAATGGCACGGCGCTCCATCTCGGCCACGGCGTCCGGGTAGGGGACCAGCTCGGAACTGGTGATCCATTCGACCATTGACGACACCTCGCTTCGCTTGCCCTTGCACCCTTCCGGGTCTCCCCTGCCTTTGACTCAAAGCGGCGCGCGGGGCAAGCCTCGCCGTTCAGCCGGCCGCGTCGGCAAGGATCCGTGCCAACGGTCGGCCCAGCAGGGTCTCGGAGGCGCTGCGGGTGAGGTGATCGTCGTCGGAATAGATCGGAATGCCCTGCGCATCGGACACACGACAGGTCGCGCCGCAGAGCAGCACACTCAGCGGTGCATGTGTGACCTGATTATCCACCTGCGCCAATCGATCGAGCATCCGCTCTGTACGGCCCGCCCGAGCAAGGTAGTCCTGCCAGTTCAGCGGTGCCGGAGGCAACGGCCCCAGGGCCAGCGCACTTTTTGCCAGCCGCAACGGCACGTTCCAGCCCGGTTCGGGCACCGGTCCGAGGATCAGGACGCGTCGGCTTTCGTCCCGCAAGTCGGCAATTGTCTCCCCGAGCGCTGTTTCCACAAGGTCCGCATTCCCGAGCGGGGCGGCTCGGGTCCTGTCGGCAAGGCGCGCGAGTCGGACATCCGTCCCGGCTTCTTCTCCAAACCGCGTTCCCTCGACCGAAAGTGTCCAGCGCCCGGCGAGGATAACCAGCGGCAGGTCGTCCCGGCCTTCCAGGAACGCGAGCACGGCGCGGTTGAGCGCCGTACATTTCGGATCCTCCGGAACGCGGCGCAACCCCGGAACCGGCAGGCACGCACTCTGTCCGACAAACAGCCCGGACAAACCGGCCCGTCGTGCGGCGACATCCAGCCCCGGCATGAGCGACAATGCGTGGCTGTCGCCCCAGAGCAGGAAATCGGCCCGCCCCTGTCCGGGTTCGCCAAGGCTGCACAGGCCTGCGTCCGGCATCCGGTCGAAACAGGCTGCTCGACGCGGGGCCGTGTCGCGCGCCGCTGCGGCGATGGCCCGGACCTCGTCCGGCAGACGCCCCGGCGCGCCGTCGCTGAGCGCAAAAAGCACGCCAAGCCCGGCCGTCAAACCGAGCGACGCCGCCGAGAACGAGAAGATCACGGGTCGGGACAGCCCGCGCGGCGGACGGCGCCGAAAAGGCTGTTCGATAAAGCGGTAGGAGCCGCCCGCCAGCAGGAAGGACAGCAGAACTGCAAGAATACCAAGCCAGAGCGGCAAGGTGACGGACCCGCGCGCACTGCGCAGGAGCGCCATGAGCGGCCAGTGCCAGAGATAGAGCGAATAGGAGACAAGACCGATCCAGACCGGCAGACGTCTGGAAAGCAGGCGCGTGACCACCGGCGGCACCGGGCTGTTTCCCGCATGGAGGATGGCCACAGCGCCGAGCACTGGCGGCAGGGCGGCAAAGCCCGGAAAGGCGGTTGCGTGATCGTAGAAAACGACGGAGGCGATGATCGCGGCCAGACCGGTCAGAGACAGCAGCGTGGCGAGACGAGGCGCCGGACGGGCCCTGGCTGGCAGAAACGCGAGGAGGGCGCCGATCCCCAGTTCCCAGGCGCGGAAGGGCGACAGGTAAAAGACGCCGTTCGGTGCCTGCGGAAGCATCGCGATCGCCGCAAGAAGCGAGAGGCCAGAGAGGATGGCAAGGACACCAAAGCTCGCGCGACGCCCCGCAGGATGAAACACCAAAAGGAGCAGCGGGAAGAGCAGGTAGAATTGCTCTTCGACCGCGAGCGACCAGCTATGCAGCAATGGAACGATCTCAGAGACCGGACCGAAGTAATCCAGGGTCCGGGCGAAGTGGATATTCGAAGCAAAAAAGGTTGTGGCGACGGCGGATTTGCCAAGCGCATCCATCTCGTCCGGTAATAGCACCAACGTCCCGACAAGGAATGTCGTCACGATAACCGCTGTCAGCGCCGGCAGGATTCGCCGTGCGCGGCGTTCGTAGAAACGCAGAAGAGAGAAATCGCCCTGCTCGAGTTCGACCAGCAGGATCGAGGTTATCAGGAAGCTGGAGATGACAAAAAACACGTCCACGCCAACAAACCCGCCGGAAAACCCGGGAATCTCCGCGTGGTAGAGCACCACGGGCAGGATGGCGACGGCGCGCAAGCCATCGATATCGGGGCGATAGGATACCAACGTTCTGTCCGGTCTTCTCGAAAGCGCCTTCCTGCAACAAAGGCCGCCGGGTCCGTTCTGCGCCGTCCAAGGTTTCAACTTGGTTAAGACAATGGAAACGATTGCCCCTGTCAGAAAGACCAGCGGGAGCGCGGCTGAACGTCTCCTATGCGTAACCTGCGGTCTCCGCTAACATTTCAAGTGTGTCTGGACGAGTTGTTGCCCGTGTACCGAGCGCATACCCGAGAACCGTATTGCCGTGATCAACTCTGCCCTTGCCGTCTCGTTTTCCTGTTTGTTTGTCTCTTGCGCCGCCGCCGAAACGACGCATCTCGATCTTGTCTCCTCCTTTCAGGGCGACCTCCCCATCGTGGGCGAGCAGAGCGCCCGTTTCGTCGAGATCTTCAATGCCATCTCCGATGAGGTCCAGTTTCGATTCCACCCTCCCGGATCGCTGACCCCGGTCTCGCAGTCGCTGGAATCCGTCTCCAACGGCTATGTCGACGCCGCCTATTCCATCTCGGGTTACTGGCAGGATCGCCTTCCGTCCGCCGCGCTGTTCTCGGCCTTTCCCTTTGGTTTTGGCCCGCTGGAACGGATCGCCTGGACCTATGAAAGCAATGGGCTGGCGCTCTACCAGGAGATGTATGACCGCGGCGGCTACGAGGTGAAGGTCGTTCCTTGTGGTATGCTCTCCGCCGAAACCTCTGGCTGGTTCAAGAAGGAGATCAACCGTCCCGAAGATCTCGACGGGCTCCGCATGCGGACCTTCGGATTCGCAGGAGAGGTCTTTGCCCGGCTCGGCGTCGAGACGGAACTCCTTTTCGCAGACGGCATCGCATTTGCCCTCCGGAATGACGCGTTGGATGCAGCTGAGTTTTCCGTGATCGCGGCCGATGTCTATCTCGGCCTGCAGGAACATACGGATTTCGCCTATTTCCCGGGCTGGCACCAACCGTCGACGCTGATGGAGCTTCTGGTGAACAGGCATGTCTGGGACGGGCTTGAACAACCTGTGCAGCAATCCATTGAAACGGCCTGTTTTGCAAACATCCTTGAGGCGCTTTCCCATGGCGCGCTGGAAAACCAGTTGGCCTATCGGTCGGTCGTGGACAGCAAGGAGGCCCGGTTTCGGAGCTGGTCGCCGGAGATGCTGGACGCTTTCAGGACAGTCTGGGGAGAAGTGGTCGAGGAAAATGTAAATCGTGACAAGTTCTTCCGCAGGGTTTGGGCGGACATTTCCAAATTCCAGCGTGAAAGGAACGAATGGCTCCGTGTCTTGCATCCCGGCCCTGATCCTGCGCGTCCCTGACCCGCCCCCCAAAACATGGTGAAACAGCTTCTGCGCCAATACTGGCCAACGCTTCTTGTCGCGCTGCTTGTCGCCAGTGCGGCATTTGCCTTCGACCGGGTGAGCCGACAATTGCGCTACCAACGGCAGCGCGACCTTGTGAGCTTCGAACTCGACACCGTTCGAGGTCATTTTGAACGCCAGATAAATCGGGCGCGCGAGACGGGTATGGACCTCTCCAGGAGCATGGCTGTTCGTGGAGAGGTCGATGAAGCAGCCTTCGAAGCGCTTGCCCGGGAGATTTTCGCACCGGAAGACGCTCCCTTCTGCGTCGGATGGGCACCGGGCGTGACCTTCACCGCGGCCTATCCTTCGGAAAACTGCCCGCGCCTCATCGGTCAGGACGCTGCGAGACAGTCGATACACGACACGCGGCTTGCCGCGATTACCCTCCGCCGAGGGGGGGTAACCGAGGGCCCTCGCCAGACCAGCGACAACAAGGCCGACCTCATCTTCTACTTTCCGGTCGAGACGCGACGTGGCTACAGCGAGGAACTGCTCGGCATCCTCTCGGTCGGTGTCCCTCTGGGCAAGATCCTCGACCGTTCCGGCGCGACGATGCCGCAATCGCATATCGAGATCGCGATTTCGACCGGCGGCGGGAGCGGAGGCCTCGAAGAGATCGTCTTCGGGCGCGCGGAAATCTCCTCCGAAGCCCCGGTCTTTGCGCAGATCGCTCTTCCCGGCGGTGGGTTCACCCTCCTCGCCGTGCCCAAAGCCGGCTGGAACGCCCTGACCGCCTCTTCACTGGGGTTGTGGTCCGGCATCCTCGGGATCAGCTTGCTGATCGTCGGCCTGACCTATCTAGCCAACACGCTCTCCCGAAAGCGGCACGAGGCGCAACAGGCCCGCAGCTTCGCCGAAACCCGCCTCGGCGGCCTGCTGGTCAACCTGCCCGGCGCAGCCTTCACCTACACAATGTCGCCCGGGCAGGATACGCCCGGTCCGGACGACAGGCTGCTGTTCTTCAATCCCACGACCAATCTCGAAATCTGCGGTATTGAGACATCCTTGCCCGAAGCCAATGCCGCGCCATTCTGGGCGCTGCTGGCAGACCCGGAGGAGGTCGAACGGCTGGCCGGAGAATTCCGCGAGTCCGCGCGGCAGATGCGACCCTGGCATGCCATCTGGGCAATTCGAACGCCGGCGGGCCAGCGCAAGATGATCGACGGCCGGGGTCACCCGACCCGGCTGGAGGACGGCTCCGTACAATGGGTCTGTCTCTTCGTTGACGCGACCGAACAGATCGACCGCGACCGGGAACTGGAGGAACAGCGGGAACTGGCTCTCAAGGCACAGAAAAACGAAAGCATCGGCCAGCTCACGGGCGGCGTCGCCCATGACTTCAACAATCTACTGGCCGTCATCATGGGCAACCTGGAGCTGCTGCGCGACGAGATAGAGGTGCCCGAACAGGTCGAGATGATCGATGCGAGCATCGGTGCGACCCGGCGCGGGGCCGAGTTGACGCGGAGCATGCTGGCCTTTGCCCGCAAGGCGCGCCTGCAACCGCGCCAGCTCGATCTCGACGGACTTGTGCGCAACACGCAGAACTGGGCCGGACGCACCCTTCCGAAAACGATCGTCATTGAGACCACCAACCATGCCGGTCTCTGGACAATCGAGGCCGATGAGACCTCTACCGAAGCGGCGCTGCTCAACCTGATCGTCAATGCCCGCGACGCCATGCCGAACGGCGGCACCCTGACCATCGAGACAGCGAATGCCATGATAGATCAGGACTTTCTAGACCGGCAGGAGGTCGATCTTTCGCCGGGCCGATACGTGACACTCACGGTCTCCGACACCGGACACGGAATCCCGACCGAAAACCTGTCCAGGGTCTTCGAGCCCTTCTTCTCGACCAAGCCACCCAGCGCGGGGTCGGGCCTCGGCTTGTCGATGGTGCTGGGCTTCATGCAACAGTCAGGCGGGACGGTTCTTGTCCGATCGGAGCCCGGCAATGGGACGCATGTCACACTCTATTTCCGTGCCACGAAGCTTACGCGCCCCGCCCCGCGCGATACGGCTGAAGACATCAATCCAGACTCGGCCCGACCATCCGGACGGCATGTCCTGCTGGCAGAGGACGAAAACGATGTCCGCGCCGTCCTCATGACGATGCTGCGGCGCGCCGGCTACCGGGTCACCGAGGCGCCGACAGGTGACGCCGCGCTGGCGCTGTACGAGGCAGCCCCCCACCCACCGTTCGACCTGCTCCTGACCGATATCGTGATGCCCGGTAAATTGCAGGGAACATCGCTTGCCTTGGCGCTGCGGGCGCATCAACCGCAGCTGCCGGTCATTTTCATGTCGGGCTATACCAACGAGGCCAGCATTCCGGAGCACGGGATTCGTCCCACGGATCTCCGGCTGATGAAGCCGGTTGGCCGCGCCGCGCTGCTCGACGCCATTGCGCGCACACTGGACGACTGATGTCACAGGTTCATTCCATTCCCGCTTTCGCGCGTTCGGCCAAGGCCCTACGCTTTGCCGGCGAGACACCTAAAGGCCCTCATGTTCAACATCATCGTCCCGGCCCATAACGAGCAAGCTTATATCGGCCCCACCCTCTCCGGGCTGTTGGCGCAAGATGACTGCGCTCCGTCCGGGCTGCGCGCGATCGTCGTTGCCAATGGCTGCCGCGACGCAACCGCCAAAACGGCCCGTGGATTCATCGAACGTTTCACAGCGCGCGGCTGGGAGTTGCGGGTGATCGAAACGCCCATTGGCAACAAACCCGCCGCACTGAACCTCGCCGATGCCGAGACCGCGCCCGGCCCGCGCGCCTATCTCGACGCGGATGTCATCTGTTCGCCGACACTTCTGGGCAAGCTTGCCGAGATCCTTGACAGCCCAGAACCGCGCTATGCCTCCGGCATCTTCACCATCGCACCGCCCGCAAGCCGGGTCAGCCGGCTCTATGCCCGCCTCTGGCTCAAGCTGCCCTTCATGACGAGCGGCGTCCCGGGCTGCGGGCTCTTCGCGATGAACCCGTCCGGGCGGGCACGTTGGGACATCTTTCCCGATGTCATCGCAGATGACCTCTACGCCCGGCACAGCTTCACACCCGAGGAGCGTTTCCGCGCCGAAGCGGAGTTCTCCTGGGTACTCGCGGAGGGTTTCGCCGCGCTGGTCCGTGTGCGCCGACGCTGGGACATGGGGAACCGGCAATTGCGAGAGCGTTTCCCCGAACTGACCGCCAATGAGGCGAAAGTGCCGATGACGCCACGCGACCACCTGCGTCTCATGCTTGGCCAGCCGGCGAGCTACGCAGTCTACAGCGCAGTCGCCCTGGCGAGCCGTCTTGGCGCGCGGGACCGTGTCGGTTGGGCCCGCGGCCGTTAATGCGCGGCTTCCACGCCGAGGACCTCCCGAAGCCGCGCCGCGTTCCGCGCCTGATCGTGGCGCTCCACAACTCGGTCTCGACCCTCCTGCCCCATCGCGGCCAGGCGTTCGGGTGTTGCCTCAAGGCAGTCCCGCGCGGCCGCCTCCAACGCATCGGCCTCCCCCGGTGCTACGATCCAGCCGCAGCCCGAATCCAACAGTTCCGGGATTCCGGCAATCCGGGTCGAGATCACCGGACAGCCCAGCGCCAGCGCCTCCATGATCACCACCGGCAACCCCTCGGCAAGGCTCGGCAGCAGCATCGCCCGCGCCCCGGAGACCGCCGCGCGCACCGCTTCCTTACTGCCCCAGCCCGCCAGCTCGACATGCGCCTCCACGCCGAGCTCTGCGATCCGCCGCTCGATCTCCTCCCGGTCCTCACCGTCGCCGATCAGCACGATCTTCAGCGCAGGAAAATCGCCGCAGAGCCGTCGCGCCAGCTCCGGCAGCACGACCTGCTGCTTGGCCGCGCAGAGCCGGCCGACGCAAACGAGTCGGGGCGCGGTTACCGGTGCCCCGCGTAGCTCCAACGCCTCCGGGTCGATCCCGCACCCAACAATATGCAACTTTGGCGCAACCCAATCGCCGCAATTGTCGAGGATGACACCTCGGCAATACTCCGTGATCGCGATCACCGCGCTTGCGTGTCGCGCCTTCAGCGCCAGCGCATTGGCGCCCGGATCCACCAGCTCGTCCGGCCCGTGCACGGTAAAACTGTAGGCCGGACCGCCCATTCGCTGCGCCAACATCGCCACCGCCGCGGAATTGGTCGAAAAATGAACATGGACATGGGAATGCCCCGCGGCCACCGCCCGCCGCTTGAATCGCACCGCCTCCAGCAGATAGGCGGCGTGATACACCAGCCGCCCGCCCGCCGCGCGCGAGAGCCGGGCCGTGTCTGCGACCGCGCACGCAAACCCCCTAGGGTTGGTGAGCATTTCGGCGAGCGCCCCTCCAAGCAGCGTCGGCAGACCGGCTGCCAGCAAGTACTCCGTCCAATCTCGCTCATCGATGTCGCGCGGCTCGACCAGGTCCGCATCCCAGGGCCGAATCGCATAGCGATCCACAGGCGTCAGCCCCGCCGCCTCATGTGCCCGGATCTCTTCGCGCACAAAGGTCGAACTCGTCATCGGATAGGTATTCATCAGATAGGCTAGCGTCATCGGCTCATCCTGCCCGCCCGCACCACCCGCCGGCATGTCCCGAGACAGCTAACGGGCGATGCACGCAGATGGCAACGCTCCACCGCGCCGCAGGTCCACGCCGCGCCAGCGGCGCCATCGCCGCTCGAACCCCGTTCGGCGGCAGGCCCCTTCGTCGCGAGGGCTGCCCTCCCTGCAACAGGTCGACCGCAACTCCCCTCCTCGACCCGCCTTTTCGGTTCGAGTTTCGGCGCGGGCTTTGCTAGGCTCCGCCCCGAGGTACGAGTAGAGGAAAAACCCACAGATGCAGCAAGATGTTACACCCGACACCCTCGCGGTGGATCTGGACGGAACGCTGCTGCGCTCCGACATGCTCTTCGAGAGCTTCTGGTCTGCCCTGGGGCGTGACTGGAAATCGGGCCTCGCCACCATCACAACGCTGTCCGGCGGTCGGGCAAAACTCAAGAGCCAGCTCGTCGCCGCTTCCGATGTCGACATCACCCTGTTGCCCTACAACGAAGAGGTCATCGAACGGGTGAAGGCCTGGCGGGCCTCTGGCGGCCGAACCGCGCTGGTCACCGCCACCGACCAGGCGCTCGCCGATCGCATCGCCGCCCATCTCGGCATTTTCGACGAGGTTCATGGCTCCGATGGCCACACCAATCTCAAGGGCGCAGAGAAGGCCCGCTTCCTGACCGAACATTTCGGCGAACGGGCGTTCACCTATATGGGCGATTCCGAGGCCGACCTGCCGGTCTGGGAAGCCTCCGCCAAGGCGATCACCGTCAATGCGCCGCCGAAGCTGCGCGACGCGGCCTCGCGACTGGAACCGGAGGTCGAGCATATCGGCACCCCCGACAGCAATCACAGAGCCTATATCAAGGCGCTGCGCCCGCATCAGTGGATGAAGAACCTGCTGGTCTTCCTGCCCGCGCTCGCAGCGCAGCAATTCACCGCCCTGACCCTGCTGCAGAGCCTGATGGCTTTCATCGCCTTCTCCCTCGTCGCCTCCTCGGTCTACGTGCTCAACGACCTGCTCGACCTCTCGGTCGACCGCGCCCACCCGCGCAAATGCAAGCGCCCCTTCGCTGCCGGCGATATCCCTATCGCGCAGGGGACCAGCCTCGCCGCCGGGTTACTGGGCGGCGGCGCGTTCATTGCCGCCTTCCTCGGCCCCGCCTTCCTGATGGTGATGGCCGTCTACTACATCACCACCCTGGCCTATTCGCTTGTCCTGAAACGCCGCGCCGTGGTTGATATCTGCACCCTGGCCCTGCTCTACACGCTGCGCATCGTTGCCGGCGGCGCCGCCACGGCCATTCCGCTCTCGGTCTGGCTGCTCGCTTTCTCGATCTTCTTCTTCCTGTCGCTCGCCGCCGTGAAGCGACAGGCCGAACTGGTCGACAATGTCAAACGGGGCAAGCTCGATGTCTCCGGGCGCGGCTATTCGGTCGAGGATCTCCCCATCATCGCAATGATGGCGATCAGTTCGGGCTATGTCGCCGTGCTGGTCATGGCACTCTACGTCAACTCGGTGAACATGGCCGAACTCTATTCCGCCCCGGCCATGCTTTGGGGGATCTGCTTCATCCTGCTGTACTGGATCAGCCGCACGGTGATGATTGCCCATCGCGGACAGATGCATGACGATCCGGTCATCTTCGCCGTCCGCGACGGAACGAGCCGGACCTGCTTCGTCGTCATCCTCTGCTTCGCCTTCGCCGCCGCCCTGTTCTAGATCTCAAGCAGCCGAACGACATGGTCGGCGATTGCAAGCGAGGCCGTCAGCCCCGGGCTCTCGATTCCGTAAAGATTGACCAGACCTGACAGTTCCCCGCCGCGAATGTCGAAATCCGCCGGAGGGTCTCCCGGCCCGGAGAGCTTCGGGCGAAGCCCCGCATAATCCGGGACCAACGCACGCTCGGGCAGGCCCGGCCAATATCGCCGGATCGCCGTCGCGAACCCGGGCGCACGTGTCGGGTCGACGCCGTAATCGATGGAATCCGCTTCGAGACCGGGCGACTGCCACTCAACATCCGGCCCGAAGCGGAGATTACCGGCCATGTCCAGCGTCGCATGGACTCCCAATCCGCCATCCACCGGCGCCGGATAGACCAGCCGTGAAAACGAAGACCGGCCGGTGAAACGGAAGTAATTCCCCTTGGCCAGCCGGTAGCGCGGGATGTCATTGTCAGCCAGCCCGGCAATCGCCCCGGCGACACGGGGAGCTGACAGCCCGGCCGAATTGACCAGACACGGCGCCCAAAACCGGGTTGGCTCTTCACCACCGGTCTGGATCTCGAATCCGTTGCCCACCGGCTCGGCGGCCAGAAATGGGCTGCCGAGCGCGACATGCCCAGCGGCGCTCTCGATCTCGGCGCTCAAAGCGAGCAGATATTGGTGGCTGTCGAAAATCCCGGTCTCGGGCGAGAGCAGCCCGCCCTGACAGGCGATTTCCGGCTCCATCTCTGCGATCTGCCCGGCCGTAAGCCACCGCAGCCCCTCCACACCATTGGCCTCCCCCCGCGCCTTGAGCGCCTCGATCCCGGCCAGTTCCTCTGCGCTGGTTGCCACGACGATCTTGCCGCAGCGCCGATGCGCGATCCCGCGTTCGGACAGGTAGTCGTAGAGCAATCGCCGCCCCGTGACACAGAGCCGGTGTTTCAGGCTCCCGGTCTGATAATAGAGACCCGCATGAATCACTTCGCTGTTGCGTGAGGAGATCCCCTCGCCGGGACGCATGGCGGCTTCGAGGACCAGAACCGCGCGCCCGCCGCGGGCCAACCGCGCCGCACAGGCCAACCCGACAGCCCCCGCGCCAATCACAACCGCATCGAAATCGGCCATAGCAGCCTTCCGTCTCGTGCCTCAGCCGCGCCCGTAAACATCCTCGTAGCGCAGGATGTCATCCTCGCCGAGATAGGCGCCGGTCTGCACTTCGATGAGATACATCGGCAGCTTTCCGGGATTTGCCATCCGGTGCACCGCGCCAAGCGGGATATAAACCGACTGGTTCTCGGTCACGAGCCTGATCTCCCCGTCCACCGTCACCTCCGCCGTTCCGGAGACGACGATCCAGTGTTCGGAGCGGTGATGATGGCTCTGCAGGCTCAACACGCCGCCCGGATGGACCATGATCCGTTTCACCTGAAATCGGTTGTCGATGCAGAGCGTCTCGTACCAGCCCCAGGGCCGGTGAAAGCGTGGATAGTCATCGGCCTGCGGCACCTGTGCCTCGCGGAGCGTCTTGACGATCGTCTTGACCTCCTGCGAGCGCCCCTTGTCGGCCACCAGCACCGCATCGCGCATCGCAACGACCACGACATCCTTCAACCCCAGCCCGACGAGATGCATATTCTCCTCTTCCGAGCGCAGATAGGTGTTGGCGCAATCAAGAACCGTCACGGGCCCATGGGTCGCGACGCCATGCTCATCGGGCCCCTCTTCCTGCCAAAGCGCTTCCCAGGACCCGAGGTCGGACCAGGTGCAGGCCAACGGAACGGCCGAGACCTTCTCCGCCTTCTCCATCACAGCGTAGTCGAAGGAAATTGACTCGGCCTCGCCATAGGCGTCGGCATCCAGCCGGAACAGGTTGAGATCCTGCGCGCCCGCCTCCAGCGCCGCCCGGCAAGGGACGAGAAGCTGCGGCGCGTGGGCCTCGAAGGCGGCCACGACATCGCCGGCCCGGAACAGGAAAATTCCACCATTCCAGAGATATGTCCCGGCGGAAAGGAAGGCCGCCGCGGTCTCGGCGTCAGGCTTTTCGCGGAAGCTCGCCAGCGGCACGGCAATACCGGATCCGTCCGGCTTTTCCGCCAGCTCCAGATATCCGTAGCCCGTCTCGGGCCGGTCCGGGGTGACGCCGAACGTTACCAGCGCCCCTGCCTGCGCCGCTTCAACCCCACGTTCCACCGTGGCAAGAAAGGCCGGGATATCCGCAATGACATGGTCCGAAGGGGCAATCAGCATCAACGCATCGTCCCCGGCATCACGCGCCAGCAACAACGCCGCGGTCAGGATCGCCGGGCCGGTGTCGCGCAGGCAAGGCTCGACCACGACCTGCGCATCCGACAGCCCGATGGCCGCGGCCTGTTCCGAGGCCAGGAAGCGGAACTCCTCGTTTGTCATCACAAGGGGCTGGGTGAACAACCCGCCGCTCAGCCGCCGCAACGTGCTCTGGTAGAGGCTTTCCTTGCCGAGCAGGCCGACGAATTGCTTCGGATAGGCCTGGCGCGACGAGGGCCAGAGCCTCGTCCCGGATCCGCCGCAAAGGATGACGGGATGAATCATCGGAAACCTCCTGAACAAACCCGCACTGATCGCGCCGGCACTCTGCCTGTACTCTTGCCTCAGCCGGGACGCTTTGTCATGGCTCGAATGCCGGATTCCCCGGCGTTGCGACGCGATTTCAACGCTCTGTAAACTTTCAGCCGTCAGGGTCACGCGCAAGCGTCGCGCGGGCCGATGCACACTGGGTCGAAAGATCCACAGGGAGCCAGAATGGTTCGAACAAGACAGATATCGCGATGGCTCGCTGGCCTCGCCCTTGCCTGGCTTCTGCCGGCACTTGCCGCAGCCGAACCGGTCGAAGCCCATTTCGTCGTCCATGACCGCGCAGTCACACCCCCGCTCCAGCCTTTTGCCACGACGATCGGCGCCATTGGCAATGGCGCGGCGCTCATGCCGAATGGCGGGTTCGAGCCAATGATCCTGCGCGACATGTTCATGGCGACCGAAGACGCGCCCGACCGCGTCATCGCCCCGCCGCATCGGCTGACGAATTACGACAGCTGGCGCCCCGGCATGCTGGACGGCGCGGAGGTCGAAATCCTGCGGATCGAGAACGGCTCATTCCGCTCCGTGCGACTGGACCGGGTCGCGCAAGGCGGACATCACGCTTCCGGCTGGGTGCGCATGTTTGGCGACAAGGTGGTGGCGCCAGACCGGTCCGGCATCACGGTCTCCCTGCCCGCCTGGTTTCGAAGCGACGTGCCTGTTTATTTCACACTCCGCAGCGTGGACAGTCGCGGCGGTTTCTCTGCCCCCGCTCAAGCCGTTTCCGTGCAATGGCCCGGACCTCCGGACCGCAAGGTAACGCCAGCCGACCTGATAGATGTGAAGACGCTGGGCACGGAACAGGGACTCCTGCCATCCCCCGATACCCTCTCGGCAAGGCTGGACTCGGATGGAAATATCCGTCTCGACTGGCCCCCCGTCGCCGGCGCTCAAGGCTATGCAATCTATCGGTCCGACAGACCGCCGAGCGAACATGACGGGTATTTCCTGCAACTCGCCGGGACAGGTCCGGCAATCCGCGCCGGGGACCTTGTGATTCTGCGCGCACGCCGTTTGCGTGCGGACCGGACGCGGCTATTGAGCCATCGCGTCTGGGGCGGCGGCGCAACCGCAAGAGACTTCCTGCCTCCGCTCTTGTCACGCTGGTCCGACGACCCCGATGGCGGCAACTGGCATCTCGTTCGCCATCCCCGAGGCACGCCGCTGCCCGATCCGGGCGAAACCCATCTGCGGGTGCAGCTTGGGTTCGGCCAGGAGTTCCGCACAGGACGACGAAATCATTCCGGCCTTGCACAGAGTTGGTATCCGGTGCTGGAACCGGGCCGGATGTACCGGTTCGAAGTCTGGCTGCGCGGCGAAGCGCTTCGGCCGGTCACATTCGAACTGACCGGCTTCCACACCAAGCTGAAAGGCGGCGCGCTCGGCCGTTATCTCTTCCGCGTTACACCAGACTGGAAGCTCTTCAGCGGTACCTTCTCTGTCCCGGTCGCGCACCCCGGCAAGGAAGCCGGGCGGATGCAGCTTCGGCTGACCGGGCCTGGCCTGTTCGATATCGACAATTTCCGCGTCTATGCTGACGATGCGCCGTATCTCTCACTTCCACCCGAGGATGCGGCGCGACTCGCGGGCTCCGGAATGTCCCTTCTGCGAACCCATTCCCTCGTCAAGACCGGGCGTGCAAGCTACGATCTGACACAACTCACCAATCCGGGTGGCGCCATCAACGGAACGGGCGGCGGGAACACCCTGCCGCAGCTTCTGAACGAGATGGCCCGGCTCGGCATGGACCCGTGGTTGCAGATCGAACCACATCTCTCCGCCGCCGAGTGGCTTGGTCTGGCCGATTTTCTGGCCGAACCGCGTCGAACCGGTGCTTTCGGAAAGATCCTGCTGGAGATCGGCAACGAGACCTGGAACCCGCTCTTTGCCCCCTGGACCTTTCCGAAGATGCGAGACGCGGGAACAGGTCGTCGCTACAGTCCGGGGGAGACCTACGGGCTCTACCAGGAATATGTGCTCTCGATTCTGCGCCAAAGCCCGAACTGGGAGCAACTCGCACCCAAACTTGTGCCGGTCATCGGCGGCCGTGCCGGGCTTGGCGACTGGGCCGGGTTCAACTACGGGCAGGACGCTGCGCAGCATTCGCCCTCGACCGCGATACTCACGCATGCCGGATATATCGGCGGATGGGAATCCGGGGAAGGACCGGTTCGCCCCGACCCGGCCGGGCTCTCCCGCGTCCTCACCCATGTCCTGCAGGCCGGCATACCGCAGGCGAAACGCCAGCGCGACGCGGCGACACGGATCGCGCGGTCCCGCGGAACTCCGCTCGTGCATGGCACCTACGAGGCCGGCCCGGGCTACGCGATGAACGGGCTGAACGGACGGCACATGACCGACGCGCAATCTGACTTGCAGCAACGCGCCATGAAGAGCATCGCCGCCGGAACGGCGACACTCGACAGTTTCCTCGCGCGCGCACGGCATGGAGAGGGGGTGCAGACCTATTTCAGTTATGGTCAGGGAAGCCATTGGGCGTCGCATCTTCCCTGGCAACAGGGCGGCGACCCGCTGCCCTCCTGGGAGTTGCTCACCCTGTTCAACCGGGTCGGTCTTGGGAAAATGCTCGACATTGAAACCCGTACGGTTCCGCGCCGCAGCCTGCCGCACGACCGTGGCCGGATCGCCGTTCCGGACGCCCCACTGTTAGCAGCTTACGCAACCCGTTCCCCGGGACGGGTGACTCTGATCCTGATTTCGCGCCGCGTTCCCGATCAGGTCAACCCGCAGGATGACGGGACGACCTCGGTCACGGTCGCGTTGCCCTTTTCCGAGGCGCGAAAGGTCACACGCTACTGGCTTGAGGGCCCGTGGAACGGACATGACCTCGATGGTGACGCGGTACGGCTTCGTTCGGAACAACGCGCGGTCCACGAGAGTCTTCCACAGCTTCAAATCTCCTCCCTTCCGCCGGGAAAGGCCGAGATCTATGTTTTCGAGACATTCGACAACGATCGCGCCTCGGATGCGGCACTGCCCGGAACAGACAGGTGACGAACATATGAGCGGCTCCGACGACATCGGCATCATCGTGATCGGGCGCAACGAAGGAGCGCGATTGCGCGCGTGCCTCGCCTCGCTCGATGGCTGCCCGGTCAGGTTGATCTATGTTGACTCGGGTTCGACTGACGGATCCGTGGCCGCGGCACGTCAGGCAGGCGCACATATCGTGGAACTGGACATGTCACGGCCATTCACGGCGGCTCGCGCAAGAAATGCCGGCCTGGCGGAGCTTGCCGGGAATGACCCCCCGGCATTCGTACAGTTCCTCGACGGCGACTGCACGCTCGCGTCCGGCTGGCTCACGGCCGCACGCACGTTTCTGCAACAGAACCCGAGCGTGGTGGCCGTCTCCGGTCGCCTGCGCGAACGTCACCCGGAGCGCAGCCTCTACAACCGCCTGTGCGACGCGGAATGGAACACGCCAACCGGGCGGTCCAGGGCGTGCGGCGGTATCGTCCTGATGCGTTTTCCTTCTGTCATGGACGCCGGTGGATTCCGCGAAGACCTCATCGCCGGCGAAGAGCCGGAGCTTTGCGTTCGTCTGCGTGCGGCCGGCGGGGAGATCTGGCGGATTGACCACGAGATGGGCTGGCATGACGCCGAGATGACCCGGTTTTCGCAATGGTGGCGCCGCAGTCGCCGCGCAGGCTTCGCCTTTGCCGAGGGATACCGACTGCATGGCCGCCCGCCGGAGCGGCATTTTGCTCTCGAGATGCGGCGTATTCTGGTCTGGGCAGGACTTCTCCCGATCGCCATCCTGTCCGGCGCCCTCATCATCTCGCCTTGGGCGCTTCTTGGGTTTGCCCTCTATCCGCTTCAGGTTGTACGGCTCGCAAAACGGGTTGGCTGGGAACGCGCGGCCTTCCTCAGCCTTGGACGTTTTGCGGAAATGCAGGGGGTACTGGAATACCAGCGCCAACGTCTCTCGGGCGCGCGCCGCACGCTGATCGAGTATAAATAGCCCCGCTACGGCCTCTGCGGCGGCGTCCACCCGGTGAGCAGCGGACGCAGCATGTGGATCCAGCTGTCGCGGATGAACCGGTCCGGGATCCACGGCCGCCGCCCGCGCAGTCGACTGTGAACATGATTGACCCCTGCGCCAGAGATCGCTGCCAGAGCGCAGGCGATCGCGCCAACGCGCCCGTGGGAGCGATAGAAGTAGAGACGCCGGGACTGGTACCAATAGGCCGGGCGCCGTCGCTGTCCGACCTCGACGCCGCGCAGACCGGTTGCCGCGCCTTCAACATGATCGACAACCGCTTCAGCGACATGCCGACACTCCCAACCCGCCTCCCCGAGACGGCGCATCAGGTCAACCTCTTCATAATAGAGAAAAAACCCGGGCTCGAAGAAATCAACTTGCTGAAGCGCGTCGAAGCGGACCAGCGCGGCGGCGCCTGTCACCCAGTCCACCTGTCCGGACGGAAGTTCCGCTGGGAGGGGGATCCTCCACCGGCCGAGACACCGCGTAATCGGACCGAAGCTGGCCGCTTCGGCAAACTCGCCGGCGAGTCCCGGGAAGCGAAAGGCGCTGGTGCTCGCATTGCCGTCCATGTCGTGCAATCGGGCGCCGGCGACGCCGGCCTTCGGATGTTCCAGAAGGCACCCGACGAGGTGATCCAGCGCCGGTCCGCGCAATCGTGCATCCGGATTGAGAAGGAAAACGAAATCCGGCCTCCTATGCGGTTCGCTCAAGGCGCGCAGAACCAGATTGTTGCCCCGCCCGAACCCAAGATTGTCTGACGAAATATGCAAATGCACCCGGTCCAGCCAACCGCGCTCGGCGATCGCCTCAGCCAGCTGCTTCGCGTCCCCCGTCGGCGAGCCGTTATCGAGAATGTGAACGTCCAGCGTCACGGTGCCGTCCGTCCTTTCCAACACGCTGGCGACAGCCTCAAGTGCAAGTCCGGCCGTGCCATAGTTCACGACAATGACCGAAACTCTTGGAGGGTGCGGCTCCATCCCCTATTCCCTCGACGATGCGTCGCGGGCCTGCGGGGCGAAACAGGGCTGCCGTTGACCGGGCGATGGCTCGCGCAGGACGGGACTGAAGGGTGTTCGGCAACTGCGGCTTTCCACGACCGGAGTTGGCATCAGAGGTGCGAAGAGCGGGGCCTGGACGGAGGACTCGATCCGGTTCGTTTCGCCGATGGAAAGCCTCTGCCATTCAAGGCGGCCTGCCAGCGCTCCGGCGATGATCCAGGTCAGCGGGGTAAGCGAGGCGTTTGGCACAAGATCGATGAGATTCGCTGCGAGCAGGATGGCCAGCACAACGGACACACCGTCAGGTTCCGATCGACGTGCTTGCCACGCAAGCTGCAGGACAGGCAGACAGAGAAGGCCGAAAACCGAGAGATACAGAGCCCATCCACCCTGGCCGAACAGAATAACCCAGGCACCATCGGACACGGAGATGTCCTTGCCGCGCTCATCATGGAGTCTTGCACGCCCCCACCCCCCCCAACCGAAGAATGGGCGTTCTTCGGCCTTGGCGAGCAGGGTTTCCTCCTGTTCGAGACGGAATTGCAGGGATCCTGCCCGCTCGGCATCAATGTGTTCGGCCATTTCCACGATCCTGTCGATGGGCACAATGCCATGCGCACGCATTGCGGGATAGGCCAGCAAAAGAGCGGAGATCAAGGCGGCAAACACGAGCTGCATCCTGGCGGGTGCAAGGAGAATGGCCGGCGCAAAGAGAACGGTGATGGCAAATGCGCCAAGGGATTTGCTCAGGAACAGCGTCGCGAAGAGCAACACCGCGAGGATGACGAAGAGCGGGCGTCGTTCCGGATTGTACCGCGTGCCCGCCACGGCCGCCAGGGTGGCAAGGGCGAGGGTAAGCGACAGGACGAGTCCATGATTGAGAAACACGATCGGTCGAAAGCCATCGCCGCGCATATGCTGAAAAAAGGAGGCCGGGAAGAAGCCGTAGACCGTCCGATTGAGTTGGGGCGACATCCGGATTTCGTAGAGAGTCGGGATGGTATAGAGCGCAACTGCGGCAACCAGAACGAATAGGAACTGTCGCTGCGCTCGCGGCGAGGCGAGGTACTTTCGGGCAATGATGTAGGGAAAAAACAGCATCACAAGCGACAGGTCCGCAGCGAGGCCGTCATAGTAGGACAGGCCGGGCAGGGTGCGCGGCCCATACACGAGCGGATCATGGTTCGCGGCTGCGGTTACCAAAGCGCCGGCAAGGGCGGATACGAGGCACAGGCGCGCCCCGAATGAGCTCGGGAGCAAGCCCCTGAGCGCATCCGTCCCGGGCCGACGAGAGGGCTTGTTGCGTGATAGCAGGATCAGGAGCAGGGCAGCCAGAATGGCCGACGCATTCTTGTCAAAGCCCGGCAGCATGGGAAAGTCTACCGCCGTGCGGGTCGGCAACAGAAGAAAGCCTCCCAGCATCGCAGCGGTTATTCCAGCAGCGAGAGGCAGCCGCCGGAAGGCGACTGACGCAACAACCGGCCATGACAGGACCACGAAATAGGCAAGGATATTAGGCATGGCCGATCACTCTCGGCATCGCGACCTCCCCGCGTTGGAAGTCCAAAGCCCGAGTCACGCGCGCCGGCTTTCCCGCCGCTGACGGAGCGCTGCTCCAAACAACCCGGGCAATGCCGCAAAGCAGCGGGCATAGCGAGGGCCAAGGCGCATTGGGTTCGCGGCCATACGCCAGGCCCATTCCAACGCCATCCTCCGTACGATTCTTGGTGCGCGGATCTGTTGACCGGAAATGAAATCCAGCCCTGCTCCGATCGACAAGAAGCCTCGATCGCCCAGCCTTTCGCTTGCGCGCGCGGCAAAGAGCTCCTGCTTCGGAGCGCCAAGTGCCAGGAACCAGAGTCTTGCGTCCGACTGCGCTATGGCATCGATATAGTCTTCCGCTATTTCGCCACTCGGATCGAAACAAGACGGCGGCGAGATGCAATCCGCGATCCGCAGTCCCGGATGGCGCGCCTTGAGCGCCGAGGCCGCTGCGGCGAGACTTTCCTCGCAGGCCCCAAAAAGGCCGACCGGTACATCGTTGCGCGCGGCCTGGCGCGCAATCGGTTCAACAAGTTCCGAACCCGGAACGAGGTCGATGTCCTGCCCGGCAAGCCTGGCGAGCCAGACAATCGGGTTGCCGTCGGCAACGATGTGGCTGTGGCGGAGATAGGCATCCCGGAAAACGGCGCTGCCCCGGAGCTTCACGACGTGATCAAGATTGATCGTCGCGACGGCGAAGCCACGCCCTTGGCGCAACCGGCGAGCTATGTCGTCCAGCAACTTGACCGAGCTCTTGTGGGTGAGCGGGATGGACAGTTCCTTGCCATCTGTGCCTGCCTGTCCTTGCAGCGGAATCCGGATTTCGCCGGGCGTCGACATGAAGCCAAAGTCGAATACCATTGTGGAACCTCCTTGTCGGACCGAACTTCAGGCAGCCGCGTGGTCGTTTGAATATCCGTACAGGCCGCCGGAATGGCGGCATTTGTTGAGCACAAGGCCCATGACCGTCGTCAGCTCTTTCAGCTGGCGCAGGCAAAGCTCGGTCTGTGCATGTGTGGTCTCTTCCGCCGCCACCATCAGCAAGACAGCGTCGACCTTGCTCAGAAAGCCGAAATTGTCGTCGGTACACAGCATTGGCGGCAGGTCGAAAAGGACGAGATCCGGATCGTATTGCTCCGTGAGCCCGGCGATGCATTCTTCGGTCCGGGCGCTCTGGAGAAGTTCCGACGGCGCCTCGGCCGGCTTATTGTTAAGACCAATCGCGACATTCTCTCCGAGGCGGAGCGCATGGTCGGCGAAACCGAACTCGCCGCGCAAGATCTCCTGCATGCCCTGCTCGACCTGCTGCCCAAGCATCCGCGCAAGCGATGGGCGTCTCAGATCGAGATCAAGCAGCATGAGCCGTAGATCTGGCTGCCGCGAAAAGGAAAAGGCGAGATTGGCGGCGGCGGTTGTCTTGCCGCAGTCGGGTGTCGGAGAGACGATGCCGATGTAGCGCCAACCATTCTGACGTGCCTGGTGCCAGACCCTCGTGCGCAACAGATCGAATGGTGCGGCCGCCCTACCGCCCTCTCGCGCCATCAAGCGCGTGTCGTGGAGAGACCGCGCCGAAAGGTCAAACGGTGCGAGCTTTCGCCAGAGGTCGTCCTTGTCGGGTGTCGGAGCGACCGGCATGGGCGCGGGCTCGACAAGAACCGGCCTGCCGGTTTCATTCGCAGCAGTGCGTACGAGGGCCCGCTGCGCTCGCGCCTTCTCGATGGCAATCTGTAACCTGTCCATTTCGCGGCGCTCCTGCGTTCTGCCTTACCAGGACATACCCAGACGACTCATCGCCTTGTCGGCGACCAGGTCCAACGGCATGTAGGATTCGTGAAACGCCCAGCTGGCACCCAGTACGCCAGAGGCAACGATCAGCCCGATCATCACGGCAAACACCCGTCCTGCCAGAAGCTGCCCATGGGTTCGCTGGTAGGGAATCGTCGCGATGGGCATCACGTCGAAACGGGCGATGACGTCTTCTGGGCGGCGCATGCTGCGGGACATGATTTCAAGTAGATAGACCAGTGCCAGCCCCGACATCAGGCCAAGCCCGACGCCCGCCGTCACGAGTTTTCTCCGATTGGGCTCACTTGGCTCACTGGGAACACTGGGCGGTTCGATCACCGCGATGCGCTGTCCGCGAGACATGAACTCGATTCGTTCACCGGTCTCCGCGCGGCTAAGGTTATCCACGGCCTGATTGTACTGCGCCAGGATGTTTGCGTAATCCCGCTCCAGGGCCTCCAGCGCGATAGCATTCGCCGGTGTCTGGGAAATGCCGTCGCCGAGCTCGCCAATCTGGGCAACCAAGTTACCGCGCTGCGTCTCCGATACCGCAATCTGCGCGTCGATATCTGCAAGCTGGATGTCCAGCATCAAGCTGTCTGACATGTCCTTCGGCGCTTCACCTTCCGCGACAGGTGCCAGCTGTGTTTCATCCGCTTCCAGCCCCGCGATCAACGCCTGCAGGTGCCGCACCTTGGAGCTCTGGTCGGAATAGACCGTTCGCGCTTCCGACAGGTCCTGATGCAACTGGCTCAGGCGCAATTGGCGCGGGCTGAGCTGGATCTTCGCCTTGTTCGGATCGGCCCCGATCTGCCGCGATGCCGCGTTGAGACGAATGAGCTGCGCGCGCTGGTTCCGCAGATTGACGATGTCGGTTTCGAGCCGCGCCGACTGTTCTCGCATCCGGGATTGCTCGGACATCCGGAACGCCATCGTCTCGGGCAAGGCAGCAGCGTGCTCCATCTTGTAGGCAAGGATCTCATCGGATTTCGCATCCAGATCCCGCTTCAGCCAGCTCACCTGCTGCTCGAAGAAGTCCTGGGTCGTCGTGGCGCGCTCTGCACGGAACTCGGCATTCTGCTCGAGGATAACCGACAGGTAGGCATTCAGCACCCCCGCTGCCGCTGCCGCTTCCGGCGCAACGAAAGTGATCGTCAGAATGGTTGCCTGGTTGCGGCCGGAATGCCGCCGGATCCGGGTTTGAGCCCGCATCGCCTGCGCGACCTCGTCCGCGCTCATGTCCATTTGGCCCCGAACGGCATCATGGGAAGACGCGATGCGCAGAAGGTTCTCGCGGGTCATCAGCCGTTGCTCGATGATCTGCATCTGCTCCACTGCGGATGTGGCAACAGTAGACCGGGCAAGCTCGTCGGGGATCTGCTTCGATTCCATCATCAGCCGCAGCTCGCTCCGATAGGAGGAAGGCAGGCTCTGCGTCACCGCTATAGCGGCCAGAGAGATCGTCGCCGCGACCAGCAGGAACCAGTGGAACCGCCTTCTGAACCGCGACAGGTAGAAACGAAGCTCGGACATCTCAGTGTACCTTGCCGTCGCCGAGCCCGCCGCCGAAGAAGACACCATCGTCCAGCACTTCACGGACCGTACCTTCGGTCACCACTGTCTGATTTCCACTCCAGGCGTAAAGCATGGTCAAATCGCAGAGTTGATTGATCAGCCGGGGCAACCCCTGTGTCGCCTGGTGGACAAGCGAGGCCGCGTCACGCGTGATCTCGTCGCCCGTCCCACCAGCTTGGCGGAGCCTGTGCGCCACGAACCCGGCTGTATGATCGGCGTCGAGGCCCTGAAGATGATAATGGGCCGCCACGCGTTGCGCGAGTTGACTCATATCTGGCGCGCGAACAAGGTCGCGAAGCTCGGGCTGGCCAACCAGGATGATCTGCAAGAGCATGTCCTGGCTTGAATTGATATTGGTCAGCATGCGCAGTTCTTCGAGCGCCTGCTTTGTCAGGTTCTGAGCCTCGTCAAATATCAGGACGACCCGCCGCCCGGCCGCATAATCCGCCAAAAGCTGATCCTGCAGGCGTTGGAAGCTCTGCACATGGCTTTCACCATCATGCAGCTCCAACCCAAGCGCATTCAGCGCCCATTGAAGCAACTCGCCGCGCTCACCCTGAGCATTGGAAACCACACCAACCTTCAGCTCTTCTGTCATTCGCCCGAGCAGCGCCTGCAGAAGGGTCGTCTTGCCGGCACCAACTTCGCCGGTGATCAACGTGATCGGCGCCTGTGACATCACGCCGAATTCCAGCACCGCGAATGCGCGCCGGTGCTGCGGTGTCCAGAAGAGAAAATCCGGGTCGGGAACAAGGGTGAAGGGACGTTTCTCCAGTCCGAAATACCCTTCGTACATGTTCATCGACATTTTCGGCCTCCAGCGTCCCTCCGTAATTCTTCGCGAAGGGGAATTTGCGCTTCTGCGCATGGCGTTCCGCCTGTCGTTCCATTTTGAAAGTCGGACGGTTCACTGAAGATGAATGCGACCGCGTGGTTAGAATTCGGTTAACAACCGCATTAATTCTTTTCGAACGGATCCAATCCTATGCTGTTCCGGAAGGTAGCGGGCGCCAATCCGACACCTGTTCGTGAAAAACGCCGAGCGAGAATCGTTCCGGTGCATATCAGGCGAGACAATTTCGTGATCCGTCTTTCGACTGCCCTTGTCGCCATTTGTGCAATGCTGCTTCTGACCGGCTGCAAGAGCCCCGAGGCGCGCGCCGACCGGTTCGTCGAAACGGCGCTGGTTCTTCTCAAGGAAGGCAAGACAGCACGCGCCAGTCTCGAACTGCGCAACGCGTTGCAGCTGGTGCCGAGTCACGAACAAGCACGCCAGATACTGGCCGAAACGCGCAGGGCGGATGGCGAGATTGCCCTTGCAACACGAGACTACTTGGCGTTGGTCGGGGCGCATCCCGAGAACGGCACAGGAAACCTGGCCCTGGCAGAAATTGCCCTGGAGCAAGGCGATTGGGCCGCGGCTCGGAATTATGCCAGCAAGACAACCGCGTTTCGGGGCGAAACGGATCGGACGCAGGCAGTACAACTGGCGCTTGCCTATCGCGAAGCCCTGCAGGCCTCGGACATCAAGACCAGGACTGCCATCGCCACCGACGCCAATACACTCCTCAACCGATTGCCACGACAGATCGCGCTGCACCGCTTGGCCATAGATTCGACCATCCGCCAGCAAGCCTGGCTGGACGCCATGGACAGGCTCGACCATGCTCTTGTACAGTTTCCCGACAGTCTTGAATTCCGTCAGGTCCGGTTGCTCGTCTTGCAGAAGCTTGGGCGCGATCAAGCCATAACGCGACAGCTCGAAGACCTGGTCGCGCGCTTTCCCGAGCAGATCACGTTGCCAGATTTATTGGTCGGATGGCACCTGCATCAGGGCCGACCTGATGCGGCCGAGACCTTCTTGCGGTCTGCAGCGGCGGCTGCGCCCGATGATCGGTCTTCACAGCTTCGTCTCGTAGCCTTTCTTCAAACCCGAATAGGCGTCGCGGCGGCCTTGGACGAACTCGGCGCATTGGTCATGAAAAGCGGCCCGCATGACACGACCTATCGCGCCATGCGGGCCAGCATGCTCTTCAGGAGCGGCTCGCAGGCGCAGGCAATTGCCGAACTTGAAAACCTGCTTCAGAGCCGCGCAGATACGCCAACAGAGGAGATTGCCAGAGAAGCCATTCGTGTTGATCTGGCGCGAATGAAACATCGAACGGACGATCGGAACGGCGCCATGTCGCTGGTCGATTCGGTACTCGCGGAGGATTCTGGACATATCACAGCCCTGAAGATGCGCGGCGCTATGCAGATCGACGCCAATCAACTCGATGAAGCTGTTGCAACCCTGCGTAGCGCCTTGAGGGAGGCCCCCCGCGACCCGCAATTGCTGACACTGATGGCGGTCGTGCATGATCGGGAACACAGGCCCGATCTGCGGCGCCAGATGCTTGCGGCAGCTGTGGAGGCGTCCGGTGCAGGCCCCGAGGAGTCGCTTCGACTCGCACGGGTCTTGATCTCGGAAAACCGTCTCCGGCTTGCAGAGGAAACCCTCACAACGTCTCTCGAGCACAGTCCCGAAGACATTCCGCTCCTGTTCGAGCTCGTTATGACCTATATCGCCTTGTCCGACCTGCCCCGTGCAATCCAGGTCGGCGAAACCCTCGCCCGTCTGTCTCGCAGAGAACAGGGCAGGGCGACCATCGCTGATGTGACCATCACGGCTCGCTCCCCTGTGCAACTTCAACATACCGAGGCAAACGCACTCGAAGCCGCCGGCGATATCGACGCCGCGCTCGCCCTATACGAAGCGCTCTACAGCCGATTTCCCCGCAACGAAAACGTCGCGACCAACCTTGCCGCGCTTCTATCGGCCCGCCGCAACGATCCGGCTTCTCTTGAGCGGGCCTTCCGCATCTCTCAAGGTCTTCGAAGATCGCAACGCCCCTAAATACGATACACTTGTGGCCGGATCACCGCATGACTGAAGCGTTTCGATGAGACCGCCCCCCCCCAACCATTCCGTTGCATTCCCGCGTCGCGTCGACCCGGTCACCCGAAAGACACCCTGGATGACCTGTAAGACGCGGAGTTTTACGCCGGTGCGAACCTTGCCAGTAGCGCATTGCAAGGCCAGCGCGCCCTCCCTGTCAGGCTCGGCGCCGAAGCGCCGCATTTATTCCACGCAGCTTCCTGTTTGCGAAACAGAGCAAATTGGGAGAGTGTGGCGCGAATGGGTCGCCCGTGAAATCGGAGATGAAAGACACACGCCTCGGCAGATATTTCGACGGTCGCCGGAAACGGTTCGTTACTCGAATCAGGACGCAGCATGTCAGCGGGCCGAAGCGATTCGAGCTCGCATCAGACGAGATCTGTGGCCTGCTGATGGGACGCAACATTGCCTATTACATCCCGGTCTTCATGGAGCATTATCGTGCCCTCGGGATGCGCTATCTGGTCTATCTGGACAACGGCTCCGATGATGGTTCCATAGAGGTCATGCAGCGCTACGGCGATGTGATCACTCTTCATAACAAACTGAATTTTCGTGATTTTCAAAGGCATATGCGGATGCATATGGCACGCGAATATGCTGTTGGCGGCTGGCGGCTCGCCATCGACGCCGACGAGATCCTTCGATATCCGGGAGAGGCACGCCTCGACCTGCGAGAGCTATGCCGCCGCCTCGAGACGCGCGGCATGACTGGTCTCCTCGCGCAAATGCTCGAAATGGTCCCCGACGGTCCCCTGGAAACGGTCGACGCGCTCCCTTTCGAAAGCGCCCTGAGGACATTTCGGCGTTTCAGCCTCGGCAATCTCAGCGCCTATCGCTACCACGATCCCGAAATCCCGCTGCATCCGCTCCTGCACCAGAACGGCCTTTCCGATCCGGATCTTCGCTTCCTGTACGGGGGCCTGCGCCGCACGTTGTTTTCGGAGGATTGCTGCCTCAGCAAACATGTCCTGTTCCGGGATGGACCGGAGGTCACCCCCCTGCCCAACCCCCATGTCACGACCGGCCTGCACATGGCGGATTTCACCGCCCTGCTTCAGCACTACAAGTTCTCCGGCGGTTTTCTTGCCCGCGAACGCCGGCGGCAGGCGGAGCGGCGCCTCTCCCATAACGAGACCGAGCTGCGTCTGGCAGCGTTTGCCCGCAACCCGCAGATGAGCCTGACGGTTGCGGATATGCAAAGCGATCCGACCCCAACAGGCCTGCTCGAAGCCGGCTTCCTCCAGGCGACCGAAGATGCGTCCCGCATGCTCGGCCTCTAGGGCGCAATGCCCCGATCGTGCCACCACGCCGCATCGATCTCCCGCCAGGAAGAGAGGTCGAGGCCCGTCAGCCGCTCGATCTCCGCGTAGCGCGGCGCGAAATGGCGGGTCAGCCAGTCACGGGTTTCCGGAAGCATCGGGGACGGCAACTCCGGTGTCACACCGCGGGCGCGATTGATCGACAAGAGCCCCCGGCGGAGTCTCGCCCGCAATGGGCTCGGCACAACAGTGTTCAGCCACTGCGGCACGTATTGAGATTTGAAATCAAGAACCTGCTGGTCCTCTGCCGTTTTCTCGAAATGATCCCGGGACGTGTTACGCGCTTCGTGGCCGAGACCTCGCTGTGCCTCCGCCGGATCAAGACCAAGGAAGGCCAGCACCTCTTCCAGATATCGCGAGCGAGCCGTCACATAGTCCTCGAACAGGATAAAGCGAATCGCCTCGCGCGGGAAATGCGAGAGGTATTCGGTTGCTTGAAGGGTATAATCGCTTCCATCCAGGAACAGCCCGGCCGTGTCCGGCAAATGTGCATCGTAGCGCGCGAAGACCGCGTCGCGTGGAGCCCTGTCCGGGAAATCCTCCGGAAACAGACACTCCTCGAAGCTGCGATTGACCCGCCCCCGGCGGCTGTCATTCTGATAGTGTTTCAGGACCTCCTGATACATGGAATAGCTACGCGCCACCGGATGGCGCAGCATGTAGATAATCCGCGCATCCGGCGCGGCCTCCGCAATCCGGCGCGCCGCGTTGGGGAAATGCGGCACAAGCGAATGGATCGTCGAGCTTTCGCCCGTGATCTGGCTCGGCCGCGCCTCGGCAAAAAGCGCGGAATACCAGTCCGGCCCGAGCGCGAAACGGTCATCCCGGGCAAAGAATTCCGGCTCTTTCGGCACCGTCATGAAGAGCGACGGGCAGGCCTTTAGCTGTGATGTCAACGAAGTCGTCCCGGCTTTCGCCGCGCCGACGATGAAGAAATCGGGGATATGCATCGCTCTGCCTGCCTTTCCGCTGACCACCCCGGTCGATCGCCTGTCTACCATCGGTCGGAGCGTGCACGCCAGATCCCGCCTGTTGCCCGGGATCGACACTGCCCACCCACAACCCCGACCGTCTTGCCAGCCCGCTCGCCGTGACGCATGCAGATGAAAGCCCGTCGCCAGAAGGTCCCAGACGTGAAGTGGCTCACACGAAAACTTATCGGTTCCGATATCGCCGCCCGCACCCGGCGCGGCTCGCTCTGGACAGCCCTTGACTTCGGCGGAAACCAGATCCTGCGGCTCGCCTCCAACCTGCTCCTGACACGGCTCCTTTTCCCCGAAGCCTTTGGCCTCATGGCCATCGTCCAGGTCTTCCTGACCGGTCTTCAGATGTTCTCCGATGCCGGCATCCAGAGCGCCATTGTCCAGAACAAACGCGGCGACGACCCGGCCTTTCTCGACACCGCCTGGAGCATCCAGATCCTGCGCGGAGCACTTCTCTGGGCAGTCACCTTCCTCATCGCCGGCCCGGTGGCGCTCCTGTATCAAGCGCCGGTGCTGGCCGAAATGCTGCCCTGGATGGGGCTGAGCCTCTTTCTTCACGGTTTCACACCGACCGCCGTCCATTCCGCGGGCCGGCACCTGCAACTCGGTCGGCTGACCGCGATCAACCTCGGGACCTTCACCCTTCAAATAATCACCGCCTGCCTGCTTGCGTGGTTACTACAATCGGTCTGGGCGCTGGTCATCGCCGCAAATCTGCGTGCCCTTGCCGGACTTGTGGCGCATTGGCGACTGCTGCCGGAAGCGCAGAACCGTTTCCGGATCGAGACAGAAGCGCTCGCAAGCCTCTTCCATTTCGGAAAGTACATCTTCCTGAGCACGGCTGCCGGCTTCGTTGTCTCCCAGAGTGATCGTGCCATCCTCGGGCTTCATATCCCGATGGCGGAACTCGGGATCTACAATATCGGCTTCTTCATGGCGATGATGCCACGCAATTTCGCCTCCTCCTTGCAGACAAAGGTGATCTTCCCGCTCTATCGCCTCCAGCCCATCAACGAGAGCGCTGCCAATCGCGCCCGTATCTTCCACGCCCGTCGCCGTCTCGCCGCCGCAATGATCGCGGCCGCCCTGATGCTCGCTGCGCTCGGTCCCTGGCTGGTGGATCTGCTATACGATCCTCGCTACAGGTCCGCCGGCCCGATGATCACCCTGTTTTCACTCTCGCTGATCCCCCTGATCACACTGACCACGGCCGGACCGATGTTGCTCGCCATGGGCGACTCCCGGCGGGTTCTGGTCTCTCAATTACTGACAGCCGCCCTGCAGACCGGGCTACTCGTCCTCGGCATCCGCCATTTCGGTGTCGCGGGCGCAATCCTCGCACCGGGCCTCGCCTGCCTGCTCGCCGCGCCGCTTCGCGTGGCCTATGCACGTCGCTACAAGGCCTGGGACCCACTTCAGGATCTCGGGATGACCACTTTCGGCTTGCTCGTCGCCGGAGCGATCTGTGCATGGCACCGAGAGGCCATTCTGACGCTTTTGCCCTGACATCGATGGCCCGGAAGCAGTGCCGCCAGGCCTCGGCGACATAAGAACCCGCGCAAGTTCAGCACACGTCCGCTGACGCGCTTCTACTCCGCGGCCGACAGAAAACGCGGCAGAACAGGGACCAGCCCCGCGATGACACCGAGCAGCCGTTCCTCCGCGACCGCCTCGGTCTCCCCAGGCAGGATCGGCGTCGTCAACTCGACCAGAGCGCCATCGGTTCGTCCAGTTCGAACGCCATCCAGAAGCAACCAAGCCTTGGCCGCATAGTCCCATGCAAGCTTTCGCCCCTTCTGATCGAACCAGTAGAAGACCAATTGGCGCCGGCTCCCCTTCTGGACCACCGCCCGATTGACCCGAAACGGTTTCGACGATCCCACCCGAGCCGAAATGTCGATCCGCCGCAACGCCGCGATTTCCCAGCCCGCCCCCGGCAGACAGATCTCGGGCGAATGGACCCCGCCGGCGGACTGATCCGCGTACCAGGCACTGAAGAACCGCACCGGCGCCCGCGTGCCCGGTCGGTTCAGAACCACCTTGTGGTAGTCATCCGCACCAAGCGTCCGTTCGATCTCGGAGGGAAACCGTTCCGGTGTCCCAGCCTCCCAAGCACCGATCTTGGTCGGAAACAGGGCAAAGGAAACCCGATCGACCTCCTGCGCTCCGGACTGAGGCATGCTGGCAAGAGACAGGCCCGCGACGAATGGCAGAATGGCCGCGAGGACGAGGCTCCGGGTTGCCCGGATATCGCGCAGCCGGGCCAGTTGCGACACCGCATCGTGACCACTCAAACCGAATGGCACCGGCGGTCCGGCGACCCGAGACAGCAATGTGGAGAGCAGGAACAGCAACACCACGGAAGCCAGGAAAATGATCCAACCTTCGAAGAAATGCAGAAAGCCTTCGGCCGGAACGGCACCGCGCATCTGTACAAAGGCGCCAGCAATCGCAATTCGCAGCGCGTTCAGGGCGATGGTGATCGGCGCGGCCGACAGCAGCAGGACCACCCGTTGCCAGCCCGGGCCGCGGTGCAGAAGCGCAAAGACATAGGAGAAGCTGAGGATCGGGAACAGGTACCGCAGGCCGGAACAGGCCTCGGCCACATGGAGCTGAAGATGCCCCAGATCAATTACATTGCCATCGAGAAAAACCGAGATCCCGCCCGCGCGCAGCATCGCGACCCCGATTTCCGAGGAGAGAAGCTGAAGGGCGGCAGAGAGCTTGTAGTAGAGCAGGCCCGGCAAGGGCAGCATGAAGACAAGATGCAGAATGGAGGGCCAGAACCGCCGTCCGCGCTGCCAGCCACAGACAATCAGGAGCGCTCCGCCGAACCAGAAGATCAACGCATAAGCGACGATCTCGTCGATCCGTGCCAAGCGCCCGGCGAGACCAAGCAGAACGGAAAACGTCAGAATGGCAAGCCCGGGCCAGGCGCGCACCGATTCCACCGGTCCGTTTGGGCAGAGCTTCAGGTGCCGCAGGAAGAGCGCACAGGAGATGACCGGGATGAGCGGACCATGGCTGTATTCCGGCAACTGCCAAGCGCGGAAGAGCGCTTGCAGGCCGGGGAACATAAACCACCCCGCCGAAATCGTCGCCAGCAGAAGGAGGGGTGCGCCACGCGGCAAACGCCCGTTTTCCTCGGTGAAAAACCAGACCGGGCGGCGGAGCGCTTCAAAGGTAGTCATGGCCCACCCGCTCGATTTCCGCCCGCAACTGCGCTTTTCGAGCCGCAAGGACTGTCGTCTCGGACAGATGCGTCGGATGCGATTTAGCTTGCCGCAAGGCCTCACGGATCTGGCGCTCGACCAGCGGTCGCAAGCGTTCCAGCAACCGCTTGAGTCTTTGCCGAGCGCCCGTGCGAGCCGGCATCGCGAGCGAGGCAGGTGCTTCGGGCTCTGGCCGGACCGATGGTTCCTTCCCGCGCGGGAAAATCCAGCGATACGTCCTCAACAGGTCGGGCGCGGTGGCCTCCATCTCCAGCGATTGCGCCCAGTCATTCCATTTGAACGGGTTGAAGGCGTCACTCAGCTGGACCGGACTCCAGGGAACACGAAAGGCATCGGCCAGAATCGCGGCATGCATCGACTCTGCAATCACCAGGTCGGCACGTGCGATGCGCGCGATGACCTGCTGCGAGTCGCCCTCGGGGCTCACGTATTCGATCCCGGCTGCATCGCAGAGCCGGGCCCATCTCAGGGACAGCGCAGCCGTCGTATGATGAGGCACGAAAATGACCCGATTTGTGGCACTGGGCAGGTCGGGCAAGTCCAGGAAATCGGGACAGAGGACAGCCGGATCCAGCATCGGCATCGTCTCGGGCAAGCCGAGGCGCCGCGCCGTGAGCGGGCCGCGCACAGCGCGGATATCACATCGAGACAGCGTATCCGCTATGGGCGAAGCACCGTATCCCGTTCCACTTCCAAGGACGATGGGTCTGGGGAATTGCCGCAGATTGCCCTCGCTCAGAAGGGTTCCGGCGCCGAAGAGCGTGTCGCCTGCTTGCCCCATCCCGTGCCATCCGGGCAAGATCGCGTCCCAGAGCCAGAGATTCAGGTCATCCCCGAAATTCCCCCTGGGCAGTTTGCAGTAGAACAGCTCCACGTGCTCACCTTCGAAGCATTCCGGCGCGTTCTGCGCCACGTCGATCAGATCAGGTCACCAGAAATCCGTGCCGATCCCTTTCGCTAATCGCATCTGGGCCCTTAAGAAAACGATAAGGTCGAGCAAGAAATAGGCCGGAAGCCTCAGCAACCCCAGCAAAGCGCGCGGAGAGCGGGCCGCGCCAATCATCCGGACCGAACGCTTGAACAGGAAGTGCCAGGGGACCCAGCCACACCGCCTGTCCGGCAGTCGCTCGCGCAGACGCGCGGAGATCCAGCCTGGCTCGGCCGCTGCCGCGGACAATGCCCGACATCTTTCGCCCGCAGGCATATCGCGCAGGGCGGCAAAGAGCGCCGAGTTCACGGCACTTCCAACGACAATCCGTTCCTGGTGCTTCAGGAAACCAGACAGGCTGCGCTCCGGCTCGAAGAGATGCGCGCAGGAGGGATCGCCGTCGATCTTCGTTGGATTCTCGCGACGCTCCATGCAATTGGTCAGCAGCATCGCGCGGAGGAACCCATCCTCGACCGGCAGCCCGATCGGGAGGTGGATTTCAAGCGCCGCCTCGGCCCACAGCAGGTAGCATTGCCCGCAGATCGCGCGGCGCCAATCGTCGGAACCGCCACCGCCGCGCAGGATCGCCCGGGCAACCGGGGTTGTGGCTCCCGCTGCATCGGCGACGGGGCGGCTGACAAAGGCCAGAAGCTCCGGACGGGCAGCGAGGGCGTGGGTCAGGCCAGAAAGGTGATCAGGGTCGGGCAGGCGGATATCAGCATCGAGGAAGCCGAGGATATCGCACTCGGGCGCGAAATCATGGACGAACCGGTTCCAGGTCCGGCTCTTTCCGCCCTCCGCGAGGTCATGGATGAAAAAACAAGCGCCAAGCTGCGCCGCGAGCGGATGCTCGCGGGCGATCTCCACGGTGTCATCCGTGCAGCCATTGGCCAAAAGGTGCAGCTCGAAAAAGATCTCCCGATCGGACAGGATATCCTGTGCGCGGATGTCATCGAGCAGGCGTGGCAGGTCCTGCGCCTCGTTATGGGCAAAGATCCCGAAGGCGATCCGCATTCTCGCCTCACGTCTCCTCGAAGGGATCCCACTCGTCCTCGACCTCCGGCAGCGCCTCGACCGCCGCCTCGGCCGCGATCTCGGCCTGGGTCCGGATCTCGGCGATGCGGGCTTGCGGGAAGCTCTCCAGAACGGCTTGCACCAGAGGATGCGTCATCGCTTCCGCCTCCAGAGCCTGCGCGGTGGCGTTGCGGGCCTCGTCGATGGTTGGCGCGCCGCCTTCGTTTACAACGATCACCGCCCAGCGGTTCCCGGTCCATCGCTGCAGGGCAGCACCAAGACGTTGAGGAAAATCAGGCGGGGCGTCAGGGGTCGGTTCGAACTCGATCAGGCCCGGGGCGTATTTCACGAGCCGCAGATTGCGCTCAACTTCGATCTGAAGCGCGATATCGCGATGGGCGACGATCAGTTCGATCACGTGGTCGAAACTTGCATAATGCTGAAGCGCCGTCTCCGGCGATGTCTGTAGCGCAGCCATCGGGCCACCGGATGAGCCCATCGGGGCGGAAGGCTGTGGTGCGGAATGCCCCATCGGCGACGTGCCGGGCGCCTGCGCACCTCCGCCCCCCGGCCCGGACGGTGTGACCGGCGCAGGCGGCGGGGCGTTCTTCATCTGGCGGACAAGATCGCCCGGCGTCGGCAGTTCAGAGACATGGGTCAGGCGGATAATCGCCATCTCGGCGGCCATCATCGCATTGGGCGCCTGGCTGACCTCGTCCAACGCCTTCAGCAGCATCTGCCACATCCGGGTCAGCACCGGCATGACCAGCGCTTCCGCCATCTCCCGCCCCCGGTCGCGCTCATCGGGCGGCACGGTCGGATCCTCGGCGGCTTCGGGCGTTATCTTGATCACCGAGACCCAGTGGCAGACCTCCGCGAGGTCGCGCAGCACGGCCATCGGGTCGGCACCATCGGCATATTGCGCGGAAAGCTCCGTCAGCGCGGCGGCCGCGTCGCCTTTCAGCACCATCTCGAAGAGATCCAGCACCCGGCCGCGATCCGCCAGCCCGAGCATGGCGCGCACGTTCTCCGCCGTGGTCTCGCCGACACCCTGGCTCATCGCCTGATCGAGGAGCGAGGTCGCGTCCCGCGCCGATCCCTCCGAGGCGCGCACCAGCAGGGCCAACGCCTCGTCGGAGATCTCACCGCCTTCGGCGTCGGCGATCCGGCGCAGCATGGCGATCATCTCCTCCGGCTCGATCCGGCGCAGATCGAAACGCTGACAGCGGGAGAGCACGGTGACCGGCACCTTGCGGATCTCGGTGGTGGCGAAGATGAATTTTACATGCGCCGGCGGCTCCTCCAACGTCTTCAACAGCGCATTGAACGCGCTCTTGGAGAGCATGTGGACCTCGTCGATGATATAGACCTTGAACCGCGCCGAAGAGGGCGCGTAGGCCACGGATTCCAGCACCTGGCTACGGATATCGTCGATGCCGGTGTTGGAGGCCGCGTCCATCTCGAGCACGTCGACATGGCGCCCTTCGGCGATGGCAACGCAATGCTCGCACTTTCCGCAGGGCTCCGTGGTCGGCCCGCCAGTACCGTCCGCGCCGATACAGTTCATCCCCTTGGCAATGATCCGCGCGGTCGAGGTTTTCCCCGTGCCGCGAATGCCGGTCATGATGAAGGCCTGCGCGATGCGATCGGCGGCGAAGGCATTCTTCAGCGTCCGCACCATCGCGTCCTGGCCCACCACGTCCGCAAATGTATTGGGGCGGTATTTCCGCGCCAGGACCTGGTAGCCGCTCTCGCCCGTCTCGCTCATTTCGCCTCGCTCCGCTGACTGCGCCAACCTAGAGGGCTGGCGCGCCGAGGTCTACAGCATCGGGCAGGGTACGCGACAGGTTTCCCTGCCGCGACGACCGTCAGGCACCGGCGGCAGACAGCGCGGTATCCATCAGCCCCTTGATCGAGCCTTTCGACGTATCGGCCACGATCCGGCCCAACTCCTTGTCGCCTTTCAGCACGACCAGCGTCGAGCGGCGCGGGATCTTGAGCGACTTGGCGAGGTCGGACTTGCCGTGCTGGTCCCAATCGACGTCGATGAAGGTGATCGCCCGTTCATAGGCCGGGTTCTCAGCTTTCAGCGCCTTGATCGCGCGCTCCTGCGCGGCGCAGGTCGTGCACCAGCTGGCCTTGAAATCAAGGAAAACAGTCTCGCCCGCCTTGAGCTTTTCGGTCACCAGACCCGGCTTGTAGGCCATCCCGCTGGCCATGGCGCGCCCGGCGAGGGGAAGGGTTGCAAGAGCCCCGGCAAGGGCGAGAAAGGAACGACGGTCCATGAAAAAACTCCTGTTTGTCAGATGGAAACGGACAGGTCCTGCAGCCAGATGGGCATATGCTCCAGCGCCCAGGCCTCGACCATGTGGTGAACGTTGAACAGCAGCGCCAAACCGACCGCGACGAAGACACCGCCAAGGATAGGTCGGCCGCGTGTCGCGACGGCGCGCATCCAGGCCTGCCGCTTCTGAATGACCGAACGCGCGCCATATCCGAGCGCCAGGATGACCGTGGACACGCCGGCGGCGAAGGTGAGCATGATCAGTCCGGCCCGCGCGAGGCTCTCGCCCTGACTGGCCAGCGAGATCGCGGCGCCAAGGGTCGGGCCAACGCAGGGGCTCCAGACCGCGCCCAGCAATATGCCGCCAAGAAACTGCCCCGGAAGGCCGGAACGGTCGATGGAATCGAATTGCGCGTCAGCCGAACCGGCAACCCCGGCCGTCGCCGTGGCGAAGCTCGCCGAAAAACGCGGCACCAGCAGCACGAAACCGAAACCGATCATCAGCACCGCCGCCGCTTGCCCGATCACGTCCTCGGTCAACCCGATCGCGTAGCCGAACGTGGCAACTCCGAGCCCCAGCACAACAAAAGACAGCGACATGCCCGCCGCCAGTGCGACCGGCCCCCAGCGGCTCGCCTGCAATGCGGTCGCCAGAACGATCGGCAAGATCGGCAATACGCAGGGGTTGATGAGGGTCAGTAGCCCCGCGCCATATCCAAGCAAATACTCCATGTCCGAGAGATGGCCGAAGCCGCCCCGGCTGTCATTACACGAGGTACTGGCGCGGACTCACTTCCGCGTGGGATCTGTTACAGGCTGCCGCGAGAGCTGCACCGCGAGGATACCCAGCATGATCACCCCGACACCGACGACATCCCATGGCCCCAGCCGCTCCCCGAGCAGCAGTGCTGCGATGGCGACACCAAAGAACGGGTTGAGGAAGTGGAAGGTCGCGGCTTTCACAGCCCCGATCCGCTGCACCAGCAGGAACCATGTCAGCGTCGCCACCAGCCCGGGCACGATCACCGTATAGGCGAAGGCGAGGACAAACTCCGGCGACCAGTCGATCCGCCATTCCTCCAGCAGCAGCGAAGCTGGCGCCAGGACCGCCGCCCCCACGAGCATCTGCAAGCCGACGATCATCAAGACATTTCCGCCCGAGGAGGCCCCCCGCACCGCAAGGGTCGCGAAGGTCAGCGCCAGAACCCCGATCACGCAATAGGCGACCCCCCAGGGATCGACCCCGCCGCCCTGCAAACGGCTTCCCATGATGAGCGCAACCCCGGCAAAACCGACAGCCAGCCCGACAATGCCGAGCGGCCGTACCCGCTCACCAAAGATCGCCAGCCCGGCCAGCGCAACCAGCAAGGGCATGGTCGAGGCGATGATCGCAGCCATCGAGGCCTCGATGGTCTGCATGGCGACGAAGAACAGGCCGAGATAGAGCGCATTCTGGCAGATCCCGAAGATCACCGTCGCGCGCGCCTGGCTTGTCGTCAGCCGCCAGGATTGCCCCAGAAACCGGGCAATCGCGACCGCCACCAGCCCGGCGATCAGGAACCGGATGGCCGAAATCCCCAAGGGCGGGGCATGTGCCACGATGATCCGTGCCGAGGTGAAGGCGGAAGACCACATCAGGGCAAAAGCCAGCCCCATCGCCAAAGCCCGAATATCCATGTTCCGTCCTGTTATTGCGCGCGGCCTCCCGGCAGGGCTACGCGCCACAGTCGAGAATGGAAAGCCGCCAGTTGCACGCGCCGTCTTGACCCGCGATGACCCACGGCATCCTTTGCCTGGCGAAATGAATGGAGATCAGACCATGCGCGGCGCAAATATCGTGATCGACGTGTTGCGTGACAACCCGGGGATCCTGGTCCTTATGCTGGGCGCTATCGCCGTGCTGGCCTTCGGTCCACGCATTAATGCGACGGTGAGCGTGGCCAGGAGCCGCCAGCGGGACCGCGCGGAACATCGGCGGAAATGCGATGCCGCCCGCAAGGCCATGCTGGACCAGGTCGACGCGGAGGATTTCTACGGGAGCGTCGGTGCCTATCTGAAGCTGGCCTGGCCCCAAGACGGGAGCGTGGAGCTTGAGCAGATCGAGACCGTGATCGACGCGGCCGGCTTCATCGACATAACCTTCGAGAGCGAGGGGATCGAATGGGCGCTCGCACATTGGACGCCGGCCGATTTCGACCGGATGATCGCCGGGGCGCGACATCTCGGGCTTGATGACATGGTCAGCCCGATCCGGCGCGCACAGTCGAGCTTCGATGCCTATGAACGCGCCCCGGGCGATACGTCGGACCCGGCCTGGACGCCATTCGAGGCGCATCTGGCAGCGATACAGGCCAGTTTCGCCGCCCGCGGCGGAAACGTTCGGTTCCACAACGCTGCGAATGACTTTCTTCGGCAGCGCATGCAGGATTTCCCTGGCATGTGACCCGGCCACAAAAGAAAAGAGGCCGCCTCAAGGCGACCCCCTCAACTCAAGCGTGAAAGCTCGATCTGCCTCAGGCGTTGACAGAATCCTTCAGCGCCTTGGCGATCGTCATTTTCACGACCTTGTCGGCTTCTTTGTCGATCATGTCGCCGGTGGCCGGGTTGCGGACCTGACGCGCAGGACGTTCGCGGCAATAGATCTTGCCAATCCCGGGCAGGGTCACGGCACCGCCGCCGGACACTTCATTGGTAATGATGCCGGTCACGGCATCGAGCGCTGCGGTCGCGGTTTTCTTGTCGGCTTCCATTGCCTCCGCAATAGCGGCAACAAGCTGCGTCTTGGTCATCGGTTTGGTGGCCATGTATGGTCTCCTCGTTTGTTGCCCATTCTATTGGGGCTTATTCGACTGATTCTACGCCATGTTGGCTCAGCCCACAACGTTTTGTGGCTGTTTGATTAGGAAAACAAGGGGTTTTTACGAATTTTTGCAGGGTCAGAGGAAGGCTGTTTCCTCAAAACTGCGTAATTTCCGCGAATGCAACCGTTCCAGCGGCATCCCACGGAGCAATTCCATCGCTCGTATCCCGATCAAAAGGTGGCGCGCAACCTGCGTCTTGTAGAACTCGCTCGCCATGCCCGGCAGTTTCAACTCGCCATGCAGGGGCTTGTCCGAAACGCACAGAAGCGTGCCGTAGGGGACCCGGAAACGGAACCCGTTGGCCGCGATCGTCGCGCTCTCCATGTCCAGTGCAATCGCCCGGCTCTGGCTCAGCCGTTGCACCGGTCCGGTCTGGTCTCTCAACTCCCAGTTGCGGTTGTCGACAGAGGCCACGGTGCCCGTCCGCATGATCCGCTTGAGATCATAGCCTTCCAACTCGGTCACCTGCTCGACCGCGTCCTCAAGCGCGACTTGCACCTCCGCCAGCGGCGGGATCGGCACCCAGACCGGCAGATCGTCATCGAGCACCTTATCCTCGCGCAGATAGGCATGGGCGAGGACGAAATCGCCCAGCGCCTGGCTGTTCCGCAGCCCCGCGCAATGTCCCACCATCAACCACGCATGCGGGCGCAGCACGGCGATATGGTCGGTTGCTGTCTTGGCGTTGGACGGCCCCACGCCGATATTGACCAGCGTGATTCCGCCACCATTCTTGCGCTTGAGATGGTAGGTCGGCATTTGCGGCATCTTGGAGGGCTCGGGAATGGGCGTATCCCCATCCGTGATCTCGATATTTCCCGGCGCAACGAAAGACGTGTAGCCACTGTCCGGATCGTTCAGCGCCGAGCGGGCATAGGCCTCGAACTCCTCGACATAGAACTGGTAGTTGGTGAAGAGCACGTGGTTCTGGAAATGATGCGGCCCGGTGGCCGTGTAATGGCTCAGCCGCGCCAGCGAATAGTCCACACGTTGGGCGGTGAACTGCGCCAACGGGCGGGCGCCATCGGCATAAGTGAAGCCATAGCCATTGACGATATCGTCATTGGTCGTGGCGAGATCCGGCACGTCGAACACGTCCCGCATCTGGAAATCCGTCGCACCTTCCTGCGGCACGGAAAGGCGCGCATCATTCAGCACCGCGAAATGCACCGGGATCGGCGTGTCCGAGGCGCCGATCATCACCGCCTGCCCATGCGTCTTCAGCACCAGCCCGATCTGCTGGATCAGGTAGTTGCGGAAGAGATCCGGCCGCGTGACAGTGGTCGCATAGACTCCTGGCTCAGTCACATGACCGAAAGCCAGTCGCGAATCCGCCTCGACGAAGCTCGTCGAGACAAGGCGGATCTCGGGATAAAAGGCGCGATAGCGATGCGGCGGCTTCTCGCCCGACAGGCAGGCGCTGAATTTCTCCGTCAGAAACGCGACAGATTTCTCGTAGATATCGATCAGCCGGTCGACCGCCGCCTCCGGATCGCGATAGAGCGCCCGCTCGGGCATTTCCGGCGTCACAACCGGCGTCATGTCGTTCATTGCAGGACTTTCTCGACCAGTTCGGTCGTCTCGAATTTCGTCACGTCCACCAGCCCCTTGTCCGAGATCCGCAGCTCCGGGATCACGACAAGCGCCAGCAGGGAATGTTGCATATAGGCATTGTTGAGCTTGCAGCCCGCAGCCTCCATCGCCGCGCCAAGCGCTTCAGCCTTCGCGGCCACCGTCTCGGCTTTATCATCCGACATCAGCCCAGCAATCGGAAGCTCGACCAGCGCCTGTTCGACCCCGTCGGCAAAGAACACCACGCCGCCGCCCACCTCGCCCAGCCGGTTCGCTGCCAGCGCCATGTCGGCCCGCGAGGTGCCGACGACGATCATGTGATGGCTGTCATGGGCGACCGTGGAGGCCATGGCCATGCGGCCCTCGTAACCGAACCCCTCGACAAAAGCGTTGGTCACCGCGCCGGTTGCCCGGTGCCGCTCGACCAACGCGATCTGGCAAACCGCACCCTCGGCCTCGATGAGACCCTCCACCACCGGCAAATCGGCGGATAGCGCCCGCGTCGGCGCCTGGTTCTCGACCACACCGATCACCCGGACTCGGACGCCGTTCGCGCCCGCCGGTGCGGGAATCTCGAAATCCGCCGCGCCGAGCGTCTTGCCGAGATGGACCGTGGAGCGGGCATGGTCCGGCCAGTCGAGATGCGGGCAATCGACTGTGATCGTCCCGTTCTCGGCCACGACCTGACCGCGCGCGATCACCGTCTCGACGGAAAGCGCATGGAAATCGGAAGAAAGGATGATATCGGCCCGCCGCCCCGGCGCAATTGACCCCAGCTCGCGTTCAAGGCCGAAATGGGCGGCGGTGTTGATGGTCATCATCTGCAGCGCCACCAGCGGATCACAGCCACAGGCGACCGCATGACGATAGGCGCGGTTCATGTGGCCCTCGTTGACCAGCGTGCCGGAATGGCAGTCATCGGTGCAGATTATGAAATTGCGCGGGTCGAGCCCTTTCTCGGTCACGGCCGTGATCTGGCTCTCGACATCATACCAGGCCGAGCCGAGCCGGAGCATGGCACGCATCCCTTGCCGGACACGGGCGATGGCGTCGGCCTCCTGCGTGCCCTCGTGATCATCCGCCGGGCCCCCGGCGGCATAGGCGTGGAAAGCGGGGCCGAGATCCGGGGAGGCGTAGTGACCGCCCACGGTCTTGCCCGCGTTCTGCGTAGCGGCGATCTCAGCCAGCATCTTCGGGTCCGCACCAATCACGCCGGGGAAATTCATCATCTCGCCCAGCCCGATGATCCCGGGCCATTGCATCGCTTGCGACACGTCCTCGGGCGTGATCTCGAAACCGGTGGTCTCCAGCCCCGGCGCAGAGGGCGCGCAGGAGGGCATCTGGGTGAAGATATTGACAGGTTGCAACAACGCCTCGTCATGCATCAGGCGGACGCCCTCCAGCCCGAGCACATTGGCGATCTCGTGGGGGTCCGTGAACATGCTCGTGGTGCCATGCGGGATCACGGCGCGGGCGAATTCAGCCGGGGTGAGCATCCCGGATTCCACATGCATATGGCCGTCGCAGAGACCCGGGAGCATGTAACGCCCCTCGGCTTCGATCACCTTCGTTTTGTCGCCGATACAATGGCTTGCGTCCGGACCGACATAGGCGATCCGCCCTTCGGCAATGGCGATGTCATGGCCGGGCAGCAGCTCACGGCTCTGGACATTGACCCAGATCCCCTGCCGGATCACGAGGTCGGCGGTATCGCGGCCGGCGGCCACGGCGACAAGGCGGGGGGCCGCTTCAGCCCAGCTTTTCAGAGATGGTCTTTCCATGTGCCATGCTTTCCCGTTTTTCCGCCCGATGCAAGCACCGGCGGGCAGGTGCCGGCCATCAGAAAGAGCAGGTGCAGATGACAGGGGCAAGACAGTGCCGAAATGCCCGTGGAGCGGGCGATTTGTCGCCGGGCAGGGCGCGCATGGGAGTGGCGCCAATGCGTGACGGGTCCGGGGCGCAAAACCTGCTATGATGCGCGCAACGTTGCGTCATCCGCGAAATGAGCGGCCCGCGGCGGCAGGTCGCGATGATAGACAGCCCGGAACGACCGGGCAGAGGCGAAGGGGAGGAAACCATGTCCATGCAGGAGGTTCTCGCGGCACGGCGCGATCTGTCGAAGACGACAGACTGGGAGGCGCATCGGCCCTTTCGGACCATCCACGAGATGCTCAGCCACAGCGCCGCCGCTCACGGCAACCGCCCGGTGCTGAGCTTCCAGCTCACCTCGAGCCCGCAGGATCCCGGCCGCACGTTGAGCTATTCCGAACTGCTGGCACAGGTCACCCAATGCGCCAATCTCTTCCGTGCGCATGGGGTCGGGCCGGGGGATGTTGTCGCGCTCGTCATGCCGAATTGCTGCGAGACGGTCGTCGCCATGCTCGGCGCGATGACGGCCGGGATCGTCAACCCGATCAATCCGCTGCTGGAGGCCGAACAGATCTCGGCGATCCTGCGGGAGACGAACGCGAAGGTGGTGGTCACCCTGCGCGCGATCCCCAAGACTGACATCGCCCAGAAGGCCGCGCAGGCCGTCGCCTTCGCGCCCAACGTCACGACGTTGCTGGAGGTCGATCTCGCCGGCTACCTGCCGCCGCTCAAGGCCGGCATCGTCAATGTCATCCGCCCGCGCAATCCCAACAAGCACCACGCACGGATTTTTCGGTTCTCCCGCGAACTGGCCAAACACCCGTCGGATCGGCTGACCTTCGAGGACGGCCCGGACGACCGCATGGCGGCCCTCTTTCATACCGGCGGAACGACCGGCGCTCCCAAAGTGGCCCAGCACATGGTCTCGGGCGTGCTCTACCAGGGCTGGATGTTCGCGGATGCGGTCTGCGGGCCAGAGGATGTCCTGCTCTGTCCACTGCCGCTCTTCCATGTCATGGCCGGGCATGTGGCGCTCGGGCTGGCGTTGCAGAGCGGGGCGCAGATCGTGCTGCCAACCCCTCAGGGGTATCGCGGCGACGGCGTTTTCGACAATTACTGGAAGCTGGTCGAACGCTACCGGGCCAGCATTGCGGTCGTCGTGCCGACAGCCGTCGCCGCGCTGATGCAGCGCCCCGTGGATGCGGACGTCTCCACCCTGCGGTTCGCCGTATCCGGCTCGGCGCCGATGCCGATGGAACTGTTCCGGCGGTTCGAGGACGCAACGGGGTTGTCGATTCTCGAAGGCTACGGGATGACGGAGAATACCTGCATGGTCTCGATCACCCCCGGTGGCGACGAAAGCAAGATCGGCTCGGTCGGCCTTCCGGTACCGTTCTGCAAGGTGCGGGTACTCGATATCGGCGCCGATGACGAGACCCGCGCCGAGTGTCGGATCGACGAGATCGGGGAGATCTGCGTCTCCTCGCCCGGGGTGCTGCCCGGACGCACCTATATCGAGGCCGCGCGCAATGCCGGCCTCTATGCCGACGAGACCTGGCTGCGCACGGGCGATCTCGGTCGGCTCGACGCGGATGGCTATCTCTGGATCACCGGACGGGCCAAGGACCTGATCATCCGGGGCGGGCACAATATCGACCCAGCCGAGATCGAAGAGGCGTTGATCGCACATCACGGCGTGGCGCTCGTCGCCGCCATCGGCCAGCCGGACATCCATTCGGGCGAGTTGCCCTGCGCCTATGTCGAACTGGTCGACGGGGCCACGATCTCGGCAACAGAGCTGCAGGACTTCGCGCGCGAGCACATCTGGGAACGCGCCGCCACACCGAAATATATCGAGATCGTCGAAGCGATGCCGCTGACCATGGTCGGCAAGATCTTCAAGCCGGAGCTGCGCAAACGAGCCATCGCGCGGGTCTTCGACGCGGCCCTGTCCGAGGCCGGGTTGGCGTCGCATGTTGTCGAGGTGGTCGAGGACAGCCGGCGCGGGATGGTCGCTGTTCTCACGCGCGAGGAGGGTTTGCCGGAACGGGATGTTGCCGCTTGCCTGGAGGGTTTTGTGCCGGGGTGGCGCTGGCAGGACGAGACCTGACCCGGCTCCCCCGCCTTGCTCCAAGGGTTCGAGCCGCAGGAAAGCAGCCCTCGCGACCAGCCGGCAAGACGATTGACGCTGGCGCGCGTTTCCCGCACCTTCGCGATCTGACAACTGGAGGAAAGACATGGCAACTTATCGCTGCGCTGTCTGCGGCATGGGCGTCAACGCCACATGTGCCGATTGCAACGAACCGCTCGTCAACGACACGCTGAAACTCGACGATGGCAGCGAGGTCCAAATCTCGCGCTGCCCGAAATGCGAGGGCAAGATCAAATCTCCGATGTGCTGCGGCAAGGACATGACCTGCGCGGTCTGACGCCGACGGGTGCCCTCTCTGGCCATCTCTGCGCAATGGCGCGGCTTCGTGGCCCATAGCACTGAACCGTGAACGGCATCGGGGATCTGGGCGCGCCGCGCCCAGCCTTCCACACCGTGCCGAAAAGCAACTCGATCTTCATCGCCAGAATCTCGATGCCGCGTGATCTGCGCAAATCCTGCACGACCACTGCAAGGCAATTGCGCAACCCGTGGTCACCTTCCGGGACAGGCAGTCACAGGAGATCCCGATGAAACGAGAGCTTGTCCTGCGCGGTGTACCGCGCTCCATTGCGCTTGATGGCTGGTGGCTCACACCGCCGCCGGAGCCGCGCGGAGATCGCGTCGACGGCACTCAGGAAGCAGAGACAAGGTCGCCGGATCAGGCGCCGCGCAGCTCTGTCGGCAGATAAAGCCGGAAGGCCGCCCCTTGCGCGGTGTCCTCCAGCGAAATGCGCCCGCCCCGCCGTTCCAGGATCGCGACAACGATGGCCAGCCCCATCCCCGTGCCGCCCGCCTCACGGCGGGTGGTGAAGAAGGGATCGAAGAGACGCGCCGCATTGGCAGGCGAGATCCCGGCTCCGTTGTCGCGCAGGATCAGGCTTTGTGCCTCGGGACGGACGTCCAGCGCGACCTTCCCGGCGCCATGTTCCGCAGCATTGCGGAGAAGCTGGGTCAGAACGATCTCCAACTCGTCCTCCGACAACGCGACACGCCACCCGTCAGGGGCCGACACGGACAGCTCCAGCTCCGGGAAAGCCGACCGCATCCGTTTCACCCCCGCCTGCAGGTCGCAGCTCTCTGCACCAGAGAAGCTCCGCACCCGCGCCAGTTCGCGCAGCCGCGACAGCAGCGCATCCATTCGCAGCCCCTCGGCATGGATCTGCGCCAGCAGGCGCGACCGTTGCTCCGGCTCGAGCCGCTCGCCCGCCATCTGCAGCAGCTCCGCGGCGCCGACAATGGTCGTAACAGGGGATTTCAGCTCGTGGGTGACATGTTGCGTGTAAGTGCCAATCGCCTCGGACCGCTCCGACAGGCTGGCGGCCATGGAGAGCAGGCCCTCCCCCAGCTCGGCCAGCTCACGCATGCCGTAATGGCGCAAGGGCTCGGGCGCCGGGCGGGCACCGCGCGCGACCTCCTGGCTCTGGTCGCGCAGGGCATGAATCGGCGCCGAGATCGTGCGCCAGAAGACAAAACCGACCAGCAGCGCCACCACGGCCATCCCGGCCAGCATACCCGTCAGCGGCGCGCGCTCGCGATAGAGGAAATCCATCAACCCGTCCGGCGTGCGAGAGAGTTGGACCGCGCCGACGACCCGGTCCCCGAGGATCACCGGATGCGCGACATGGACCCGGAACAGCGTGTCACGACTGATTGAACCGATCCGATCACGCGTCTCCAGCGGTTTGCGATAGCGCAGACGTGTCGCGACCTCGCCCGCAAGCGCCGCCGAGACCTCGGGCAGATGCGCCAACGAGCGCCCGATCCCCTCGCCGCTCGACGCGATCACCCGGCCCTCGGAATCGGTGAAGCGGTAGCCGACCAGCGTGGTCTTCTGGACACTCTGCGCCAGCTCCGACAACGGGGCAGCGAGCCGTTCATGATCGGGATGCAGCGCGCCCCCCGGACCCTCAGCCGCCTCTGCCGGCGGGTCGATCTCCGCGTCCGCAAGCGACAGGCGCGGCTCGACCGGGTGAAAATCCTCGGCCAGGCGCGTCCGGGCAGCGTCGGAAAGCGGGTTACCGGGGAGATCCTCCGCCTTGGCCCGGGCCAGCGCGTCCGCATGCAACGCGGCAAGAATGGCCGCCTGGTCGATCAGGCTGCGCTCGGTTTCACGCAGGAACTGGTCATCGGCCAGCCGCGCCATCACCAGCCCGACCAGTGGCAGCGCCGTCAGCAGCGCCACCAGCGCGGCGATCAGCAGCCAGAGCGGCGGTCGCCATTTCCGCCGAACGCTCACCTCCGGCATGTGCCCAGCTTCAGCCCGACGCCATGCACAGTCGCCACGAGATCCGGCACCCCCAGCGCGGCCGCCTTGCGGCGCAGGTTGCGGATATGGCTGTCGACGGTCCGGTCGGAATGCTGTGCGGAGACGCCATAGACCGACTGGATGAGCTGGTCACGGGTCAGCACCCGCTCGCCGGCCCGCAGAAGAGCGGCAAGGAGCTGGAACTCGGTCGCGGTCAGCTCGACCGACTGGCCGTCCAGCGTGCAATGATGCCGCTCGGGCACCATTTCGAGAACCCCATGGCGCAGCCGCTCCTCCCGTTGCAGCGCGCCATTGGCCCGCGCCAGGATCGCCTTGACCCGCAGCACCAGCTCGCGCGGGCTGAAAGGTTTGGTGACGTAGTCATCGCCCCCAAGCTCGAAGCCGAGGATGCGGTTTATCTCCTCGTCCCGCGCCGTGAGGAAGAGGATCGGCACGGCGGAGTGACGGCGGATCGCCCGGCAGGTCTCGAAACCGTCCATCTCCGGCATGCCGATATCGAGAATGACGAGATCGGGGGGGCTGCGCCGAAGCTCCACCAGCCCGGCCTGCCCGTTGCTGGCCTGCCGGCAGCGCAAGCCACCATCTTCCAGCGCGATGGCGATCACTTCGCGGATTCCGGGGTCGTCATCGATGATCAGGATCTGGTTCGACGCGGCCTGCATCTCGTTTCCTCCATTGCCTTCGCCTTAGCAGTCCCGCGTGCCACGGTGAAGCCGCAGCGCGCCGAAAGCGGCCAGCAAGAGAAGGCCGAACAGCGCCTGCGGCTCGGGCGTCGAAGCGCCGCCAAAGCCGGGATAGGCCGTCACCGGCACACCGCCCCCCTGCGGCAGCGGGACCGACGCCGGGCGCGCGCCGCCCTCCGGATTGACCACGCTCTCGGAGATCGCGACGAAGGAGGTGAAGCGGCTCTGAAGTCCGAAATCGAGCCCCAGCCGGGTGATCGCGACCTCCCGCTCCGTGGCGTCTCCGTCCCGCACCGCAAGGCCGCGCTCGTGATCAGCGATCCGGCTGCGCGCCCAGCTCAACGGCAGGGCCGCCCCGACTTCCGCGCTCTCTTCGGCGATCTCCCGCAGGCTGACAGGCAACGATGCGGACTGTCCCGCCACGCGCCCATTGACCCGGATCTCCTCCGGCAACGCCCCCTCGAACCGCGCCATCAGCCGGAGCGAATTGCCGTCGAAGAGATCCGGCAGCCGGGCCGGCGTGGCCTCGGAGACGTCCAACCCGCCCCAGTCGACCGATATATCGGTCAGGAGCGGCGTGCGCAGGTCGGCGGCAAACTGTTCGGCGGCCTCTGCGCTGCTCTCGGTCGGGTCGACATAGCGCGCATAGCCCCGGCCCTCCTCGGCCATGCCCTCCAGCAAGTAACGATTGACCGAGGACCCGACGCCGAAAGCGTAGATCCGCGCCTCCCCGATCCGGCCGCGGACCTCGCGCAGCACGCTGGCTTCGTCGCCGATATAGCCATCGGTCAGGAAAACAACGATGCGCAGCGTGTTCTCCGGCTGATCCACGCTCAGCGCGGTCCGGACAGCGCTGAAGATATCCGTCCCGCCACCGGTCTCCAGCCCGCCCAGGAACCGGTGCCCGGCCTTCAGGTTGGCAGGGTTGGCGGGCAGAGCGCGGGTCGCGAACTGGTCGATCTCGGTGGAAAAGGAGAGGATGCGGAAATAGTCATGCGGCCGCAGACCGTCCAGCGCGGCGGCCATGAAACGCTTGGAGGCGGACATCGGTGCGCCGCCCATGGAGCCGGAACTGTCGAGCACGAAAACGATCTCGCGTGCGGTGGGCGGCATGGTCTCGGGCGCGCGGGGCGGCTCGACACTCAGCGAGAGATAGCCGCCCGCCTCGTCACGATGAGCGAGCACACCCGCGGTCGGGACCTCGCCGCCAAGCACGTAGCGGATCACCATGTCGCGATTGTCGAGCACCCGGCCATCGGCGAAACGGACCTCGTGGGTTCCGTCTGTCTCCGTGATCTCAAGCGGATGGGTTAGGGAGGTCAGCGAAATTACCGGCAGCGCGGAGCGCAACGACAGATCCAGGCCGACCCTCTCCGGCGCGATTTCACCCGGCAGATCCAGCCCGAAAACCTGCGCCACTGGCAGTTTCTTCAGCTCCCAGCCATCCGCCTCCGTGACCGCCGTGCTTCCGCCTTGCGGACCTTCGTATCGCGGCACGACCAACAGCGGCACGACCAATTCATAAGCGCCATCGACGCGAGGCACCGGCTGGACATAGCTCAACCGCACGGTGACCGGCTGGCCGGGCACAAGGTTGGCGATGGTCTGGGTGAACATGTTGGGGCGGTGCTGGGTCAGAAGCGCCGCTGCCTTGCCCGCCTGCTCAGCCACCGCGAAGTCCGCTTCGGCCTCCTGCTTGCGTTTGATCTGCGCCCGGATCGTTTCGCCCCCGAGCTCCATCTCCATCGCATGTACCGCCGCCTGCCGGTTCAGTGGAAAGAGATATTCCGCCCGCATCGGCGCGCCGTGCGGGTTCTCGAAAACCTGGGTCAGGGTCACGCGGGCAAGATCGCCGGCAATGTCGATCTGATAGTCGCTGCGCAGCATGGGCAGGGCAAGCTCCTGCCCGTCGACCTCGCCCAGAACCTGTCCGGCGGGCGCCTCCGGCGCAGCGAGCGCAGGAGCGCCAAAGACGAACATCAGCAACAGGAAGATACGAAAACGGGTATGTCCCATGACGATGGCTCCTCAATGTCTTGGGGATAGGAAGGGGAAAGGTCCAGCGCGGCGAAGGCTGCGGCCTCCAGTGCCTGTGCGTGCTGTGTGGGCAGCCCGAGCGGGGTGATCCGTTGCAGCGCGGTCCAGTGGCCGTCCTGACCGTTCAGCCAGAGCCAGACCGCCTCGCCGATACTGGGCACCATCCGCCCATCCGGCGCGATGAAGGTGACGGCAACCTGCCAGTTGCGCCCGTCCGGCCCGGTGGCACGGTAGATCGCTGCGGGAGCGCCGTCATGGCGGGTGCCAAGGAAGGTGACATCGAACCCTAGGCCTCGCAGACAGGCATCGGGGCTGTGCAGGTGCCGCAGCGGCGAGGTGGTCCGGATTCGGGTCAGGCCGAGCGGGCCGTATTGGGCTTTCTGCGCGTCGCCGCCATAGGCGCGGAAATACCGGTTCTCCAGCGGAGAAAGCGGAATATCGGCGCGCAGCTGGCCGGCGAGCTGCGCGGGAAGGGCAGCCGGGGCCACCGGGCGCGAAATATCGACAGGCCGGGCAGGTTGGGCGACGATCCAGAGCGCGGCGACGAAGCAGGCGACGCCCGCGCCAAGAAGCACCGGCGCGGAGATTGGGCGCAAGGCGCTGAGCTGCGCTGGAGGCCGCGCCGGCGCAGGCCGATACCAAAGCGCCAGCGGCACCGCGGACAAAGCAAGTGTCACAAGCCCGGTCAGCGAATGCAGCGGTTCTGCCATCGTGTCGATGCCATGCGCGAGACCCGCCGCCAGCAGGGCGATCCGCAGGCTGTTTCCCAGCAGCGCGAGCGTCAGCGTCACCGCCAGCCAAACCAGCGTCACGGACCAGCGCGGGCGCATCACGACGTTCATTGCAACGAAGAACCCAAGCAGGAGCAGCAGCCCCGAAGCGCCCGCGCAGGGCAGGTCGACCAGCACATCCTGCCCGGCAAGCGTGATCCGGATCCCGGCACAAGCCGTTTCCTCGAAGACCAGCCCCAGCAGCGCGCAGGAGAGCTGTGCGGACAGCATCTGCAGCGGAAAGCCCAGCAGCCGCTCGACCACCGCCTCCACTGGCAGCGAAAAGAGGAACAAGACCGACAGCCAGAATGGTGCGATCGGCACGGGCCGGCGCTCCAGCCCCGCGAGCTTGGCAAGCGCGTAGAGATCGGCCGCAAGGGCAATCCCCCCGACAAGGTTGATCGCCAGAAGCTGCGCCGCCAGGCGCAGCCCGGCCGCCAGCACAAGGAAGAGGCCGAGCCTTTCGGACGGAATCCCCCGCCGCTGGCCGCTCAGAACCGCGCGCAGGGCCAATGCCGCGACAGCGCCAGCATAGATATAGCCGATGGAATCATAGGCCGGATCCTGCCAGCTTCGCACCAGCCATCGCGCCGGTTCCCAGGCGAGGATGAGCGAGGCGGCAGCGAAAAGACTCCAGGCAAGGGGGCGGAAGGCGTGTTGCATAGGCCTATTGCGCGCAGGCGGACGTGCAGGCAAATCGCGCGATCCGTGCAGATTTTGCACAGGGACGGTCTGCCCGCGCAGGAATTGCCTCTTCCTTGGGCGTCAGCCGCATAATAATGTCGCAACTGGGCGCTCTGCCCTGTTCGAAGGCAATTGCCTGAGGATAAGTCACGCGCAGGATTGCCAGGGTGCGCGACTGCCTGTCTCATCGCGACCACAAGCGGCATAACGCGGATATCCCGGCGAACATGGAGGTTCATATGATCAAAATCACGTCCCGGATCGGACGGCGGGCGGTGCTGGCCGGCGCCACGGCGCTGACAGTGCTGGCCACGAGCGGCGCGGCCTTCGCCGCAGACGCGGTCAAGGTGGCCGCGATCTTCACGCTGCCGGTCGAGCAGCAATGGATCAGCCGCATTCACATGGCCCTCAACACCGCAGCCGAGCGCGGCGATATCGAGTATGTCTTCTCGGAGAACGTCTCGAACACCGACTATGAGCGCGTGATGCGCGAATATGCCGAGGCCGGCCACCAGCTGATCGTCGGCGAGGTGTTCGGCCTGGAGCGCGCTGCGCGCAAGGTTGCAGCCGACTATCCCGAGACCGGCTTCCTGATGGGGTCTTCATTCCAGCCGCAGGAACCGAATTTCTCGGTCTTCGACAACTACATCCACGAGCCGTCTTACCTCACCGGCATGATCGCCGGCGCTGCCTCCGAATCAAACGTGATCGGCATGGTCGGCGGCTACGCCATCCCGGAGGTGAACCGGCTGATGAACGCCTTCATGGAAGGCGCGCGCGAGGTGAACCCCGAGGTCAAGTTCCTCGTGAACTTCATCGACAGCTGGTATGATCCGCCGAAGGCCAAGGAGAGCGCCTTCGCGATGATGGATGCAGGCGCGGACGTGATGTATGCCGAGCGCTTCGGCGTCTCTGATGCGGCCGTCGAACGCGGCGTGAAAGCCATCGGCAACGTGATCGACACATCCGGCGACTACCCCGAAACCATCCTCGCCTCCGCCATCTGGCACATGGAAGCGACCATCGACACCGCGATCGCCAAGGTCGCCGACGGCTCCTATGAGGGCGCCGATTACGGCGTCTATTCCTTCATGGAGCATGGCGGCGGCTCGATCGTGACCGATGACGCTCTGATCCCGGCCGAGATTCTGGAAGCCGTGAAGGCCAAGGAAGCCGCGATCCTGTCGGGCGATTTCACCGTGACGGTGAATGACGAGGCTCCTGTTTCGGACATGTAAGCTCAAGGAGCGGAGAAACCCGGGCGTTCTCCGCTCAAGCCATTGGTCCGGCGGTAACGCCGGGCCGCGCCCGACCCTCCCCCGGGAGGGCGCTTTCCGACGTTGCAAGAAGAACAGGCGTGTGACGGTTTGGCGGCGGCCGGCCCGAGACGACGGTTCCGCACGCCCTCCCAGGGTCGGCCGCGCCCCTCCGCACACAGACCGAATGGTGCGCGATGCCCGATAGCCCTCCCGTCCTTTCCCTGCGCGGCATGACCAAGCGCTTCGGCTCGGTACTCGCTGCCGATCATATCGATCTCGAGCTTGCCCGCGGCGAGGTTCTGGCCCTTCTCGGCGAAAACGGCGCCGGCAAGACGACGCTGATGAATATGCTCTTCGGCCAATACACGGCCGATGCGGGAAGCGTGCATGTCTGGCACGAGGATGGAACGGAGATCATCCTGCCGCCCGGCCAGCCGCAAGCCGCCATCGAGGCGCGGATCGGCATGGTGCACCAGCATTTCACCCTGGCCGAGAACCTCTCTGTCATCGACAACATCCTGCTTGGCACCGAACGGTTGCTACACCTGAACCGCAATCGCCGCGCCGCCCGTGCCAAGCTCGAAGCCCTGATGATCCATTCCGGGCTGGACGCGCCGCTCGACCGCAAGGTGCGGGAGCTTTCCGTGGGCGAGCGCCAGCGGGTCGAGATCCTCAAAGCGCTCTATCGAGATGTCCGTATCCTGGTTCTGGACGAACCCACCGCCGTGCTCACCCCGCAGGAAGCCGACATGCTCTTTGCCTCCGTACGCTCGATGGTGGAGCAGGGCCTGTCGGTCATCTTCATCTCGCACAAGCTGCGCGAAGTGCTGGCCTTCTCGGATCGCATCGCCGTTTTGCGCCACGGAAAGAAGACCGGCGAGATGGCGACGAATGATGCCGATACCGCCTCGATCATCCGCATGATGATCGGCGAGGAGCACGACATGCCGGAACGCACGCCCGGCACGCCGCGCGACAGCGTGCTGAAGCTCGACGGCGTGTCGATCCATCCCACCCGCGAGACGCGCGGGCTGCGAGACCTTCATCTGGATCTGAGAGCCGGCGAGATTGTCGGCATCGCAGGCGTCTCCGGCAACGGGCAGAGCGCATTGGCGCGGGTGCTGTCCGGGCTGCTGGCGCCGGATGCGGGTGCGATCGAGGTTGGCGGCGAACGCATCGCCGCGCTGACCCCACGCGCCGCGCTCTCCCACGGGATCGGGCGGATCCCGGAGGACCGGCATCATGATGGGATCATCGACGCGCTCAGCGTGGCCGAAAACCTGGTGATCGAACGGCTTGGGGATGCGGATGTGCAGCGCGCGGGCTTCCTGCGCCGCGCCTCCATGGCGAAGAATGCCGAAGAGCTCAGCGCGGCCTATGACGTGCGCGGCCCGGGCATCCATGCCCGCTCGGCGTTGCTCTCGGGCGGCAATATCCAGAAGCTGATCCTCGCGCGCGTCCTGGAGACGCAGCCGAACGTGATTCTCGCCAATCAGCCTACGCGTGGCTTGGATTTCCGCGCTGCCGCCGAGGTCTCGCGCAGGCTCATCTCTGCGCGGGACAAGGGTGCGGGCGTGATCCTGATTTCCGAGGATCTCGACGAGGTCCTTTCTCTCGCCGACCGCGTGCTGGTCATGCATGCCGGCGAACTGACCGAAACCGAAAGCCGGGACCGTGCGTCCATCGGCCAGCTGATGGCGGGACATGCCGCATGATCGAGATCGTTCCCAGGGAACAGCCTTCCCGACGCCTGACAACGGGTGTTCCGCTGCTGGCCGCCATCGGGTCGCTACTACTGGCGGCAATCCCGCTCGCCTTCGCCGGGGCGCCCATCTTTGCGGCCTATGGCCAGATGTTTACCGGCGTCTTTGGCTCTCTCTTCTCCTTCACGGAGATGCTGACGCGCGCCACGCCGCTGATCTTCACCGGGCTGGCCGCCGCCGTCGCCTTCCGCGCCAAGCTGTGGAATATCGGCGGCGAGGGGCAGCTCTATCTCGGCGCCATGGCCGCGGTGTGGGTCGGAACCGGGATGATCGACGGCCCGCCTATCCTGCTCGTGCCCATTGTGCTGCTGGCCGGTGCTGTCGCAGGTGGCCTTGGTATGCTTGGTCCGGCGCTGCTGAAGACGCGCTTCGGGGCGGATGAGGTCGTGACCTCGCTGCTGCTGAACTTCATCATCCTGATCTTCGTTCAGATGATGCTGGAAGGGCCGCTGAAAGACCCGATGAGCCTCGGCTGGCCGCAATCGGAACCGATTGTCGATGAGGCGGTGTTGCCGCAACTCATTGCCAAAATGCGGCTCCACGCCGGTTTCCTGCTCGCCATCGGCACGGCCATCATCGCCCATGTCATCATGGCCATGACCGTCTGGGGGCTGCGTATCCGTGCTGTCGGCGAAAATGCCGCTGCCGCGCGCCATGCGGGCATGCCGGTGACGCGGATTTTCCTCTCGGTCGCCTTTGCGTCCGGCGCGCTGGCCGGGATTGCCGGCGTCTCCGAAGTGGCCGGTCTCAGAGGCTATCTCACGACGGACCTTTCGCCCGGCTTCGGCTATACCGGCATCGTCGTCGCCATGCTCGCTGGGCTCTCGCCGCTCGGCGTAGTCGCCGCCGCGCTCTTCATCGCCTCGGTCTTTGTTGGCACCGACTCGATGAGCCGGGCCATGGGCGTCTCCTCCTTCCTCGCCGATCTCACGGTCTCCATGTCCCTCATCTGCGTATTGCTCGGCGGCTTCTTTGCCCGCTTCCGGATCCGGCGCGTTCGAACGGAGGACGCGGCATGATGGACCTCATCCACATCTTCCTCACCGACAGCTTCTGGGCCGCATCGCTCCGGATCGCCACGCCGCTGATCTTCGGTGTGCTCGGCGCGCTGCTCTGCGAGCGCTCCGGCGTGCTCAATCTCGGCATCGAGGGGATCTTCGTCGTTGGCGCGATGATGGGCTGGCTGGTGGCCTACGGGACCGGTTCGCTCTGGCTCGGCGTCATCGCCGCCGCGCTCTCCGGGGCACTCTTCGGCCTGTTTCACGCGATGCTGACCGTACCGCTTGGTCTCTCCCAGCATGTCTCGGGCCTTGGCATTACCATGTTCGCCACCGCGCTCATGTCCTTCTCCTATCGGACGATCTTCCCGCAGGTCGCGACCCCGCCGCGCATCGAACCCTTCCGCGCGCTCGACATCCCCGTGCTCTCGGACCTCCCCTTCCTCGGCCCCGTCCTCTTCCAGCAGACAGCGCTGACATGGCTGGCTCTGTTGTTGGTCGGGCTGGTCTGGTACCTGATGGACCGCACCGCGCTCGGCGTGGCGATCAAGGCGGTAGGCGACAATCCGGACGCGGTGAACGCGCAAGGTCTCTCCGTCATGCGCCTGCGCATTGGTGCCGTGGTCGCGGGCTCGGCGTTGATGGCGCTTGGTGGAGCATTTCTGACCATGTCCGCCTTCGACGCCTTCTTCTTCGGGATGGTCAATGGGCGCGGCTGGATCTGCATCGCGCTGGTGATCTTCGCGAGCTGGCAACCGGGCAAGGCACTGCTCGGGGCGTTGCTCTTCGGCATGTTCGACGCGCTGCAGGTGCGGTTGCAGACCATGGCCGGGGCAATCGTGCCGGGGCAGGTTTTCCTGATGGTGCCCTATGTGCTGTCGATTATTGCCTTGATCATTGCGGCACGGAAGGCGGACTATCCGCGTGCGCTTCTGAAGCCGTGGTTCAAAGGGCAACGTTAGCAATGGCGCTCCGCTCGATCTGTTGCTGCCCGGCCTCCCATCAAACGGTGCATGCACCTGCCAAGGGTCGGGTGCCGCCCTCCGCACTTCCGTTCTTCTGAAGGAGCCAATCATGCTCGACCTTCTCGTCAAAAACGCCACCCTGCCCGACGGCGCCATCGCCGATATCGCCTGCGCGAACGGCCTCATCACCGCCATCGAGCCCAACATCCCCGCCGAGGCCACGAAGACCATCGACGCCACCGGCCGCCTCGTCACGCCGCCCTTCGTCGACCCGCATTTCCACATGGATGCGACCCTCTCCCTCGGCACCCCGCGGATGAATGTCTCGGGCACGCTGCTCGAAGGCATCGCGCTTTGGGGCGAGCTGAAGCAGATCCAGTCCGTCGACGACATCGTCCAACGCGCGCTCGCCTATTGCGACATCGCCGTCTCCATGGGTCTCGGCGCGATCCGATCCCATGTCGATACCTGCGATGACCGCCTCACCGGCGTACAGGCTCTGCTCGAAGTGCGCGAGACGGTGAAGGACTATATCGACCTTCAACTCGTCGCCTTCCCGCAGGACGGCGTCCTCCGCGATCCGACGGCGATGGCCAACACCATCCGCGCGCTCGACATGGGTGTCGACGTGGTCGGCGGGATCCCGCATTTCGAGCGCACCATGGCCGACGGCGCAGACTCCGTCCGGCAGCTCTGCGAGATCGCGGCCGAGCGCGGGTTGATGGTCGACATGCATTGCGACGAGAGCGACGACCCCCACTCGCGCCACGTGGAAACGCTGGCCTACGAGACCCAACGCCTCGGGCTACAGGGCCGCGTCGCCGGCTCGCACCTGACCTCGATGCATTCCATGGACAATTATTACGTCTCCAAGCTCATCGCCCTGATGGCTGAAGCCGAGATGCGCATCATCCCCAACCCTCTGATCAACATCATGCTTCAGGGGCGCCACGACAGCTATCCCAAGCGCCGTGGCCAGACCCGTGTCCGCGAGCTGCGCGACGCGGGCATGAGGGTCGGTTTCGGTTCGGATTGCGTGAAGGATCCATGGTATTCGCTCGGTCGCGCCGACATGCTCGACGTCGCCGCGATGGGCCTTCATGTCGGCCAGCTTTCCAGCCGCGACGACATGCGCTGGTGTTTCGATGCGGTGACGGTCAATTCCGCCGAGATCATGGGGTTGGAGGGCTACGGGCTCGCCAGGGGGTGCAAGGCGGATTTCGTCATCCTGCAGGCGCCCGATCCGATTGAGGCGATCCGACTGCGCGCCACCCGCCTCGCCGTGATCCGGGCAGGCAAGGTGATCTCGGAAACACCCGCCACCACGGCAAGCTTGTCGCTGCCTGGCCGCCCGGACTGGCTGGACCCGGGCGCCTGACTCTCGACGAGGATGTGATCGCTACGCCGACCCATCCGCCAGCATCTCCAACGTGCTTTCACAGCGCTCGCCGTCGAAAAAGGCGTCCAACACGGCTTCGAACGGGGCCGGGTCGGACGCAACCGCAGCGAAGAGCGTGGCACAGGATTGCAGCTTGCAGGCATCCACATCGCCAAGGAGCCGCTCCGGGCTTTCCCCCGCATGCGGCATCAGCCGCGCGCAGCTTTCAAGCAGCCGGGCGCCGAGCAGCGGATGGGCGAGATAGCGGCGCGCCTCCTCCGCATCGGCAATGCCGAAATAGTGCGCCCGATGGCTGAACCCAAGCCCGCGCAGTTGCGGATAGATGTACCATATCCAGTGCCCCTGCTTGAGCCCGGCATCGATTTCCGACATCGCCCCGGTCCAGCTCTCTTCCTGTGCCTCGACGAATCGTTCAAGGTCGGTCTCGTCAAACATCGCCAGCCCCGTCCCCCAATCCGGCCAAAGCGATATCATGGACCCGCCCGACGGTCCTGAAAAAAGCACAGATGCCGCATTGCCGTAAATTATGTATGCGTTGTAGTATACACGAACGATCCTTCTTTTGCGCAGCGGAGTACGGAATGTCAGAGCGCAGAATCGTCTTTCTGGACTCGGAAACGCTCGCCGGAAGTGTTCGGCTGCGCCCGCCGGGCTTTCCGCATCGCTGGGAGGATCACACGCACACGGCACCCGAGCACGTCGTGGAACGGCTGAGGGGGGCCGAAATCGCCGTCGTCAACAAGGTCCGGCTGGATCGGACGATTCTGGAGCAATTGCCGGACCTGCGCCTCGTCGCTGTCGCCGCGACCGGGACCGACTGCGTGGACACGTCCGCCTGCGCCGAGCGCGGCATCACCGTCACCAATATCCGCGGCTATGCCGGCACCACCGTGCCAGAGCATGTCTTCGCGCTGATCCTCTCCCTGCGCCGCGCCATCTGCGCCTATCGCGAGGATGTGCGCGGCGGGCGCTGGCAGGCGGCGGACCAGTTCTGCTTCCACGACCACCCGATCCGAGACCTCGCGGGCGCGACCCTCGGCATTGTCGGTGAAGGCGCGCTGGGACAAGACGTCGCCCGTCTTGCCCGCGCCTTCGGCATGGAAGTGCTCTTCGCAGCCCACAAGGGCTCGACCGGGCTGGGGCCACTCTACACGCCCTGGGACGAGGTGCTGGAACGGGCCGAAATCCTGACCCTGCACTGCCCGCTGATCCCGGCCACAGAAGGCCTGCTCGGCTGGCCCGAATTCGAAGCCATGAAACAGTGCCCGCTGATCATCAACACCGCGCGTGGCCCTCTCATCGTCGAGGAAGACCTCGAGCGCGCGCTGGATGCCGGACTGGTGAGCGGCGCGGGACTGGACGTGACCCTGCCCGAGCCGCCCGCAGCGGACAGCACCTTCATGCGGCTCGCGCAACGCCCGGACGTGATCGTCACCCCGCATGTCGCCTGGGCGAGCCTGGAAGCGCAGCAAGCCCTCGCCGACCAACTCATCGACCTCATCGAAGCCTTCGTGGAAGGCACCCCGCGACATGTCGTTCGCGGCGAATTCTGAACAAGACAACGAAACCAAGGACCCCGCCATGTTGAAGCTCTCGATCATCACGCTCTTCCTCGGCCAGACCAAGAACCGCTTCATGGTCTACCAGGATGCCGCCGACACCCCGACCCATCTCGACCGCGCCGGCGCGGCGGAAGGCATTGGCGCGGTGGAGATACGCTGCCCGGCCGACACCTCGGACGTCTCCGCGACCAAGGAAGCCCTCAAGCGCAACAATCTCGCCGTTTCTGCGATCAACTATGCCAGCGTGCGCAACGACCGCTGGCTGCGCGGTGCATGGACCGCCGAGGACCCGGCCGACCGTCAGGCCGCCGTGGACGATGCCAAGCGCGCGATGGATCTGGCGGCCGAACTCGGCGCGCCGCGCTTCCACACCTGCCCGCTGAACGAGGGCTTCGACTACCCGTTCGAGCTCGACCCGATTGCCGCGCTGGACTATTCGGCCGAGTGTTTCGAGAAGATCTGCGCCCATAACCGCGACCTGAAAGTCTGCATCGAATACAAGGTGAACGAGCCGCGCGTGCGCTGCCAGATCGGCAATGCCGGCGAGCTGATCGCCTTCGCCAATATCGTCGGTGCGGACAATCTCGGCGCCACGCTGGATGCCGGCCACTGCTTCCTCGCTGGCGAGAACCCGGCCGCCGCCGCCGCGCTGCTGCACAAGTGCAACCGGCTCTTCTACGTCCATATCAACGACAACGACACCCGCGGCGACTGGGACTTGACGCCGGGCACCTGGCACACCTGGGAATTCATCGAGCTGTTCTACACGCTGGAGCGTCTGGGCTACGACGACTGGATCGCCTTCGACATCGTCTGCAAGGAGCATGACGCCAGCCAGGTCTTCACCGACGCGGCGGCGATTGCCAACAAGCTCAAGGAAATCTCCACCCGCATCGACAAGGACGACATGGCCGCGCGCTACAAGAGCCGCAATCCGACCTCCACGATGCGTATGCTCAACGACCTGCTCTGAGGACCCTCACCATGGCAGACCTTTCCCGTATGGCGGACGCCGTCCGGTTCCTTGCGCTCGACGCCATCATACATGCTGGCGACGGGCACCCGGGCACACCGCTTGGCGCGGCCGATATCGTCACCACGCTCTATAACCGGCATATGAAGTTCGACGCCTCCGATCCGACCTGGCCGGATCGGGACCGGTTCGTCCAGTCCAACGGCCATGGCTCCATGCTGATCTATGCCGCCAACCACCTGGCCGGCTTCCAGAAGATCTCGATGGAGGAGATCCGGAACTTCCGACAGCTGCATTCGCATTGCCCGGGACATCCGGAGCTCGACCCCGAAGCCGGGATCGAGACCACGACCGGCCCGCTCGGGCAGGGCATCGCCAACGCGGCGGGCATGGCGCTGGCCGAGGAATCGCTGCGGGCCCGTTTCGGCCCGGAGATCTGCAACCACTACACCTACGCGCTTGTGGGCGATGGCTGCCTGATGGAAGGCATCAGCCAGGAGGTCGCGGAGCTGGCCGGACATCTGAGGCTCGGTCACCTGATCTTCCTCTTCGACAGCAACCGCATCACCGATGACGGCGCCACGGATCAGGCGATCACCGAGAACCAGGCCGCGCGGTTCCGCGTCGCCGGCTGGCATTGCATCGAATGTGACGGGCACGACCCGGCGGCCATCGACGCCGCGATCCGGCTCGCCAAGGCCGATCCGCGCCCGTCCTTCGTCACCTGCCACACGACCATCGGCAAAGGTGCGCCCCGGCTTGCCGGGTTGCGTGTCGCCCATGGCGGCCCGGTGATCCCCGAGGACGGTGTCGAGGCGCGCGACCAGCTGAACTGGAAGCACGCGCCCTTCGAGATTCCTGCCGAGCTGCTGGCCCCCTGGCGCGAAGGCGGCGCCCGCGGGCGGGCCGAGCGTCTGGCCTGGCAGGACCGTCTCACGACCGCCGGTCCGGCGTTGAAAGCCGAATACGAACGGCTGATGCGCGGCGCGCTACCCGATGGCTGGCGCGATGTGCTGGCCGCCCGCAAGGCGCAGTATGCCACCGAACGACCAACCCAGCCCGGTGTCGCCACCTCCGGCGAGATCCTCGACGCGATAAGCGATGCCATTCCCGAACTGATCTCCGGCGCGCCGGATCTGGAGGCCGCGACCAAGCACAAGCGCCGCCTCCAGCCCTTCACGGCGGAGAACCGGCGCGGGCGCTACGTCCATTACGGCGTGCGCGAATTCGCCATGGGCGCAATGATGAACGGCATGGCGGCGCATCGCGGCGTGGTGCCCTTCGGGATCACCTTCCTCGTCTTCTCGGATTACGAGCGCCACGCCTTGCGGATGGCGTCGATGATGGAGCTGCCGGTGATCTTCGGCTTCAGCCATGACAGCATCGGCATCGGCCGCAACGGGCCGACCCACCAACCGGTGGAATATCTCGCCAGCCTGCGCGCCATGCCCAATCTCAACGTCTTCCGGCCCTGCGACGGGGTCGAGGCGGCGGAATGCTGGGAACTGGCGCTGGAAAACCGGTCCGGTCCCACCGCGCTGATCAATGCCCGCCAGGCTATCCCGACCCTGCGCGCACGCGCGGATGCGGAGAACCTTTCGGCGCGCGGCGCCTATGTGATCGCGGAGGCCTCAGGAGACAGACAGGCGACGCTCTTTGCCACCGGCTCGGAAGTGCAGATCGCGCTGGCCGCGCGGAGAATATTGGAATCGCAGGGGATTCCGACGACTGTCGTCTCCGTTCCCTGCTGGGAACTCTTCGAGGGGCAGGACCCGGCCTACAAGGCCCGCGTAATCGGACGCGGCACAGCCCGGGTTGCCGTGGAAGCGGCGGTCCGGCTCGGATGGGAACGCTTCATCGGCGAAGATGGCGTCTTTGTTGGCATGTCGAGCTTCGGGGCCTCGGCGCCGGAAAATGAGCTCTTCGAACATTTCGGAATCACGCCGGATGCGGTTGTCGCGGCAACGCTCGGGATTCTTGAAGGAAAGGCGGTACGGACCGAACCTGCCTGATCCGGGCAGGCGCACGCGCCTTCATGCTGGAAGAGATGCTTGAACAACCTGAAATCGGCCCTGATCTGAGAGCCGATAAGCTCTACCTGCACCAGGATGGCATTGAATTCGGCCAGAGGTCCAGTTCCCGACAAGACTTGCCTCGTCGAGCGAAAGGCCATGGTGTCGGAGGCCGATACGGTTCGTTCCCGCGGCTCCGTCAGCATCTGCCGCGTAGATGAAAGACATGCATGTCGACGCCTATCGTCTGACCATGCACGTCCGGGCGTGCGCAGGGGATTGCTTCCGCAAGCGATACCAGGGGCCGAACGCAACTCCTATCGCAAGCTCTGTCTGTTCTTCCTGCCGGTAGGGCGCGAGGACTTGAGCGGAAATCCTTGCGACGGGCCGCGGCAGATCTCGACCGGATCATAGCCGCCAACTGCCCCCACAGATCCGGAATGGGTGTTTCTTGCGGGGTATTTCGAAGCCTTCCAATTCAAACAGGACGTTGAGGTTTTCAAACTGTCCCTTCGCATTCTGCGGACTGCCGCTTCCCCTTTTGCCATTTTGATGGCGCAAAGCGCCTTCCGTTCGCCCAGCGATGCAGTGTTCCGAGTTCAGCGGGGTGCGGTTAAGCGGATTAACCCGCAGCGCCCGGTTTCCGAATTCGGCGGCGAGCGCGAGACAGCCCCATCCAGACGACTCGACTCTCGGCGCCATGACGGTAAAATGAGAACATAAAGTGAACAAAATCCCATGCCATCCGATTCTCTCCCTGCCTCCACGCGCCGGATCCTCTCCCTGTGGTTCCCCCGCCTCGCCGCCGAGCGCATCCTGCGCCGCGAAGGTGCCGCGCTGACCGGCCCGTTCGCGGTGGTGCGCGACGTGGGCAATACCCAGATCCTGCACGCCCTCTCGGCCGAGGCCTCGCAGGCCGGCCTCACACCCGGCCAAGCGCTCCGCGACGCGCAGGCCCTCTGCCCCGATCTGGTCACCCGCCTCGCCAACCCGCAGGCAGAGGCCGCCTTCCTGACACTCCTGCGCCGTTGGGCCGGAAAATACTCGCCCTGGGTCTCGGAAGGCGGCACCAACGCGCTGCTGCTCGACATCACCGGCTGCGCCCATCTCTTCGGCGGCGAGGCAGCACTGCTCGCGCAGGCCGAGGCGGACTGCACCGATCTCGGTCTCACGGCGCGTGGCGGCATCGCCGATACGGTGGGCGCGGCCTGGGCCGTGGCGCGTTATTCCGGACGCAGTGCGGCGAGCGGGCGCTCCGGCGATGCCATCGACCAGGAGGCACGGGCGACGCGGGCGCGCGCAGTCAAGCGGCGGCACTGGGAACGGGGCGGAGCGGCGCCACGGCTGGCGACGGAGACGGCTGGTAGTACCCGGATCGCACCGCCGGGCCAGACCCGCACCGCGCTCGCCGCCCTGCCAGTGGCCGCGCTGCGCCTGCCCGAAGAGACCTCCGCCCAACTCGCCCGGCTCGGGCTGCGCCGGATCGACGAGTTGGCCGGTCAGCCGCGCGCCGGGTTGGCGCGGCGCTTCGGCAAGGAGTTGGTGCTGCGGCTCGATCAGGCCTTCGGGCTGGTGCCGGAGCCGGTCTCTCCCGCCCGTCCGCCGGACCGTTTCGCCGTCCGTCTGACCCTGCCCGAACCGATCGGGCTGGAGGAGGATGTCCGCGCCGGGCTGGACCGGTTGCTGCCAGAATTGTCCGAACGGCTGCGCGCGCGTGGGCGCGGCGCCCGCCGGGTCCGCTTCCAGGCCTTCCGCTGCGATCACACGATGCAGCCGGTGGAGGTCGGGCTCGCCCGGCCCTCGTCCGACCCGGAGCGACTGCGCCCGCTGCTGGCGATGAAACTGCAGGAGATCGAGGCGGGCCCCGGCATCGACATGCTGCGGCTGGAAGCGCATGTGACCGAACCGGTCCACGCCACGCAGCATCGCGGCCACCTTGGTGCGGCGGCCGATGGCGAGGCGCGACGCGGGCGCAACGGCGCAAGCGCTGCGCTGGACGACCTGATCGGGCGACTCGGCGCGCGGGTCGGACTGGAGGCGATCACCCGGCTGCACCCGGCCGACAGCCATATCCCGGAGAAGACCACCAAGGTGCTGGCCGCCGCCTGGTCCGAGCCGGCGCGGGACTGGCCGACCCAGCCACCCCTGCCACGCCCGTTGCTTCTCTTTCGCCCCGAACCGATCCAACCTTCCGAGCCGCCCGCGATGCCGGTCCGCCCACCGAAAGGGTTCCGCTGGCGACGGCGGGATTTCAGCATAGCCGGGGCGCGGGGACCGGAGAGAATCGCGCCGGAATGGTGGTTGGAAGAGCCCGAGTGGCGCTCCGGCACGCGGGATTACTGGTGCGTGGAGACGGAAAACGGCGACCGGCTCTGGCTTTTCTACGCCCATGGCGGAGCACTGTCGGCGGGCTGGTTCTGCCAAGGGAGTTTTGCGTGAGATCGATTGAGGCTGAACAGAGCTGCCCTTGGGACAAGAAACCGTCCGGGCTGCCCCATGAACAGGAGATCCCACATCGTGAAACCATGATGAAGGACCCTCCCGATGACCACGTTCCGACCTCAGGGAACGTGCTTGGGTGGCGCGGGGAGCGTGCCGCCGAGCATAGCTCGTGCGGCGGTGGCGCCGCTTCGCGGCGCGGCATGTTCGGCCGAAACGCGACCCAAAATGGGATCGCTGTCTCGTCAAATAGGATGAAGAGCGTTGGTGGCCGCCATCAATGCACAACACCGACCCGAGCGACCCACCCGGTCTGAGCCACCGTTGACCCGCCCAAAGACCGCCCTTAGGGTCCGGCGAGTCCAAGGAGAGGCCATGCGCAGCCCGCCCCATTTTGCCACGCTGGTCCTGCTGACAGCCATCTCCGTGCTGAGCCTCAACATGATTCTGCCCTCCTTGCCAGGGATCGCGACGGATTTCGAGACCAGCTATACCAGCGCCAGCCTGCTGGTCTCCGGCTACCTCGCCGTCACGGCCCTGATGCAGCCCCTGATCGGGCCGCTCGCTGACCGCCATGGCCGCCGCCCCGTCCTGCTCGGCGTGATCGCTCTCTTCACCCTCGCCTCGGCCGGCGCCGCGTTTGCACCCAGCTTCCCCGCCCTCGCCGCCTTCCGCGCGCTCCAGGGGGCGGCGATTGGTGGCTATGTCGTCGCCCTTGCCGTCGTGCGGGACACCCGCTCGGACGCGAATGCCGCCGGGATGATCGGCAAGATCAACATGGCCATGGCGCTGGCACCGATGCTCGGGCCAATCGTCGGCGGGGTGCTGGAGGCCACGCTCGGCTGGCGCGCCGGCTTCGTGATCCTGGCGCTTTTGGGCGCGGGCACGCTGGCGATCTGCTGGCAGGATTTCGGCGAAACCCGACCCGCACAGACCGGGCAACCGGAAACGATGCTCTCCGGCTCCGGCGCCTTGCTCCGCTCGGGGGTCTTCAGGGCCAATGCGCTCTGCATGGCCTTCACCACCGGCGCCTTCTACACCTTCCTCGCCGGCGCGCCTTACGTGGCCCAGACCGGCTTCGGCCTGAGCCCGTCACAGCTCGGCTACGTCATCGCCACGACGACCTGCGGCTTCATGTTCGGCAGCTTCCTCTCCGGACGTTACAGCGCACGGGCCGGGCTGATCCCGACATTGCTGGCCGGGCGGCTGGTGGCCTGTATCGGGCTGACCATCGGACTGCTGCTCGAACTCTCAGGACAGGGCGGGCTTGCCAGTTTCATCGCCGCCACGCTCTGCGTCGGCACCGGCAACGGGCTCAGCGTCCCCTCGGCCAGCGCCGGAGCGATGTCGATCCGGCCGGAACTGTCGGGGACGGCGGCAGGACTCTCAGGCGCGCTGGTTGTCGCTTACGGAGCTGTTGCGACCACCTTCACCGGCTTTGCCGTGACCGGTCCCAACCCGCCGGCGATCCTGCTCGGGCTGATGCTGGCCACGTCCAGCGCCGGGCTGGTCGCCGCACTGGTGGTTCGCAAACAGGCCTTGCGCATGGGGGCTTAGTCGTCAGGACCAACCGCACCGACAATCGGTCCCAGCGGGAAGCCGCTATCGGAACGTCCAATGGATGGAGCATGCAGACGCGAGACCTTGCCGTCGAAATAGAGCGCGTTCGGGGTCTTCAGTTCGTCGCGAAAGAGCCGGCCGAAGCTGTGGAAATTCACCCGGTTGTCGGAGATGGCGAAATACACGGTGACCCCGTCCGCCGCCACGCCCACGCCGTTGCGAATATACCGGCTGCTGCCGTTTTCGAGGAACCGCGGATGCAGCTTGCCGTCGATAACCAGCATCGGGCCGGATTGCGTCGCATAGGTGCAACGGGGCGCGTCGGCGGCGTAGCTACGGCTTTCGATCACCGCCGCGGCATGCTCCTTGAGACAGAAGATACCGTTGGGCAGCAGGCCGAAATTCCCCGGCCCGTCGCGCGTGACCAGCGGACCGGACTGGACCCCCTGGTCCAGATAGAGGCCGACCGGGCTGCGGTCATCGTGATACATGCCGGCATTCATGGCGAAGGTGAGCTGCTTGCCTTCCGGCTCCAGCGCCGAATCGATGGCGGAGAAACTGCCGAGAAGACGGCCCTGCGCGTCACTGTGAAAGAGGCGGATCTCGTCGCGATCGGCCCGCAGGGTGCAGACCGTGTAGCTGTTGCCGTCATGGACAAGCTTGCCGCAGTCGGGCGCGGCCTGCGCCGGAAGAGCGAGAAGGGCAAGCGTTGCGGCGCCGAGCAGGGTCCGGAGCGAAGTCACGCGCTCAGACCGCATCATCATCCTCATGACCGGCCTCGACATCGCGCTGCACCCGTTCGTCGGAGAAGAGCCGCCGGGTCTCGTCCATCCGGTCGAATGTGTCGTCGAGTTCGAAACGCAGCTGAGGCGCGTATTTCAGCGTCAACCCTTTGGCGACGATCTTGCGCAGCTCATAACGGTTGCGAATCAACGCCTCCATCGCTTCCTGAGCGTGGTCGCCGCCGAGCGGCATCACGAAGGCGGTCGCGAATCTCAGATCCGGCGAGGTCCGCACTTCCGCAACGGTGATCGACATCCGGTTGAGATCCGGATCGTGCACATCACCATGGTTGAGCACATCTGCCAGGCGCCGGCGAATCAGTTCACCAACGCGGAGCTGGCGTTGCGAGGGGCCGGGCCCGTTATGGAATTTGTTCTTAGCCATGCCTTCTCACCTAGGGCGGCAGGGCCTTCAGCGCAAGCAGGCCTTTGCCTGCCGCTGCGTGCTCGGCTAAAGGAGGCGCAAAGCAAGGAGGCTGGCAGATGGGCGATAGACCGGGAATCGTGGTGATGGGCGCGTCGGGGCGTATGGGGCAGATGCTCGTTCGCGAGGTGAGCGCGCATCCGGGGATGCGGCTTGTCGGCGCCGTGGAGCGCGCCGGCCATGACTGGGTCGGCCAGGATCTTGGCGCGGCGATGGGCGGACAACCCTCCGGCGTCTACGTCACCGACGATCCGCTTGAGGCGATGGCCGGGGCGCAGGGCGTGATCGACTTCACCACGCCGCAGGTCACGGTCGATCTTTCGGTGATCGCGGCGCAGGCGCGGGCAGTCCATGTCATCGGGACGACCGGCATGACCGATGCCGACCTGGAAAAGCTGGACGCGGCGGCGCGCCATGCCGTGATCGTGCGGGCCGGCAATATGAGCCTCGGGGTGAACCTGCTGACGCAGCTCACCAAGCAGGTCGCTGCCGCGCTGGACGAAGATTTCGACATCGAAGTGATCGAAGCGCATCACCGCCACAAGGTGGACGCACCCTCTGGCACCGCACTGATGCTGGGAGAGGCTGCCGCCGAAGGGCGCGGACTGGATTTCAAGGAAAGCTATGTCGCCGCACGGGACGGGATCACCGGCGCGCGGGCGCCCGGCAGCATCGGCTATTCGGCGATCCGGGGCGGCGATATCATCGGCGAACATGACGTGATCTTTGCCGGCGCCGGCGAACGGATCGTGCTGCGCCATATCGCCTCCGACCGGGCGCTCTTCGCCCGCGGCGCGCTGAAGGCGGCACTCTGGGGTCAGGACAAGAAGCCGGGCCATTACTCCATGCTGGACGTTCTGGGGCTGTGACCGACTTCGCCGAGACCCTCGCGGCGATCCGCTCGCTCGGCCTGCGCAGCGACGTGCTGGTGCTGACGGGGGAGGCCGAGACCGAGCTGCATCCTGACCGGATCGTCCTGCGCAGCCCCTCCCAGCCCGATTTCTGGTGGGGCAACATGGTGATGTTCCGCAGCGACAGGGTCGATCCCGAGGCGCAGCAGGCGCAGTTTCGGGCCGATTTTCCGCAGGCGCGCCATGTGACGCTTGCCTGGGATGTGCCGGAGATGGCCGAAGAACCCGGCCATGCGCGGCTCGCCGAGATGGGCTACGAGATCGAACAGATCGACGCGCTGACGCTGGACGGGCCGCCGCGCGCCCATCCTCACCCGGAGGGGATCGAGATTCGCCCGATCGATACCGAGACTGAATGGGAACAGGTCGTTGCGCTACAGACCGCAATCGGGGTCGAGGAAGGGCATGTGCTTGAGGGCTACGAGCCGTATCTGCTCGACCGGTTCCGTGTGCGTCGCAAACAGATCGCAAAGGGATGGGGCCAGTGGATCGGCGCTTTCGACGGCGACCTGCTGGTGGGGGATCTCGGAGTTTTCGTGGCCTCCGGCGTGGCGCGCTACCAATCGGTCGAGACGCGGGCCAGCCATCGGCGGCGCGGGATCTGCGCGGCGATGGTGCTGGCCGGGGTGGACTGGGTGCGGAGCATCGACCCCGAGGCGGTGCCGGTCATCATCGCGCTGAGCGACGGGCCGGCGGGTCGGGTCTATCGGTCCTGCGGCTTCACCCGTAGCGAAACGCAGGTCGTCGCGACGCTGCCGCCCGAGGGGGCCAAGCGGCCCACCTAGAGCATTCTGCGCAAATTCAGGCAGCGATCTTGCGTGTTTCTAAGATGCCGCCTCACACGGTTGGCAACCGGCGTGCTCTAGAAGTCGATCGCCAGACCCTTCTTCTCCCAGTCGCCATAGCGGATCGGCTCAAGCCCCTTGATACGCCCGCCGAGCTCGGTCGGCATGGCCTCGGCCTCCGCTTCCGCCCGCGCACGGCGCTCCTCGGCTTCTTCCAGCGCGCGAAGGGCGGCGGGCGGCAGCGATTTGCGGCGCTCGGCCTCGGCTTTCGCGGCGGCTTCGGGGTCCAGTTCGGGCTGGTCCGGCTCTTGCTGTGTCTGGTCGTCCATGCGCTTGTCCTTGTCGATCCTGCATGCGTGATATACGCCGCGCGGATCAAAGAGCAATGGGAAGGGCCGTCGCATGAGCCAAGGGCAACCGAGCGGCACCGGGCCGCGACAGCTGGCGCTGGATCTGCTTCAGGGCGTCTGGGAGGAGCACATGCTGCTCGCGGAGATGGAACAGCACCCGCATTTCGTCAAGGCTCCGCCGGAGATCCGGGCCCGGGCCGGGCGGCTGGCACGGACCACGCTACGGCTCGCGGGGCGCGCCGATGCGGCAATGAAACCCTTCCTGAAGCGCAGTCCCCGTCCGGGGATCGTGGCGCTCCTGCGGCTGGCCGTTGTCGAGATGCTGGCCGAGGGCGAGGCCGCGCATGGCGTGGTCAATGCCGCTGTCACCATCGCCAAGCGCGAACAGCCCAATGCCGCGCCCATGGTCAATGCCGTGCTGCGCCGGGTGGCCGAGACCGGACAGGAGAGCTGGGACAAGGGCCAACCGCAGCGACTGCCCAACTGGTTGCGTGGCCGGCTCGGCGGAACCTATGGCAATGCGCGGGTGGCACGGATGGAGGCGGCCTTCGAAGCCACCCCACCAATCGACCTGACGCCGAAGGGCGATGCGAGCCTCCTGCCGGAAGGGGATGCACTCACCACCGGTTCGCTGCGCCTGACCCGGGCGGGCCAGGTCTCGGCCCTGCCCGGCTATGAAACCGGCGACTGGTGGGTGCAGGATGCCGCCGCCGCGCTGCCGGCCCGGATACTCGCTCCGCAAACCGGCGAGCGCGTGCTCGATCTCTGTGCCGCTCCCGGCGGCAAGACATTGCAGCTCGCCGCCGCTGGCGCCGAGGTCACGGCGTTGGATGTCTCGGAAACGCGGCTTGAACGCCTGAAAGAGAACCTCACCCGGACCGGGCTCTCGGCCGAAATCGTCGTCGCAGACGCGCTGGACTGGCAACCCGACGCCCCGTTCGACGCCATCCTGCTCGACGCGCCCTGCTCGGCCACCGGCACCATCCGGCGCCACCCGGACCTGCCCTTCGCCAAGGACGCCGCCTCCATCAAGACGCTCTTCGCGCTACAGGAACAGCTCTTCGACCGCGCCGTCGAAATGCTCGCGCCCGGCGGACGCCTGGTCTTCTGCACCTGTTCGCTGCTGCCCGAGGAAGGCGAAAAACAGCTCGAACGGGCCCTTGAAAAACACCCGGAGCTGCGGTTGGACGAAGAGGCCGTGGCAAACCTGTCCAGCGCAGAGCCGAATTGGACCGCGGGACCCGGCGCGCTGCGGACCACCCCGGAGATGTGGCCGGAACGCGGCGGTCTGGACGGATTCTTCATCGCCGCACTGCGCAAGGCCTGACAGCGGCGAAGCGCGGGCCTATTCTCCGCCGCGAGAACTGGTGTCGCGGTTCGGCACAAGATCGAGGGGGCTGGAGCCGTCGTCATGGAACATGTTGAGGGAAAACCCAGTCTACAAGAGCGTCGCGTCCGGCTGATGAACCGTATCGCCGCCCACCGTTCCGCCCGTGCGCGCCCCGCAACCGGGTTCGTCAACCAGCCCGAACCGCGCACCATTGGCAGCTTCTCCCGCGGCCGGCAGCTCATTGCCGGCAATTTCCTCTTCGCCGGCCACCTGATCGAGGCCCCCGAGACCGCGATGTGGGATCTCGACATGCCTTCGCCCCGCTTCGAGGTCGAGTTGCACGGCTTCCGCTGGCTCGATGATCTCGCCGCCGTTGGCGATATCGCCGCAAGGACGGTCGCACAACGCTGGGCCTGGGACTGGATCGAGCGCTTCGGGCGTGGTGCCGGGCCGGGCTGGACACCGGATCTTGTCGGCCGCCGCCTGATCCGCTGGATCAACCACGCGATCTTCCTGCTCAATGGCAGCACGCCGGAGCAATCGCGCCGCTTCTTTCGCGCGCTGGCCGGACAGACGCTCTTTCTCTCCCGCCGCTGGCAGGTCGCCGGGCCCGGCCTTCCGCGCTTCGAGGCGCTGACCGGGCTGATCTATGCCGGGCTGTCGCTCAACGGGCAGGAGAGGCATGTCGGTCCGGCGATCAAGGCGTTGTCTCGGGAATGCGACGCTCGGATCGATGCCGAGGGCGGATTGCCGACCCGCAACCCGGAAGAGTTGCTGGAAGTCTTCACCCTGCTGATCTGGGCGGCGCAGGCGATGATGGAGGCCGGAAAGCGGCCGGAACAGGAGCTCGAAGACGCCATCCGCCGGATAGCTCCCACGCTTCGGGCATTGCGCCATGCCGATGGCGGGCTGGCTCGGTTTCATGGCGGCGCGCGCGGGTTGGAGGGGCGGCTCGATCATGCGCTGGCCACTGCGGGCATCCGTCCCGAGCTGCATGAGGGACTCGCGATGGGCTTCGCACGGCTCGCGGCGGGGCGGACCTCCGTGATCCTCGACGCGGCCCTGCCTCCGGTTGGCGCGGCCTCGGTCAACGCCCATGCCTCCACGCTCTCCTTCGAAATGACCTCGGGTCGGCGCCCCCTGATCGTCAATTGCGGCCCCGGCGCAACCTTCGGCGAGACTTGGCGGCGCGCGGGCCGGGCCACGCCGAGCCATTCGACACTGGGAATCGACGGTTTCTCCTCCTCCCGGCTCGGCATGGTCGGATTGGGGCGCGGAAAGCGGGGCGAGATCCTGCATGACCTGCCAAAGGAGGTTCGCTTCCAGCAGGAATCCAAGGTCGACCGGCTCCATGTCCTCGCCGGCCATGACGGATATGTCGCCACGCATGGGCTGACCCATGTCCGCCAGCTCTCGCTGTCCCGCGACGGGCGCACGCTCGATGGCGAGGACACTCTGGGCGCCGTCAGCCGGGCCGACCGCGCCATATTCGAGCGACACATGACCGAAGCGCAGCTGCAGGGCGTGAGCTTCACAATTCGTTTTCACCTGCATCCGGATGTCGATGCGACGCTCGACATGGGCGGCGCTGCCATCTCGATGGCGCAGAAGAGCGGGGAGATCTGGGTCTTCCGCTATGCCGGATCGGCCGACCTCGCGCTGGAACCGAGCGTCTATCTTGAACCGGGCCGACTGAAGCCCCGCGCGAGCCGGCAGATCGTGCTTTCCTGCCGGGTTCTGGACGGAGCTTGCCAGATAAACTGGACCTTGGCGAAAGCACAGGATACCCCGCAGGCGATCCGAGATGTCGTCCGCGACGATGACGACCACCTGACTGACTGAACCGAGGAAAGCTGCCATGTCCGAGACCCGCCCCATCCGCCGAGCCCTTCTGTCCGTGTCCGACAAGGACGGGCTGGTCGACCTCGGCAAGGCACTTTCCGAGCGTGGTGTGGAACTGCTCTCGACTGGCGGCACGGCGAAGGCGCTGCGCGAAGCGGGGCTGGCGGTGAAGGACGTCTCCGAGGTGACGGGTTTTCCCGAGATGATGGATGGCCGCGTCAAGACCCTGCACCCGAAAGTGCATGGTGGACTGCTGGCGCTCAGGGACAACGAGGAACATGTCTCGGCCATGACCGAGCACGGGATCGTCGAGATCGACCTGCTGGTGGTCAATCTCTACCCGTTCGAGGAAACGGTCGCGAAAGGCGCCGACTACGACACCTGCATCGAGAATATCGACATTGGCGGGCCGGCGATGATCCGCGCCGCTTCCAAGAACCACGCCTTCGTAACCGTTGTCACCGATGTCGAGGATTACGCCAAGCTGGTGGGCGATATGGACCAGCATGGTGGCGCGACCTGCGCGAGATTTCGCAGGAAGCTGGCGCAGATCGCCTATGCGCGCACCGCGGCCTATGACGCCGCCGTCTCGACCTGGATGGCCGGCGCCATCGGCGTCGAGACCCCGCGGCGCCGCGCCGTGGCCGGCACGCTGGCCCAGACCATGCGCTACGGTGAGAACCCGCATCAGAAAGCGGCCTTCTACAAGGACGGCTCGGACCGCCCCGGTGTCGCCACGGCGAAACAGCTTCAGGGCAAGGAGCTGAGCTACAACAATATCAACGACACGGATGCCGCGTTCGAACTGGTCTCCGAGTTCGCACCTGCGGACGGGCCTGCCTGCGCGATCATCAAGCATGCCAATCCCTGCGGCGTGGCGCGTGGCGCGACGCTGGCCGAGGCCTATTCCCGCGCCTTTGATTGCGACCGCACCTCCGCGTTCGGCGGCATCATCGCACTGAACCAGCCGCTGGACGCCGAAACCGCCAAGGAGATCGCCGAGATCTTCACCGAGGTCGTCATCGCCCCGCAGATTCTGCCGGAAGCCGCCGAGATCTTTGCCAAGAAGAAGAACCTGCGCCTGCTCGAAACCGGCGGCTTGCCCGATCCGCGCGCGGTCGGAACCACGATCCGTCAGGTCTCCGGCGGTTACCTGGTCCAGGACAAGGATACCGGCCACGTCTCGCTGGAGGACCTCAAGGTCGTGACCAAGCGGGCACCGACGGAAGACGAGCTGCGTGATCTGCTCTTCGCCTGGAAGGTCGCAAAACACGTGAAGTCGAACGCGATTGTCTATGTCAATGACGGCGCGACGGTCGGCGTCGGCGCAGGCCAGATGAGCCGGGTCGACTCGACCCGCATCGCGGCGCGCAAATCGCAGGACATGGCCGCCGAGCTCGGTCTCGACGCGCCGCTGACCAAGGGCTCGGTCGTCGCCTCCGACGCCTTCTTCCCCTTCCCGGACGGTCTGCTGACAGCCGCCGAGGCCGGCGCAACAGCAGTGATCCAGCCGGGCGGTTCGATGCGGGACGACACAGTGATCGCGGCGGCAGACGAAGCCGGTATCGCCATGGTCTTCTCCGGCATGCGCCACTTCCGGCACTGAACGGATGCGGTCTCTCTGGCTCGCGGCTCTGGCCGCCTTCCTCTTCGACCAGTGGTCAAAATTCCACGTCTTCGGGCTGTTCAGCTCGGAGGCGTTGGCCCAGATCGACGTTGCCCCGCCCTATCTCGTCTTCCGCAAGGGCATGAACACGGGCGTCAATTTCGGCCTCTTTGCCGACAGCGCCGCAGGGCAGCGCTGGATTCTGATCGTGCTCTCGGTCGCTCTCTGCGCAATGCTGCTCTACTGGGCGAAAAAGAACTTCCACAACTGGAGGTCCTTTGCCTCCGCCGGTCTGATCATCGGCGGCGCGCTGGGCAATGCCTTCGACCGGCTGCTCTATCCGGGCGTGCGCGACTTTCTCAACATGTCCTGCTGCGGCTTCCAGAATCCGTATGTTTTCAACGTGGCGGATGTGTTCATCTTCCTCGGTGCCTTTGGGCTCATTCTTTTCACGGGAGATTCCGCCGAGGGCGAAAAGCCCTCGTGACGCGGGCGCTTGCTTGGGCTAAAGAGGCGAAAAGCGGATGACGGAGGCAGCGATGCGAGCGACGGTACTGGCACGGGCAGGTGTGCTGCTTGCGCTCTGCGTGACGGTTGCCGGCTGCGAGCGAAGAGAGCCCGGACTGATGCAACCGCAACGCGGCCAGAACACTCCGGACGAGTTTGCAATCCTGCCCACCAAGCCGATCGAAATCCCCAAGGATCTGAACGCATTGCCCGCGCCGACCACTGGCGTGGCGAACCGGACCGATGTCAATCCGCAAGCCGAAGCCGTCGCGGCGCTCGGCGGCAACCCGGCCCGCATCCAGACGGATGGCAAGCTTGGCCCGGATGGAGCGCTGATCCGGCAAACCACGCGTTACGGCGTCGATCCGCAGATCCGTACCGATCTGGCTGTGGCTGATCTCGAATTCCGCAAGCGCAATCGGGGACGCTTGATGGAGCGGCTCTTTGGTCTCACGACCTATTATGACGCCTACGAGCGCGAAGAACTGAACCAGCACAGCACGACTTGGCTGTACCGCAGCAAGGGCCGCGCCACGTCTGCCGCTCCGCCGGACCCGGAAGCGAACTAAGAATTCTCTCAACCGCGGTCACATCCTCGTGGAGGCGGTTGATTGCCGCGTCCACGGCCGTATCTTTCATCCCAATCTGATCTGATGAGGATTGATATGCATCGAGCCATCGCGCCGACCCTTCTTCTGGCCTGCGGACTGGCCTTGCCCACCGTGACAACCGCCGAAGAAGTCACGAGCTTCACGCTGGACAATGGCATGGACGTGGTGGTGATCGAGGATCACCGTGCTCCCGTTGCCGTGAACATGGTCTGGTACCGGGTCGGGGCCGCGGACGAGCCCGCCGGCAAATCCGGAATCGCCCATTTTCTCGAACACCTGATGTTCAAGGGGACAGAATCGCTTGAGCCGGGCGAGTTCTCCTCCACGGTCGAACTCAATGGCGGGTCGGACAATGCCTTCACCAGCCAGGATTACACCGGCTATTTCCAACGCGTCGCCGCTGATCGACTCGGCCTGATGATGGAGATGGAGGCGGATCGGATGACCGGTCTGCAACTGACCGATGCCGAAGTTCTGCCCGAGCGCGACGTGATTCTCGAGGAACGTAACCAGCGCGTCGAGAACAGCGCCGGTGCGCTGTTTGGAGAGCAGATGCGGGCGGCGCAGTATTTCAATCACCCGTACGGCATCCCCATCATCGGCTGGAAACACGAGATGGAAGGGCTGGGCCGTGAGGATGCGCTGGATTTCTACTCGGAGTATTACGCCCCCAACAATGCGATCCTGATCGTCGCTGGCGATGTCGAGCCTGAAGAGATCCGCACACTGGCTGAGGCGCATTACGGCGCAATCCCCGCCAATCCGGACCTGCCCGACCGCGTCCGCCCGCAGGAACCGCCGCAACGGGCCGAGCGTCGCCTGAGCTTCGCCGATCCGAGGGTCGGCAACCCGTATGTCAAGCGGACCTATCTCGCCCCGGAGCGCAATTCCGGCGCACAGCAGGAAGCGGCCGCGCTGGTCTATCTCGCGGAGCTTCTGGGCGGATCAAGCGCCAGCTCCCTGATGGGACAAATGCTGGAATTTGACGAAAAATCAGCGCTCTACACCACTGCTTTTTATGACGGGCTATCGCTGGACGCGACCACCTTCACCCTGCTGGTCATGCCGGTCGAGGGTCGCACACTGGCTGAGGGCGAGGCCGACATGGATCGCGCCATCGCCCGTTTTCTGGAAGAAGGCGTCGATGAAGCCACCTTCGAACGGCTGAAGATGCAGCTTCGCGCGAACGAGATCTATCGCAAGGACAGCCTGCAAGGTCTCGCGCGCAGCTATGGCGAGGCGCTGACCTCGGGGCTGACTGTCGAGGACGTGCAGGCCTGGCCGGAGGTCCTTCAAAAAGTGACCCCCGAAGATGTCGAGGCCGCCGCAGCCCGGCTCTTCGATCGTGCCAATGCCGTGACGGGCTATCTCGAGAAGGAAGAACTGGCGATGCTGACGGAGACTGCCCAATGATCCGATTTGTCCTTGCCGTGACCCTGACCCTTTTCGCCACCCTGCCGGCACGGGCCGAAATCGACATTCTGGAGGTCGAGAGCCCTGGCGGCTTCAAGGCGTGGCTGGTCGAGGAGCATTCGATCCCCTTCGTCGCGTTGGAGTTGCGGTTTCGGGGCGGCACCAGCCTCGACGCGCCCGGCAAGCGTGGCGCGATCAACCTTATGACAGCGCTGCTGGAAGAGGGCGCAGGCGAGATGGACTCGCAAGCCTTCACCATCGCCACCGAAAGCCTTGCCGCCGAGTTCCGCTTCCGTGCCCATGATGATGCGGTCGCAATCTCCGTCAAGGTGCTGACGGAAAACCGCGCCGAAGCCATGGAACTGCTGCGCCAGGCCCTCATCGAGCCCCGGTTCGACGAAGATGCGATCGAGCGGGTGCGTAGTCAGGTTCTCGCAGGCATCATGTCGGACGCGACAGACCCCGAAGCCATGGCCTCCCGCCGCTTTCACGAGCTGGCTTTCGGGGACCACCCCTATGGAAGCGTCTCTGACGGCACCGTGGACAGCGTCACCGCGCTGTCGCGGGACGACCTAACCGCTGCGCATGGCGCGGTTCTGGGTCAGGACCGCGTCTTCGCCTCGGCCGTTGGCGATATTACAGCCGAAGAGCTCACGGACTTGCTCGACACGCTGCTGGGCGAGTTGCCCGCAACAGGCGCGCCTCTTGCGGAACGGATCGACTACAGCCTCGATGGTGGTCTGACCCTTGTCGATTTCGACACGCCGCAATCGGTCATCCTGTTTGGCCAGCGCGGTCTGGAACGCCACGACCCGGACTTCTTCCCGGCCTATGTCATGGCCCAGATCCTCGGCGGCGGCGGCTTCTCTTCTCGCCTCATGGAAGAGGTGCGCGAGAAGCGCGGCCTGACCTACGGCATCGGCGCCTATCTCTATCCGATGGACCTCTCCGAGATGTTCATGGGCATGACCTCCACGGTGAATGCCCGGGCTGGCGAGACGGTGGCGGTGATCCGGGACGAATGGCTGCGGCTGGCCGAGGACGGCGTCAGCGCGGAAGAGCTCGAACGCGCTCAAACCTACCTGACCGGCGCCTATCCCTTGCGCTTCGACGGCAACGGGCGGATCGCCAACATCCTCGTCGGCATGCAGATGGACGCGTTGACGCCGGATTATATCCGGACCCGCAACGACCGGATCAATGCCGTGACTGTGGAAGATATCCAGCGGGTCGCCAGTGAGCTGGTCGATCTCGACGGGCTGCATTTCGTCGTTGTCGGCAAGCCGGAAGGGCTCGAAGCGACGAATTAAGTGCACCAGGAGCCGTTTGACGCGGCTCTGGTTGCACGTCTTGATTCGCATTGTCCAAGTGACCGGAAGAGCGGGGGGCGGCGCCCCCTCGCTCTTTTTCTCAACGCAGACCCGTCAGGTCCGGAACACCCGGTAGATCGCCGGGATCACCAACACCGTCAGCAGGGTCGAGCTGAGCAACCCAAAGAGCAGTGACAGGGCGAGCCCCTGGAAGATCGGATCGGCCAGGATCACAGCCGCGCCGATCATCGCCGCAATTGCCGTCAGAAGGATCGGCTTGAAGCGGATGGCACCGGCCTCGATCAGGGTCTCGATCTTGTCCTTTTCCGGGTCGGCATGGCGGATGAAATCCACCAACAGGATCGAGTTTCGCACGATGATCCCCGCCAGCGCGATGAAGCCGATCATCGACGGCGCGGAGAATGGCGCTTCGAAGAGCCAATGCCCGCCCATGATGCCGACAAAGGTCAGCGGAATCGGGGTCAGGATCACCAGCGGCAGCTTGAAGGAACCGAACTGCGCCACCACAAGGATGTAGATCGCCAGCAGCGCCACCGCGAAGGCCGCGCCCATGTCGCGGAACGTGACCCAAGTCACCTCCCATTCGCCGTCCCAGAGTAGGGTGACGGTGGATTCGTCCTCCGGCTGGCCGTTGAGGCGGATGTCGGGCTTCGTCCCCTCCTCCCATTCCATTCCGTCCAGCGCGTCCGCGACGGCGATCATGCCATAGATCGGCGCCTCGAAATCCCCGGCCATCTCGGCCGTGACCATCTCGGCGGCGCGGCCATTATGCCGGAAGATCGGGAAGGAGGCGCGCTCTTCCGTGATCTCCACCACGTCGCCCAGCTCCACCACGCCCCGCGCTCCGGGCAGGACATTGGCCGGGATTGGGGTTGAGAGAAAGCGTTCGTCGACAACACGGTCGGAGCGGTCGCGCTCGATGGTGATCGGGATCGGGCGGCGACCCTCGCCACGATGCGAATACCCGACGGTCGAGCCGTGATTGAGCAGCGCCAGCGTGGTGAAGACGTCCGCCTCCTCGACGCCGAAGAACTCGAGCTGGTCGGCAGAGATCGTCGCCCGCAGGCGGCGAGGCTGCTCGCCGAAGCTGTCATCGACATCGACAACGTAAGGAATCGCCTCGAAGGCGGCGCGGATCTTCTCGGCGGAGGCGCGGCGGGTCTCCGGGTCCGGGCCATAAACCTCCGCCAACAGCGTCGCCATGACCGGCGGGCCAGGGGGCGGTTCGACCGTTTTCAACCGTGTGCCTTCGGGCAGGTCCAGCCCGTTCAGCCGCTCGCGGATCTCCAGCGCGATCTCGTGGCTGGTACGCTCGCGGTGTTCCTTGTGGTCGAGATTGATCTGCACATCGCCCAGATTCGGCTGCGTGCGCAGGTAATAGTGGCGCACAAGCCCGTTGAAGTTGAAGGGCGCAGCGGCGCCGGCATGGGTTTGAACGGACAGCACTTCTTCGAGTTGGAGCACTTCGCGGGCCACGTCCTGCGCCACCGCATCGGTTACCTCGACGGAGGCGCCTTCAGGCAGGTCGATCACCACGGAGAGCTCCGACTTGTTGTCGAATGGCAAGAGCTTGACCGTCACGTCCTGCGTGTAGATCAGGCCGAGCGAGCCGAAGGAGATCACCACGGCGGCGAGCAGGAAAAGCAGGCTGCCGGATTTGGTCTTCAGCAGCGGCCGGGCGACGGCAGAATAGAGACGACCGAGCGCGCCACCATGATGGCCTTCGCCGGAATGGTCATGCGCCGGCGCCTTACCGGCGATCTTGACCATCAGCCAGGGCGTGATGATCACCGCGACGAAGAAGGAGAAGATCATCGCGGCACTGGCATTGGCCGGGATCGGGGACATGTAGGGGCCCATCAACCCGGAGACGAAGAGCATCGGCAGCAGGGCCGCGACGACTGTAAGCGTGGCGACGATGGTCGGGTTGCCGACCTCGGCCACGGCGCGGATCGCCTTTTGCGTGCGGTTCTCCTTGTCCGGCATCGCCCAGTGGCGGGCAATGTTCTCGATCACCACGATGGCGTCGTCGACGAGGATGCCGATGGAGAAGATCAGCGCGAAGAGCGAGACCCTGTTGAGCGTGTAGCCCATGATCCAGGCCGCGAAGAGCGTCAGCAGGATCGTCACTGGAATAACCACGGCGACGACGATGCTCTCCCGCCAGCCGATGGCAAAGAGCACCAGCGCAACGATGGAAACCGTCGCCAATCCGAGATGGAACAACAGCTCGTTGGCCTTCTCGTTCGCCGTCTCGCCATAGTCACGGGTCACATCGATCTGGACGCTGTGCGGGATCAGGTCCTCTTCGAGCAGATGGACCCGGTGCAGGATCTCCTCGGCCACCACGACAGCGTTTGAGCCCGCGCGCTTGGCAATCGCCAGAGTCACCGCCGGCGTTCGCGTGATCTCGCCATCCTCGCCGCGCGTTACATTGGCGACGATCTTGTCGGAGGTGTCGGGCACGAAGCTCACATCGGCCACGTCACGGACATAGACCGGCCTGTTGTCACGCGTGGTCAGCAGCAGGTTGGCCACATCGGCGGGTGCCTTCAACGTCTCGCCCGCGACCAGCGCGATCTGTTCGCCGCCATCGCGGACGTAACCGGTGTTGAAGGCGCGGTTCGCCCCTTCGACCTTGCCGGCAAGCTGTTGAAGCGTCACGCCGTAGAGCGCCAGCCGCTCCGGGTCCGGCGCGATGCGGATCGCCTCCGGGCTCTCGCCGACGAGATAAGTCAGCCCCACATCCGGGATCTTGGCCAGCTCGACCTGAAGCTCGCGGGCGATCCGTGTCAGGTCATTGGCGCTCACGCCTGTCTCGGGCTTCGGACTGAGGGTCAACGAGACGATCGCGACATCGTCGATGCCGCGCCCGACGATCAGAGGCTCGTCGATGCCGACCGGAATCCGGTCCAGATTGGCGCGTACCTTGTCATGCACGCGCAGGATCGCGGTGTCCGCCGGGGTGCCAACAAGGAAACGGGCCATGACCAGCGCGTAGTCGTCGCTGGTCTGGGAATAGACATGCTCGACCTCGTTGATGCCCTGCACGATGGTCTCCATCGGCTCGGTCACCAGCTTGGCGGCATCCGCGGCGCGCAGGCCCGGCGCCTGGATATGGATATCCACCATCGGCACGGAAATCTGCGGCTCCTCCTCGCGCGGCAGGCTCACCAGCGCGACAAGACCGACGGCCAGTGAGGCCAGGATCATCAGCGGCGTCAGCGCCGAGCCGATGAAGGCACGAGTCAGCCCGCCGGCAATGCCAAGCGGGGTCTCCTTGACAGGATCACTCATGGCCAGCCACCAGTTCCTCGCCTTCGGACAGGCCCGACAGGATCTCGACCATCTCGCTGCCCTCGACGCTGCTGGCCTCGCCAATCACCACCACGCGCTGCACCGGTGCGCCACCGGTCCCGGCGATGGAGACGAAATCCAGCCCCATCCGGGTTTCCACGGCATCGGCCGGGACAACCAGCGCCTGCCGGGTACCGATGGGAAGGCGGACGAGCACGCGCGCATCAACGAAGTCGGTCGCCATGTCGGCAATCTCGACATCGGCAATCACGCGGCCATTCTCGATCAGCGGGTAGACCTTGGCGAGCTTTCCGGCGCTTTCGGCGCCCGCGCCACCGATCCGGATTTCGTCTCCCTCTTCGAGGAAGCCTGCATGCCGTTCCGGCACCGCCATGCGCAGGAAGAAGCCGCCACCACCGATCTCAGCGATCACCTCACCGGCCATGACAACCGAACCTTCCGTCACCGGAACCGACAGCACTGTCCCCGAGATCGGCGCAAGCACCGCGCCTTCCGCTTCGCGCTGCTCCAGCACGTTGCGCTCGGCCTTCGTCGTGCCGATCCTGCCTTCGATCACGGCCACCTCGGTGCGAAGCTGGTCCAGCCGCTGCGCTGTTGTGACGCCACGCTCCAACAGGCTCTCGCCCCGTTTCAACTCCGCCTGCGCGGTTTCGAGTTGCGATTGCAGCGAGGAGAGCGTTGCGTCGATAGCGCCAAGTTGAAGCTCCAGCTTCTCGTCCCGGACCGAAGCCACTTGCTGGCCTTCCGACACCTCGGAGCCTTCCGCCACCTCCACCGTGACCATCGTTCCGCCGAGCCGCGCTCGTGCGGGCACGCGATCTCGTGCCTCGATCCGTCCGAACACTGCTTTCCACTCCGTCAACTCGACGGATTGTACGCGACCGGTCTCGGCGAGGGCGCTCCATGGCAGCAGCAGGGCCAGGAGTGGCAGGACGATTTTCAGCATGACGATACTCCGGTTCATCGGTGGACTGTAAAACATATGCTAAAACTGGAATATATTTCAACCCCGGAAAGCCGACGCCCCAAGACGTCCAGCATATCCAATGTTGAAGATGCGCCTTTTAAGGCCGAGTCGAAAGGAAAATCTGCATGGAACGCAGCGCGTTACATTTCCTGGAGGCCCCGCTTCCATGCGCCCTTGAGGAAACGCTGATGGAAGAGCGGGAACTTGACCAGTTCTTCACCGAGAAAGAGCGCGAACACCCAGGTGACCGGAAGGCCCAACCAGAGAATGAACAACGCCGTCATTGGCACCCGGAAGAGCCATTGCGAGGCGAGAAAGATGTTCATCACATAAACGGTGTCCCCGCCCGCACGCAGCGTGTGACCACACATCGCGTTGGACCCTTTGGGGAAGGGCAGGAACAGCAAGATCGGAAGGAAGCTCAGCAGCGCCGCCGTGGTTTCCGGCTCCAGCGTGCCGTAAAAGTGCTCGGCGTTGAGGCAGATGACGAGATAGAAACACGCCACGATGGCCGCCGCGATCAGTGCCCCGCGCCACGCACGACGCAGGAAGATATCCAACTCCGGCCCCTTCTGGTCCTGACCGAGGAGTTGCGCGACGTTGATTCCCGTCGCCATCGCCCAGCCGATACCGAAGGTCCCGGCGACATGGACCCAGGGCTGGATCAGCGTCATTGCCGCGAACTGGTTCACGCTCATCCTGGCGAAAAGCAACGTACAGACGTAGTTCGAGAAGGCATTGCTCATGAAGGTGCCGGCAATTGGCAGCGCGAAGACGAAATGGCGCCGGAGCGAGGCAGCGAAGCTCCCATGCAACCAGCCTTCCGTGCCAAGATAGAACCCGTTCAGCCGCCAGAGGTTGATCCCGAGGAAGCCCATGCGGATCAGCGATGCCACCGCGCTTCCCACTGCCGCCCCCATAACTCCCAGCTCCGGCAAGCCGTAGAGCCCGTGGATCAGGCAGTAGCTCACCGCAACGTTGATCGGGATCGCCAGCAAATAGCTCAGGAAGGGCATGATCGTCTTGCCGCAACCGTTAAATTGGCTGCCGAAACCCTGTCCAACGGCCTCGAAGACGATGACGAAGAGGAAGGCGAAGAGATAGAGGCGCGCCTGTTCGGCGATCCAGTCAGTATGGGCGAAGAGATCGATCACCGGTCCGGCGATCGCACCAATCACCACCATGCCGATCACCGCCGCGATGAGGTTGATGAAGAGACCCGCAAGCAGAGCCGTCTTCAGCGCCACGTCCCGCCCGGAGCCGAAAGCCTGCGCGACACGGATCTGCGTGGCGTTGGAAAAGGCTATGATCACGCCAAGCAGCAGCGCCGCGAAGGAGCCGCCCAGCCCCATCGCAGCCAGCCCCGACTCGCCAAGCGCGGAGACCAGCCAGGCGTCGATCACCACGATGCCATGCAGCATCATCGCCTTGAGCGTCAGCGGCCAGGCGAGGTTGAAGACGGCAGCCGTGCTGCGCGGCGCTTGCGGGCTCATTTGATGTCTCGGGGTAACAAATATTGACAAGTCTATAGACAAGCCACGGGGCCGAAAATCAACCGGCAAAGCGTCGCGCGAGCTGTGATCCCCTGTGGCGAAGCCGGGATCAGCGTGCTACCACTAGTGGCATGTCTGCACTGTACCCCAACATGGGCGAAGCCGGCGCTTTGCCGGTCATCCGCCAGCTCGACGAGACCATCATCAACCGCATCGCTGCGGGCGAAGTGGTCGAGCGCCCGGCATCGGCCGTCAAGGAGCTGGTGGAGAACGCGCTGGACGCGGGCGCGCGGCGGATCGAGGTGGCTTTTGCCGATGGTGGCAAGCGGCTGATCCGGGTCATCGACGATGGCTGTGGCATCCCTGCGGGGGACCTTCCGCTGGCGCTTGCCCGCCACGCAACCTCGAAGATCGACGGATCGGACCTGCTCGACATCCGTTCCTTCGGCTTTCGCGGCGAGGCGCTGGCCTCGCTTGGCGCTGTCGGCCGGCTCACGGTCACCAGCCGCGCCGAAGGCAGCGCGGAGGCCGGCCGAATCGCCGTCACCGGCGGCGACATCGCGCCCGTCACCCCCGCCGCCCTCTCGCGCGGCACGGTGGTCGAGCTGCGCGATCTCTTCTATGCCACGCCAGCCCGGCTCAAATTCATGCGCACGGACCGCGCCGAAACGCAGGCGATCACCGATATCGTCAAACGCCTCGCCATGGCCGAACCCGCGGTCGCCTTCACGCTGCGTGATGTCTCCGGCGAGGGCGAGGGGCGGATCACCTTCCGCTCCGATGCCGAGACGGGCGATCTTTTCGAGGCTTTGCGTGGCCGGCTCGCCCGGATCCTGGGCAATGAGTTCGCCGAGAACGCCATCCTCGTCGATACCGAGCGCGAGGGGCTGCGGCTGACCGGCTACGCGGCATTGCCGACCTATTCGCGCGGCTCGGCGGTGGCGCAATATCTCTTCGTCAACGGCCGACCGGTCCGCGACAAGCTGCTGATCGGCGCCCTGCGCGCCGCCTATATGGATTTCCTCTCCCGCGACCGGCACCCCGCCGCCGCGCTCTTCATCGATTGCGACCCACAGCTTGTGGACGTCAACGTGCACCCGGCGAAATCCGAGGTCCGCTTTCGCGAGCCAGGCACGGCGCGCGGGCTGATCGTTTCCGGGTTGCGCCATGCGCTGGCCAATGCCGGGCACCGCGCCTCGACCACGGTTGCCGGCGCCACACTCGGCGCGCTGCGCCCCGAACAGCCCACCACGCCGCGTATCTACCAGATGGACCGCCCCAGCCAGGGCGCGTTGCGTGCCGCCTATGACGCGCAGGCCCCGCTCGTCGAAACGCCCGGTTTCGCCGAAGCCGCAGCGCCCTCGGCCCGGATGGAACCGACGCCGGAGCCGGTGGAAGCGCCCGTTCAGGATCTTCCGCTGGGGGCCGCCCGGGCACAGGTCCATGAGAATTACATCATCGCCCAGACCGCTTCTGGCATCGTCATCGTCGACCAACACGCCGCCCATGAACGGCTCGTCTACGAGCGGCTCAAGCGCCAGGCGGCGGAGAACGGCATTGCCGCACAGGCGCTGCTGATCCCGGAGATCGTCGAGCTTGGCGAAGGCGATTGCGCCCGGCTGCTGGCCGTTGCCGAGGATCTCCGCAGGCTCGGGCTGACCATAGAACCCTTTGGCGGCGGCGCTGTCGCGGTACGGGAAACCCCGGCGATTCTCGGCGAAATCAACGCCAAGGCGCTTCTGGCCGATATTCTCGACGAGATCGCCGATCTCGGCGACAGCACCACGCTCGGCGCGCGCATCGACGCCGTGCTCTCGCGCTGCGCCTGTCATGGCTCGATCCGCTCGGGCCGCCAGATGCGCGCCGAAGAGATGAACGCGCTGCTGCGCGAGATGGAGGCCACGCCCCATTCCGGCCAGTGCAACCATGGCCGCCCGACCTATGTCGAGCTGAAGCTGACCGATATCGAAAGGCTCTTTGGCCGGACATGATCCAGATCGGCGAAACGACGCTCACCCTTGACGACCCGACCACCGTCGCGGTGCTGTTTGGCGCGGCGTTCCTGCTGCTGGTGCTCGTCCTGCTCATCGTCACCCTTCGCCGCGCCGGCGCCGCCGCGCGCATGGCCGACCCGATGTTACATCAGATGCACGCGCTCTCCGGCCGGGTGCAGACCCTCTCGGACGGGCAGCAACAGCTCGCCGGCGGACTGACCCATGTCTCCGACGCTCAGGCAAAAAGCCAGGCGCAGGTGCTCCAGCTCATGGAAGCGCGGCTCGCGGAAGTCACGACGCGCATGGGCGAGAGCCTGCAAGGCAGCTCCTCCCGAACGGCCCGTTCACTTGGCGAATTGCAACAGCGACTGGAGACGATCGACCGCGCACAGGCCAATATCGAAAAGCTTTCCGGCGATGTGCTCTCCCTGCAGGACATTCTCTCCAACAAGCAGACCCGCGGCGCCTTCGGCGAGATCCAGCTCAAGGAGATCCTGACCAAAGCCCTGCCGCCGGACAGTTTCGCCTGGCAGGCAACGTTGTCCAACGGCAAGCGGGCCGATTGCCTGATCCACCTGCCCAACCCGCCCGGGCCCATCGTCATCGACAGCAAATTCCCGTTGGAAGCCTATGAGGGGCTGCGCAACGCCAACACGCAGTGGGAGGCGAACGAGGCGGCAAAGGCGATGCGCGTGGCGGTCAAGGCGCATATCAAGGCAATCTCGACGAAATACATCCTCGAGGGGGAGACTGCCGACGGAGCGCTGATGTTCCTTCCCTCCGAGGCGGTCTATGCCGAGCTGCACGCGAATTTCCCCGAACTGGTCCGGGAGGGCTTCGCGGCGCGGGTCTGGATCGTCTCGCCCACGACCTGCATGGCCACGCTCAACACGATGCGGGCGATCCTGAAGGATGCCCGCATGCGCGAACAGGCCGGAGCGATCCGTCGCGAGCTGGGTCTGCTGCATGGTGACGTGGAGCGGCTGGAAACCCGGGTCGGCAATCTCGACAAGCACTTTTCCATGGCGGGCAAGGATATCGCCGAGATCCGGATCAGTGCCGAGAAGGCCGGCAAGCGCGCGCGTCGACTCGACAGCTTCGAGTTCGATGAACCCGCAGAGCTGCCCGAGCCGCCCGCTGCCGAACCGGGATCACTCCAGATTCATCGGCGCGACGACGGCTGACAGATCCAGCGCGATCCGGCTTCAGATGCCCAGGAATGGCTGAAAAAGGCGCGGCAGGAAGGCGTTGAAGCGCAGCGGCGCATCTGTCGCGGCAAGGCATATGCAGTCCTCGCCGGGCGCCGCGACCGGTTTATGGTCCAGAGATTCATCGGCCACTTCCACATCGCCGCGTCCGAACCGCTCATCACCGTCGAGATACGCGCCCTGAAGCACAAGCGTCATCTCCAACCCACGGTGACCGTGGTCGGGCATTTCACAGCCGCCCGGGATCGAAAGCAACCGAGCGGTCGCCCCCTTCGCCATGGGCAGAACCGCCTGACGGACCCCCATACCGACGGGGCGCCATTTCACCGCGTCCAGTCCTCCGCCCACGTAGTCGCGGAGCGGCGCGGGAAGCACGGCACAGTCTGGCAAGCGCGGCGCTTCCGGCGCCACGGGCGCGCCTCCGGCGATCCGGGCCAGTGTTGCCTCGAGGCTTCCGGCCGACATCTCCTCCGATTCCCGTTCAAGAACGGCGCCGCCAATCGCTTCCATCGTCGCATAGCGCGCCCGGGACGGTGCCCAGAGCGAGAGATGACAGGCAATGACCAGCTCGAAGGCCTCGGCCATGTTGCCGCCCGCATAGGAGGCGAGGAACTCGTCCCCAATCTCATGTTTCACACGCATCGCATCACTCATTGCATCGTCCGGCGCAGCTTTTCCAGCGCCAGCCTCAATCTTGATTTTATGGTTCCGAGCGGAATGCCGGTCTTCTCGGCAATCTCGCCATGGCTCAGGTCGCCAAAATAAGCCGCCTCCACCAGCTTCCGCTGCGCTTCTGGCAGCTCAGCCAGGGCCGCACCAAGGCGCGCGCTGTCCTGCTTCAGTCCAAGGCTCTCTGCCTGTTCGGGCTCGGGCTCTGGCCCCCAGGGCAGGTCTTCCGGTTCAGGTCGGGCCTGTTTACGGAACATGTCAATCTTCCGGTTCCGCGCGATCGTGAAGACCCAAGTCGCCACGCTCGCCTTGTCAGGATCGAACATCTCTGCCTTGCGCCAGAGCGTCGCCATTACGTCCTGGGCGCAATCCTCAGCCGCTGCCGGCGTCAGGCCGGAACGGATGAGAAACCCTTTCACACGGGGCGCGAAATGACCGAACAGTGCCGCGAACGCAGCCTGGTCACCGGACTCGGCGACACGCCTTACCGCCTCCGCCCAATCGACCTGCTCAGTTACGAGCTCCGTCATGCGCTTCCCCTCGCACCACCCATTGCCTCGGCCGCCAGTATAAGGCAGCGCGACACGGGGGGAAGGGGCCGAGGCCGTTCTGGTCAGTTCTTCCAACATAACAGAGATACGGAGGAAGCGACGAACCGGATCACCCCGGCTGCGATCTTTTCCATGCGTCTTCGGAAAACCTGCTCTTCCGACAGAAAAGATGTGCAAGCGCGCCAAAGACGCACCCTCGCATCCGGTCAACCTGACAACGGGCGCTGGTGTCGTTTTTTTTCGCCAAAACCGCCGATGTTTGCGTTCCCACCGAAAGGTTCTCTTGCAGTTGCCGCCCGGGCGCGTGAAAAATGGTGTGAGGAAACAGAAGGAAGGGGAGGACCATGCTCGAGATCAGCACCGGTAAATTGGTGAGAGTTATCGCACTGACGCGTGAATTCGGCCCCGAAAGCCCGCATTTGCGCAACTATATCTCCGGGCTGAACGTGGACGAACAGGTCAGCCTGGTCGCGCTGTGCTGGATTGGCCGCGAAAGCTTCGCCGCCGAGGAACTGGACGACGCGCTCGACACCGCGCGGCGCGAACGCTCCGCGCCGACCGAGGATTATCTCAGCGGCATGCCGGAATTGGCGGATTTCCTCGAAGATGGGATGGACGCGGTCGGCCTCGACGTTGCGCATGAAGAAGACAATCTGCGCGATCGGAACTGACGCCGGTCTTGGCGGCAGATTCAAACGGATTTCCGTATCATCTGCCGCGGGATCCGCAAGGTGTGAGGGCCCAGCTCCGATGTCGGACCCTGGCGCCCTTCACCCTGATCGACACGGTCACGTCAGGTGATCGACCACCATCATTTTTTGCGCCTGAACATCCACCGCTGAAAGCCAGCGTTCCAACAGCCGAGGATCCTTGGGCGCCGCGCTGACACCCGGTGCAATCTCCCGCGCTTTGGCCGATTCCACCGCCAGCGAAACCGGCTGCGAAACCAGCCGCGCCATGGCGGAGCCCCGCGCGTCGCCCCAGGCATCGAGCAGGTAGGTCTTGTCATAGACCGGCTGGCCGTCCTGGCTGACCTTCAACCCGACGCAGAGGACAACCCGGTCCGGCTCATCCGGCGCATAGGCATTTTCTTCCCAGAAATGGTCCGACATCTCCTTGAGCCGCGTCTCGCCAGACGGTCCGTCCAGCGTCTCGATCTCGGCAAAGACGTCCGACCAGGCGTCCGCCCAGCCATTCAGCCGCAAGGTGCCGCGCACGAATTGACGGACCTTCCAGCCTTCCTCGAAGCCATATTCTTCCATGAAAGGCAGGGAATCGCGGTTGGGGTAGACCTCGAAACTCTCCGGCTGCGGCAACGGCGCGTCATAGCGCGTGAGCGCATCCCATGGCCGTGCCACGTCGAGAACCGTATAGTCGCGAATCGACCGCGAGGGGGAGCGCAGCGCCTTGAGCACACCCAGCGGCGACCAGCTGAACTTGTAGCGAAAGGCGTTCGGCTCCTTGGGAACGCCGCCGCAATAGGAGATGAACTCGTATTCGGCGCCGGGCTGTACATGGCCGCCCTTGTGCATATCGGCCACGAGCCAATGCGCCATCAAGTGGTCGATCCCCGGATCGAGCCCAACCTCGTTGACAAGGCAGACCCCGGCATCCTTCGCCGCGCCATCCAGCGCGGCCATCTCGGGCGAGATATAGGAAGAGGAGACGAAATGCGCCCGCTCGGCGATGCAGATCTCGGCCAGCGGCACATGCCAGTCGCCCGGCAACATCGAGACGACGACATCGCCTGGCGCCAGCGCCTCACGCAGCATCGGCAGGTCGAAGGGCTCAATCCAGTCGGTCAGGTCCCCGACCGCCTCATGCGCCTTGGCGACGGTGCGGTTCCAGATGCAGACTTCATTGTTGTATTCAAGCAGCCGGCGCAGGCCGGGAATGGCACTCAGGCCGGTACCACACCAGTGGATCGTCATCGTCTACCCCTCAGATTTCGGCGACATGCCGGTCGAATTCGGCCTTGGCACGTCCCCAGACCCCGTCCGCAAGTGTGTCGAGGGTCATGAGCGAGGGCAAGAGCTGGCTGGCGAAATCTTCGGAGCTTTCGGCGGGCAGCATGGATGGCAGGTTGTCGATGGCGGTGACGTCGAGAACCGGGTCGTCATGGACGCGCAGCGCGGGCGCGGCCCAGTCGGTCACGCGGTCATAGACCTTGATGGGAGAGAAGTCGCTCGACGGATCGCAGGCGATGTCTCCGATCACCGAAAGCCGGCGCGTATCCGTTTTCGCCGAGGCCGGGACAAAAACCGGCGTGCCGGGGCGGGCGAGGATGCAATTGAGGAAGAGATCATGGTCCAGCACTTCCGGAAATGGGCCGCCATGGGCCGTTTCTTCCATGTCCCAAAGCGTCGTCTTGACCCCCATTGCCGCACAGAGATCCGCTGCCCCCGTGCCAACACGGCCCTTGGCGCCGATGATCAGCGCATTGGGCGGTGTCTCGTTCGTGGCTGCCAGCTCGGCGCCGAGATCGTCGAGCAGCGCTTGCTGGCCGGGGTAGACACCCACCGGACCGCAGATCCCGCCGCGTTGCTGCGCGGCCCAGCACTTGAGGGACACGGCAGCCCCGGCATAGCCGGCCCAATAGCCAAACGCGGCGACGCGACGGCCGGTCTCGTCAACGAGATATTCCAGATCGTAGAGCGCGCCGCCGCCGGCCCTGAACTGCTTGAGCAACTCGCGCCCGTCTGACTGACCCTTGTAAGCATGGCCAAACATGATGTGACGGTGCTTGAGGGGCAGTCCGTCCAGCGGCAACTCCTTGAGACCGAAGATGATGGCGTCCTGCGGCGCTGTGCGCCAGCTTCCCGCCTCGGCAATCTCCGCGCCTGCCTCCGCATAGGGGTCCAGCCGCAGTGCGCGCACCGCGCTGTCCTCGACCGTCACGCGCATTCCCTTGTTCAAAAGCGCGCCTACGCCGTCCGGAAGGAGTCCGACCCGTTCTTCATTCGGCCGCTCCTCGGCCCGAATCCACAGATGCGTCATGTCTCGCCCTCGTCTTTGCTTTCCATCCTCCTAATGCGTTTCGAACTGGCGTTGAAGCATCCGCGTTCGGGAAATCCTCTCTCGGAGGCAAGGTCGAGGCGGCGTTGGCAAGACGGGCGTGTGCCTTGCAGCGGACCCGCTTGAAACTCGCGCCGGGATCGCATACATGCTGCCTTGAGAGGTTGGCGCGGGCAGGCACCTCGCCAACCCGGTCAGGTCCGGAAGGAAGCAGCCGTAACGAGCCCCGCTTGGGTCGTTGTCCAGCCTCTCACCTTACTCCCCCCAATAGTCCTGCGCTGATTCTCTCGCGATCCACCCGCATCTCGGGCCCGACATTACCTATCCGTCAAACGCGGCATAGGGGATGAATCGCACCGAATCGCCCGGCTCGATCTGCCGTTCTTGCTCATCCAACTCGACCAGCCCATTGGCCCAGCCGAGCCCGGAGATCCGTCCGGAGCCTTCCGACGCAAAGCACTCTACTCGCATGTCAGCGGCCATCCGGGCGCGAAGAAACTCCGCCCGTCCCGGTTTCTTGCGCTTGGAGAAAGCCGCCGGGAGCATGTAACCCTCCGGCCGGAACCAGGTGCCGCCTGCGAGCACTTCCAGCGCCGGGCGCGCGAAAAGCAACGTGCAGACCAGCGCCGCGACCGGGTTTCCTGGCAGGCCGAAGACCGGCAGGTTCCCCCAGGTGCCAAGCGCCAAGGGTCGCCCCGGCTTGATCGCGATACGCCAATGCGCCATCTGCCCTTCGCGGCTCAGCAACGCTGAGACATGATCCTCGTCGCCGGTCGACACACCGCCGGACGTGAGCACCGCGTCGACCTGACCGCGCGCGCCGTCCAGCAGCGCGCGCAATCCGTCGCGGCTGTCCGGCGCCAAGCCGAGATCTACGGCCTCGAAGCCCCATTGCGCGAGTTGGGAGAGCAACATAACCCGGTTGGCGTCATAGATCTGTCCCGGCCGCATCGCCTCCGGCGCAACCGAGCCGGGCGGGACGATCTCGTCCCCGCTGGACAGCACGCCCACCCGCAAGGGCCTGAACACCGGCACCGTTCCATGCCCCGTCGCCGCCAGCAAGGCGATATCCTGCGGTTTCAGGCGTCGACCCGCGGACAAAAGCACATCGCCCGCCGCAACATCCTCTCCCGCCTTGCGCGCATTGGCGCCGCGTTTGAGAGGTCCGCGAAACGCGACCCTGCCTGCTTCAACCGTGCAATCCTCCTGCAAGACGACCGTATCGACACCGTCCGGCAGGATCGCTCCAGTCAGGATCCGGATCGCGTGCCCTTCCGGAACGTGCCCCTCGAAAGGCACCCCAGCCGCCGCGCGCCCTTCGGCCAGAGGCATGTCGGTCACGCCTTCCGGCACCGGACCAACAAAGCCATAGCCATCCACGGCGGAATTCGGCGCAGGCGGGTTCGCGCGGAAAGCATGCAGGTCCTCGGCCAGCCGACGTCCAGCCGCCGCGCCCAGCGCTATGGTTTCGGAGCCGACAACCGAATGCATTCGCGCCGCAAGCGCCGCAAGCGCATCCTGCATCGGCACCCAGTCGACTCCCGGCGGCAGGGCAAAGCAATCATTGCGCAACATGGGCGGGTCGATCATGCGAGGCCCACTTCCTTGAGGATAAACTCCGCAATGGCGTCGGTTGCGTCGAGATCGAAGGCAGGGCGCCCGGACAAGGCGTCGGACGCAATGTCAGGCCGGTTGGTAGCGATTGCGCGAATGGTCTCGTCCTCCGGAGCGATCAACGGCTGGCCGGTCTCGATTCGCTGTGCCTCGATCTTCGGGTGACGGTCGCGCTTGAACCCCTCCACAAGCACGAGATCGACCGGCGTGATCTGGTCCAGCATCTCTTCCAGGGTAGGTTCCGGCACCTCTCTCAGCTCTGTCATCAGCGCCCAGCGGCTGGACGAAACCAACAGGACCTGCTCCGCCCCGGCTTCCCGATGGCGGAAGCTGTCGCGACCGGGTTGGTCGATATCAAATCCGTGATGCGCGTGCTTCACCGTCGAAACGCGCAAGCCGCGTGCGGTGATATTGGCAACCAGCCGCTCCATAAGCCCCGTCTTGCCGGAATTCTTCCAACCCGTCACTCCGAAGATCTTCACGTCCATGCCCCCCGTTCCAGAGCCTCGACGAGGTCCTCCGGCCTGTTGATGTTGAAGAAGGGATCGCCCGCCTCGCTTTCGAAGACAACCTCCGAAGCACCATGGCGATCGGTCCAGAGTACAACCTTGCGCAAACCCTGCTCCAGCGCCGCGCGCAGATCGTCGCGCAGATCGACCGACCAGAGTCCGAAAGTCGGCTGTCGGATGGATCCCTTTTCCGGATGCGGTGTCGCCGCCAGCGTCACCGGAGCATCACCTGCCCCCGCCTGCAACCGAGACACAAAATCGCGCGGAAAGAAGGGTGTGTCGGCTGCGACGCTAACCACCTGTCCTGCGCCAAGCTCCGCCGCCCAATCCATTCCGGCCAGAACGCCAGCCAGCGGGCCGACGAAACCGGGCAGGCTGTCGGCGATCACGGGCAGGCCGTAGCTCTCGAACCGCGCCGGGTCGCCATTGGCGTTGAGCGCAATGGGGCCGACCTGGGGCTCCAGACGCGCGAGCACACGGGAGAGCAGCGTTTCGCCGCCAAGCTCCAGCAGCCCCTTGTCGCCGCCGCCCATGCGCCGCGCCTGCCCGCCGGCAAGGATGATCGCCGGGAGTCGCACAGAACCATCACCCATCAGGCTGGCTACTCTTGCGCCGATGCCGCGTGGATTCCTCGGAAACCGTATCGACATCAGCATCCCAGACCAATCGCTCCGACCCGCTCACGCAAGCAAAGCGCCGCCCGCGCAGCCGCCCGATCAACGTCATGCCCAGCTCCTGCGCCAGTTCCACGCCCCAGGCCGTGAACCCGGAGCGCGAGACCAGCACGGGGATGCCCATATGCGCGGTCTTCAGCACCATCTCGGAGGTCAATCGCCCGGTCGTGTAGAGGATCTTGTCCGCAGCGGCGGCGTTGTTGACGAACATCCAGCCCGCCACCTTGTCGACCGCATTGTGCCGGCCGACATCCTCCATATAAACCAGCGGCCTGTCCTGCTCGCAGAGCACGGTGCCGTGGATCGCGCCGGCGGCGAGGTAGAGGCTGGGTGTGCGATTGATCTGATGCGCCAAAGCGTAAAGCCAGGAGGTCCGCAATTCGGCCTCCGGCAGGCGGATGCCATCCAACCCCTCCATCATGTCGCCAAAGACCGTTCCGACAGCACAGCCGCTGGTACGGGTCTTCTTGCGCAGCTTTTCCTCGTAATCGGTCTTGCGTGAGGTGCGGACGACGACAACGTCGAGGTCGTCGTCATACTCCACCGCCTCGACCGGTTCATCCCGGGCCAGCATTCCCTGGTTCCGCAGAAAGCCGATGGCCAGGAGACCCGGATGATCACCAATGGTCATCGCCGTCACGATTTCCTGTGAATTCAGGTAGATAGTCAGTGGGCGTTCGGTCACCACCGAGAGCTCGACCGGGCTCCCCGTGTGGTCCACCCCGGCGATCCGTGTCGCCAGACGGGCGTCCTCCGGATCGGGAGACAGGATATACCCGGTTTCCTTGACTGTCATTTTGCGCCTTCCTCGGAGCCCAGCCCCGTCCCTTCGCTGCGCCGTATCAAGACCGCTTTGAGGCGAAATGGCAATATGGCTGGCGCGGCTGAGAGAGGGCGCGCAAGGTGGCTTGCACATGCAACGCACGGAAATCCCTTGAGCGAAGCGGCCCTCGCGGACTAGGTAGGGCGCACCTGACCGGAACTCTCGCATGAAGCTTACACGCTATTCCGACTACGCCTTGCGGATCTGTCTCTATCTTTCGAGCCAGACCGAGCGGCTCGTCCCGATTTCCGAGATCGTGGAGGCGCATGAAATACCGCGCAGCAACGTGATGAAGCTGGCCATGGACCTCGTGAGCGCTGGCTTCCTGGAGTCGGTGCGCGGCAGATCGGGCGGGTTGAGGCTGGCGCGGGCACCGGCGGAAATCCTGCTCGGCGATATCCTGCGCCGGACCGAAGGCGAGCAGCCGCTGGTCGATTGCTCCGAATGCGTGCTTGCGCCCTCCTGTGGGTTGATTTGCATCCTCGATAGCGCACGACGGGCATTCTATGACTCGCTGGATGCGCATTCTCTTGGAGATGTACTCGCGCGGAACCCTTCCGCCTATGGACCGCCGTCCAGCAGCTAGCGGGACAAGAGCACGGCGTTGAGATCAACGAGATAGCGCTCGGAGAGCGGCAGGCTGGCAGCACCGAGCGCGCGCGCGTCCGGACCGATTGACCCCTCCCGGATCGTGGGAACATCGACTGACGTCAGGTTGTACCCGCGCAGGGCACGTTCAGTCTCCTCGACCAGCCGTCGGCGAATGCTGGCTGGCATCCAGCCGTCGATCAGCACCGACTCGATATCCACGAGCGAGCAAGCTGCGGCTGACGCAAAGGCGATCCCGACGGCCGCCGACAGAATCCAATCCGTCGCGACCGTCTCATCGACCTGCCATTCCTCCGATCCGGCCCAGAGTGACTGCGCCGGCAAGCCGCGCGACTGAAGCGCCTGCTCAAGGACGGAAAGCGAAGCGATCTCCATCAACGGTCGGGTCCCGCTCTCGCCGCTCGGCACCGGCAGGGGTCCGATGGCACCGGCATTTCCGGACGCGCCGGTGAAGAGTTGGTTGTTGAGAACAAGGCCGCCGCCAATGAAATACCCAATATAGAAATGCAGGAAACTGCCGGGAAGGTCGGATGTGCCGAGCACCAGTTCGGAAGCGCAGGCCGCCGTGGCGTCATTCTCCAGATAGACAGGGAAGGACAGCCGCTCCCCAAGCTCACGCTTGATATCGCGGTCTTTCCACCGGTCCATCTCGCCCGCAGGCGCGCCAACAGTCGCCCCCCAGTCCCAGAGGCTGAAGGGAATCGCGATCCCGAGCCCGGCGACCCGGGCGGCCTGTTCCTCCGAAAGCTTGGTCAGAAGATCGGACACCGCCCCTTCCGCGAATTCGAGGATTGCATCGGGCATCGGGTAGGGATGCGTCTTGTGAACCCGGCCAAGCACCTCACCGACGAAATTGATCAGAATGAGATCGGCCGACCGTCGTCCGACCTTCAGGCCGAAGAAAAACGCACCATCGGGCGCAAGATCCATCGGAATCGACGGCTGTCCGACCCGCCCGCGAATGGGATCTCCGCGCCGGAGTAGCCCATCCCGTTCCAGTCCGCGCATGATGACGGAGATCGTTTGCGCCGAGAGTCCGGTCGCGCGCGCAATCTCCGCCTTCGGCATCGGTCCACGCTGACGCAACATCGACAGGACCAGCCGCTCATTATGCGCCCGCATGCCGCTCTGGTTGGAGCCGCGCACCGGCCAGGACACCGCACGACCCCTATTTTCCTGCTCGGATGTCGACAAAACCTTCCTCCCAACAGCCCGAAGATTGGAGAAACCAGGGCCACCTGTCAATAATAAGTAAGTCTGATTTATTTATCTTGACAGCCCGGGGCGATTCCCTGTTCCTTAGCTGCCATGAGCGGTTCCGGTGGGAGGCCGGTGCCGCTTCTTCGTGGCCTGGGAAGGCCCCGTATTTCAATCGGGAGGGAAAACCGTGAAAGCTCGTAAATCCATTGCTGCAACTCTGCTTGGTGCAACTGCTCTGGGCCTTGTCGGCCTGTCCGGCGCCGCATCGGCTGAAGGAATCAGCGCCTGCCTGATCACCAAGACCGACACCAACCCGTTCTTCGTAAAGATGAAGGAAGGCGCGACCGCCCGGGCCGAGGAGCTTGGTATCAAGCTGAAGTCCTACGCCGGCAAGATCGACGGCGACCATGAGAGCCAAGTTGCCGCTATCGAGACCTGCATCGCTGATGGCGCCAAGGGTATCCTGATCACCGCGTCCGACACCTCGTCCATCGTGTCCTCGGTTCAGCAAGCCCGCGACGCCGGCCTCGTCGTGATTGCGCTCGACACCGAACTGAACCCCTCAGACTCCGCTGACGCGACCTTTGCGACCGACAATTTCCTCGCCGGTGAACTGATTGGCCAGTGGGCTGCAGGCAAATTGGGTGATGCCGCCAAGGATGCCAAGATCGGCTTCCTCGACCTCGCCGTCAGCCAGCCGACCGTCGGCGTGCAGCGTGACCAGGGCTTCATGCAGGGCTTCGGAATCGACATCAAGGATCCGAACAAATGGGGCGACGAAGACGACCCGCGCATTGCCGGCCATGACGTAACCCAGGGCAACGAGGAAGGCGGCCGCAAGGCGATGGAAAACCTGCTCGCCAAGGAGCCCTTCATCAACGTTGTCTACACGATCAACGAGCCTGCCGCTGCCGGCGCCTATGAAGCGCTCAAGGCCATCGGCCGCGAGAGCGACGTGCTGATCGTCTCCGTCGACGGCGGCTGCCCGGGCGTCAAGAACATCGCCGACGGCACGCTCGGCGCCACCGCCCAGCAATACCCGCTCGACATGGCGAAATTCGGTATCGAGGCGATCAAGGCCTGGGCCGAGACAGGTGAAGCGCCGAAGCCGACCGAAGGCAAAGCCTTCTTCGACACCGGCGTCAAGCTGATCACCGATGAACCCGTCGACGGCGTTGAAAGCATCGACTCCAAGATGGGCATGGACCTCTGCTGGGGCTGATCTCCCTCCGGCATGACTGACCTGACATGTGAAGGGCGGCGCGGAGCACCGCCCTTCACACCGCCCTGTCCCGTCCACGCGCCCGCCTCGGGCCAAACGCGCAAATCTGGAGGGAGACCCGATGTCGGACGTAGATTCCACCCCCCGCACCCCTACACCGCAATCCTATGAAGACGTCCTGAAGGATGCCGAAACGGCCGTCGCCGAGTTCGACGAGGACGATACCTTTTCCAACAAGATCCAGAGCTGGCTGCATTCGACGCCCGCCGCCGTGCCGATTTTCGTGTTGGTCATGGCCGTAATCGTCTTTGGGATCATCCTCGGCGGCAAGTTCTTCTCGCCCTTCGCTCTGACACTGATCCTGCAACAGGTGATGATCGTCGGCATCACCGCATCGGCCCAGACGCTGGTCATCCTGACCGCTGGTATCGACCTCTCAGTCGGCGCGATCATGGTGTTTTCTTCGGTGATCATGGGCCAGTTCACCTTCCGCTACGGGCTTCCGGCGGAGGTGGCAATTGCCATCGGTCTCGCCGCTGGCGCCGGCATGGGCTTCATCAACGGCGTGCTCGTCGCCTATCTCCGTCTGCCGCCCTTCATCGTGACGCTCGGAACGTGGCAGATCTTCCTCGCCGCGAATTTCCTCTACTCGGCCAATGAAACCATCCGCTCGCAGGAGATCGCCGAACAGGCGCCCGCGCTCCAGTTCTTCGGCGAGAAATTCAAGGTCGGCGGCGCCGTCTTCACCTATGGCGCCGTGGCGATGCTCCTCATCGTCTTCCTGCTCGCCTATGTGCTGCGCTCCACCGCCTGGGGCCGTCATGTCTATGCCGTGGGCGACGACCCGGAAGCCGCCGAACTGTCCGGCGTCAAGGTCAAGACGGTCCTGATCCAGGTCTACTGCCTCGCCGGCCTGATCTGCGCCTTTGCCGGCTGGGCACTGATCGGCCGCATCGGTTCGGTCTCGCCCACCTCCGGACAGAACGCAAATATCGAATCCATCACCGCCGTCGCCATCGGGGGCATCTCGCTGTTCGGCGGGCGCGGCTCGATACTCGGCGCGCTGGCCGGTGGCCTGATCGTCGGCGTCTTCTCTCTTGGCTTGCGCATGATCGGCACCGATCCGCAATGGACCTACCTGCTCATCGGCGCGCTCATCATCTTCGCCGTCTCCATAGACCAGTGGATCAGAAAGGGAACGGCATGACCCAGCAACCTGTTTTGCAAGGCCGCGGTCTGGTCAAGAAATTCGGCAAGGTCACCGCGCTCGATGGCTGCGACTTCGAACTCTATCCCGGAGAAGTGCTCGCCGTGATCGGCGACAACGGCGCCGGAAAGTCGGTGATGATCAAGACGCTCTCCGGCGCACTCCAGCCCGATCATGGCGAGGTTTTTCTGGACGGCGACCAGGTGCATTTCAATACGCCTCTGGAAGCACAGGAGGCCGGTATCGCGACCGTCTACCAGACGCTTGCCATGTCGCCCGCACTCTCCATTGCGGACAATATGTTCATGGGGCGCGAGCTGCGCAAACCCGGCTGGCGGGGAAAAATCCTGCGGCAGCTCGACAAGCCAGCGATGGAGAAATTCTCTCGGGAGAAGCTCACCGAGCTCGGACTGATGACAATCCAGAACATCCGCCAGGCCGTGGAGACGCTCTCGGGCGGTCAGCGGCAGGGCATTGCAGTGGCCCGCGCCGCCGCCTTTGGCTCCAGGGTGATCATCCTCGACGAGCCAACGGCTGCACTCGGCGTGAAGGAAAGCCGCCGCGTGCTGGAGCTGATCCAGGACGTGCGCGCCCGTGGCATCCCAATTGTGCTGATCTCGCACAATATGCCACATGTTTTCGAAGTGGCGGACCGGATCCACATCCATCGGCTCGGCAAGCGGCTCTGCGTCGTCCGGCCGGGAGACCATTCCATGTCCGACGCTGTCGCCATGATGACCGGCGCGATGCAACCGCCGCCAGACCTTGCTGCCTGACGGAGGACGGAAATTGGAACGCGAAAACCTGATCGAACTGGCGGACCGCATCGCTGCCCTGCCCATTTCCGGTGCTCGCGCATTGATCGCACTGGCCGGGCCACCCGCCTCCGGGAAATCCCGTGCCGCCAGGGAGCTTGTCGACGAACTCCACAGCCGCGGGCTCGCGGCCGTCGCCGTGCCGATGGACGGGTTTCACCTCGACAATGAAGTGCTCGACGCGCGTGGCCTTCGGGCCCGAAAAGGCTCTCCGGAGACGTTCGACGCGGCCGGCTTCATCCACGCGATGGCGCGATTGAAGCAGGAAGCGGAAGTGATCCTGCCGAGTTTCGACCGCGAGATCGACAAGTCCGTCGCCGGTTCCGTCGTCATCGGACCGGAGGACCGGATCGCCGTTGTCGAAGGGAATTACGTCTGTTTCAGCGAAGCGCCCTGGGACCAACTTGCCGGGCTTTGGGATTTCTCCTGTTATCTGGACGTTCCGGAAGATGTTCTGTTGGAACGGCTGGTCCAACGCTGGATTCGTTTCGATCATAGCCCGGAAGACGCCGAGGCCCGGGCGCGTGGCAACGACCTCGCCAACGCACAGCGCATCGCCACCGCCGTTTCGCAGACCGATCTCCGCTTCTGACGCAACGTTGATCTCGATCCACGACCGACATATCTCCTCCATCATCTGGCACATGTCGCGATTTCAGCGCAGGTCGCCGGTCGGCGCGGCACAATCGAGGGCGAGAGATGGCGATCCTGTTGATCCATACTGGCGGCACAATCGGCATGGAGCGGACAAAAGACGGCTTCGCTCCGCGCGCGGGCGTGGTCGAGGACGCGGTCGCGGCGCTGGTTGCGGCTGGGCGGACAGCCGGGCCGGTCGATATCCGCCGGCTGGACCCGCTGATCGACAGCGCCCAGGCGACCCCACATGACTGGTCCCGCGTCGCCCGCACGATCCACGCGGCGCATGACGAATACGACGGATTCGTCGTCACCCATGGCACCGACACGCTGGCCTATACCGCAGCCGCGCTCTGCCTTTCCCTGCCCGGGCTCGACCGGTCCGTGATCGTGACCGGTTCGATGTTGCCGCTGACCGTCCCCGGCAATGATGGCGATGCCAATCTCTTCGATGCGCTCTGGGCGGCAGCGGGCGCTGCCCCCGGCGTGCAGGTGCAATTCGCCGGAAGACTGATGCATGGCGCCCGTGTGCGTAAGTCGCATTCCCAGGCTTTTGACGCCTTTGAGGCGGTTCCAACGCAAGCCCCGCCCCGGCTGATGGCGCCCGCGCCGGGTCTGATCGAGGTCGCGGAGCATAAAGTTGGCATGCTCTCGGTCACGCCCGGCCCTTGCGCCGAGCTTGTCGCCCATGCCGCTGAAATCTGCGACGGGCTGGTCCTGCGCTGCTTCGGTTCCGGCACAGCGCCGGACACACCCGAGCTGCGCGCGGCGCTGGACCGGGCCTTTGCGCGCAAGGTGCCGGTGGTCGCGGTCAGTCAATGTCCGGAAGGCGGGATGCGGCTGGGCACCTACGCGGCCGGCAAGGTGATGCGCGACACCGGCGTGATCGATGGACGGGTCATGGGGCCGGAAATGGCCTTCGCCAAGATGCAGCTTTGCCTCAGTCAGTTCGACGATTTCGAGGCGCGCCGCCGCTACCTCGCCAAAAGCCAATGCGGAGAGATGGACGGATAGGAACTCAGGGCAACGGCGCTTCAAGAAAGGCGCTCGGGCCAGACAGCATCCGGCGGACCTCCTGCGGAATTTCCGGATCATCCGGCGCATAAAGCCCTGACAACCGGAGGCTTTTACGAATGTCGAGCCCGTCTCCGAGATACTGGAAGACGATCTGTGTCGCCGTGGGCGGGCGCGGCGCCCGGGCGGCAACACCAGAAATGACTCCGGTCAGGAACCGGATACGGCTCGTGTAGCAAGGATACAGGATGATCTGCATGACCTCATTGCGGGTCAGCATCTCCATCACGGTCATGAAAATCCGGTCACCAAGGACAAAACAGGCGCCTTCGTATTTGCAGGTGAACTGCCGCGCGCCGGGCGATCCGACCATCTCGATGCTCTTGACGTTGACCCCGAACGGCGTCCGGTAAAGCCGGGTCAGCGAGCGCAGCACCATGCCCGGATGAGACATGGAGTGGTAATAGCCGAAATAGAATCCGACATAGCTGTCCAACTCCCTGCGGGAGGCAAGCCGGATATCCTCGCCAATGGCCGAGACCACGTTCTTCTCCGCCCGCGCCGAGCTTTCATGCGGCTTGAGCCGGATCAGTTCCATGAATTGCCCGTGCGGAAGCAGGAGTTCCGATTCCTCGATCCCGAAGAAATCGCACATTCGCCGCATCAACCGCAGCGAGGGAAACGTTTCGCCGTTCAGGTAGCGATTGAACTGGGACCGGTTGACCCCAAGCTGACGGCAGACGTCCGCGATGGATTTGTGATAAGAGCAAAGGGCCCGGAGGTTTTGCGGCAGGTCGCGTGACACATGCGTTCCTTTCTCTACCTGACGCTGCTTCTGTAGCAACCCGCGTCAGGAAGATGCAAGCTAGCGAAATGAAACACTGCCTTTGCCTCCCTAGGGTCCGCAACCAATTGCGGGGTGCACCGCATAAAAACAGAGGGACTTGAAACATGGAATTTCTTGAGCTGATCTTCGGAAAGATCGGCGACCTGACCTGGGGATGGTCACTCATCCCCATTCTGGTCGTCTTCGGCGTCTTCATCACAATCACGACCGGCTTCGTCCAGTTCCAGTTCTTCAAACGCATGTTCCGCGTGCTTCGGAGCAATGATGACGCGGACCCCAACAAGATCTCCGCCCGCGAGGCACTGCTGGTCTCGGTCGGCGGGCGTGTGGGCGGCGGCAATATCGCCGGCGTCGCGGTTGCGATCACCCTGGGCGGCCCGGGTGCCGTCTTCTGGATGTGGGCCATCGCGTTGGTCGGCATGGCGACGAGCCTCGTCGAATGCTCCATCGCGCAGCTTTTCAAACGCAAGACCGGCGAGAACGAGTATCGTGGCGGCCCGGCCCGCTCGATCATTCACGGGCTCGGCAACGAGTATCGCTGGCTCGCCGTTGTCTACGCGATCTGCCTGATTGCCGCCTTCGCCTTCGGTTTCAACGCCTTCCAGGGCAATACCGTGGCCGGCGCCGTCAAGGACAGCATGGGCATCGACCGCCTCTATACCGGCGCAGGCCTCGCGGCGATTTCCGGTCTCATCATCTTCGGCGGTATCCACCGCATCGCCAAGGTGGCAGATGTCGTCGTGCCGATCATGGCCATCGGCTATCTCTCCATGGCGCTGATCGTCATCCTGCTCAACATCACCTCTCTACCCGGCGTGATCTATGACATCGTCGCGAATGCCTTCGGCTTCCGGGAGGCTGTCGGTGGCGGCATGGGCGCGGCCCTTGCGCAGGGCCTGCGGCGCGGCCTCTTCTCCAACGAAGCCGGCCTTGGCTCGGCCCCGAACGTCGCGGCGACGGCCGAAGTGCGTCACCCGATCAGCCAGGGTATCACCCAGTCCTTCTCGGTCTTCATCGACACGATCATCATCTGCTCCTGCACGGCTTTCGTGATCCTGCTGGGCGATGTCTATGTGCCGGGCGCGGAAGGAATTGATGGCGTTGTGCTAACGCAGCAATCGATGGTCTCCCATCTCGGTTCCTGGACGCAGTATTTCCTCTCGGCGGCGATCCTGCTCTTCTCCTTCTCCTCGATCATCTACAACTACTATCTTGGTGAGAACGCACTGAGCTTCCTGACGAAAAACCAGATGGCGATCCCGGCGCTGCGTATCGCAATCATCGGCATCGTCTTCCTCGGCGCAACGGCACCGGCGGCGACTTCGGTCTTCTTCTTCTCCGACCCGCTGATGGGTGTTCTGGCGCTGGTCAACCTGCTGGCGATCATGATGCTCTTCCCGGTCGCCATGCGGCTGTTGAACGACTTCCGGGCGCAGCTCAAGGCGGGGATCGACCGCCCCGTGCTCGACCCGGATGCCTATGCCGATCTCGATATCGACCGTGAGGCCTGGAAGGTCCCGGCCGAGTAACCGGCGCTACGACAATTGAAAGAAAAAGGCCGGGCAGGTTCAATCCTGCCCGGCCTTTCCTTTTGGCCCTGCCGACGCATCCAATAGAAAGGGACCGCATGCGCGTCGGCATACGGTCCCTTTCAATCAGTATCTGAACCTTTTAGCGGAACTTCTTGTCCCGGTTTGCCAGCAGCCGCAGCCGCAGGCCCTGGAGCTGGATGAAGCCCTGCGCGTCGGACTGGTCGTATGCGCCCATATCCTCTTCGAAGGTCACCTGCTCTTCCGAATAGATCGAATGCTCGGACCAGCGGGCAACGGTGCGCGCCAGACCCTTGTAGAGCTTCATCCGAACCGTGCCCGTTACATGTTCCTGGCTATGATCGATCATCGCCTGCAGCATTTCGCGCTCGGGGCTGAACCAGAAGCCATTATAGATCATCTCGGCATATTTCGGCATCAGCTCGTCTTTGAGATGGATCGCCACGCGGTCCATCGTGATCGACTCGATCGCGCGGTGCGCATCAAGCAGGATCGTGCCGCCCGGCGTCTCGTAGATGCCGCGCGACTTCATGCCCACAAACCGTCCCTCGACAAGGTCCAGCCGGCCAATGCCGTGCTTTCGACCCAGCTCGTTGAGCTGCGTCAGCACAGTCGCCGGGCTTAGGCGCTCGCCGTTGATACCAACCGCATCGCCACGCTCGAACTCGATCTCGACATATTCCGGCTCGTTCGGCGCATCCTCGGGATGGACCGTCCGCTGGTAAACGTAGTCGGGCGCTTCCTCAGCCGGATCCTCCAGCACCTTGCCCTCCGAAGAGGTGTGCAGCAGGTTCGCGTCGACCGAAAAGGGCGCCTCGCCACGCTTGTCCTTGGCAATCGGGATCTGGTGGGCTTCGGCGAATTCCAGCAGTTTGGTCCGCGAGCCGAGGTCCCATTCGCGCCAAGGCGCAATGGTTACGATCTCGGGATTGAGCGCATAGGCCGACAGCTCAAACCGCACCTGGTCATTGCCCTTGCCGGTGGCGCCATGGGAGACCGCATCGGCGCCAGTTTCGGCGGCAATCTCGACCAGGCGCTTGGAAATCAGCGGACGCGCGATGGCGGTGCCGAGCAGGTAGAGCCCTTCATATTGCGCATTGGCTCGGAACATCGGGAAGACGAAATCTCGCACGAATTCCTCGCGCAGATCCTCGATGAAGATGTTATCCGCGTTGATGCCAAGCATCTCCGCCTTCTTGCGCGCGGGCTCGAGCTCTTCACCCTGTCCCAGGTCGGCGGTAAAGGTCACGACCTCGCAACCATATTCCACCTGCAACCACTTCAGGATGATCGACGTATCGAGACCCCCGGAATAGGCAAGCACCACTTTCTTCGGCTGGGCCATCTCTCGCTTCCTCGTATCTTGCGTTCGACGCTGCCGTGTAGACGGGAAGACCGGTCCGGGCAAGGCGGATTCCCGTGGCATGGGGCCGCCATTCTTGCTAACGCCCGAATCATGACCAGTTTTGCCGAAAAAGCCCGCGCCGCGACAGAAGAGATGCGCAGCCTCTTCCCCGCCACTCCCCTCCAGCGCAACGACCACCTTTCGGATCGGTTCGGTGCTGAGATATATCTCAAGCGCGAGGACCTCGCACCCGTGCGCTCCTACAAGCTGCGCGGCGCCTTCAACGCAATGCGAAAGGTGTTGGCCAAGCGGCCCGATCAATCGCTCTTCGTCTGCGCCTCGGCGGGCAATCATGCACAGGGCGTCGCATTCGTTTGCCGACATTTCGGTTTGCGCGGCGTGATCTTCATGCCGGTCACGACCCCGCAGCAGAAGATCCAGAAAACGCGGGTTTTCGGTGGAGACAGCATCGAGATCCGGCTCGTCGGCGACTATTTCGACGACACGTTGGCAGAAGCCAAAGCCTGGTGCGTGGCCGAGGGCGGACATTTCCTGGCCCCGTTCGACGATCCGGATGTCATCGAGGGGCAAGCCTCGGTCATGGTCGAAATTCTGAACGAGATGGATCCGCCCGACATGGTCATCCTTCCCGTGGGTGGCGGCGGACTTTCCGGCGGCGTGACGCAATATCTCGAAGAAGTGTCCCCTCTGGTGGGGCTCCGCTATGTGGAGCCGGCCGGCGGCGCAAGCCTGACCGCAGCCGTGGCGGCGGGCCGCCCGGTAAAACTGGAAAAGGTGAATTCCTTCGTCGATGGGGCTGCCGTGGCGCGGATCGGTGATCTGCCCTTTGCCGCGCTCAACCGGGTCGCCCCCGCGGATGTCTTGCGGGCACCGGAAGACCGCATCTGCACCACGATCATCGAGATGCTAAACGTCGAGGGAATCGTTCTGGAACCCGCCGGCGCGCTGTCAGTTGATGTCCTCCCTGATCTCGCCAACCAGATTCGCGGGCGACGTATCGTCTGTGTCACGTCCGGGGGCAATTTCGATTTCGAACGACTTCCAGAGGTCAAGGAACGCGCCCAACGCTATGCAGGCGTCAAGAAATACATTATCCTGCGGCTTCCGCAGCGCCCGGGCGCCTTGCGAGACTTTCTCGACCTGCTCGGTCCGGATGACGACATCGCTCGCTTTGAATACATGAAGAAATCTGCGCGGAACTTCGGTTCTGTCCTCTTGGGGATCGAGACGACCCACAGGGAGAATTTCACGGCATTATTTGCGCGTCTGGAATCGGCTGGGCTGGTTTACAATGACATCACGAGCGACGAGACCTTGTCCGAGTTCGTCATCTGAAGGATGCTCCCGCCACACGCTTCTGGGATCGCCGCTTGCGTCAAGCGCGATGCTTTTTGCTGTGGTCAGATCCAATCAGCCAAATCCGAGAATGATCGGCGACAGATCATCCCAGCCACTCCTCTCAGGCTGCCAACCCCTTTTCGAGACCATCGAAGAACTGCGCTTTCGAACGCTCGAAACATTCGAATATGGGAGCCAAAGCCACGTTTTCAGGCGCCCCACCCGCGGCAATGGTCTCTCCTGAAAGGCACATGGCTGCCAGGCTTCCGAAGCCGAGATTTGCCGAACAGCCCTTCAGAAAGTGCAGATCCTCGTGATACAGATCCGGTTGAGGATCCTTCTTCAGTCGGGACAACAGGCCTTCGACTTCTTCGAGGAAGAGCTCGACAACCTCATCGAAATCTGACTCTCCGATTTCAGATCTGAGTTCGGATACACGCTTCCAATCGATCATCTCATTCTTTCCTACGGCCTGATTCCAGTTCGGGCTGATCACAGGTTACGAGCGAGCGCTTAAAAAATGCTTAGCCTGGATAGTTCTGTAAAATGATAGACTTCATCGAGCGTTAATCCGCCTGTGCCACGAATTGGTTCTGCCGACGTGGCAATAATTACTTCTCGAAGGCGGATCCCGAAACACGATGACAGCAAGTTGCGCAACGAAGGAAGAGCCCGCCGCCCAGTCTCGTGTACTGGTTGTCGATGACAGCCGCCTTCAGCGACGAATCCTGACTGCTTCGCTCAAACGCTGGGGGTTCGAAGTCTCCGAGGCCGGGTCTGGGCCCGAAGCCCTGGAAATCTGCGCGAAGACGCCCCCCGACTTCGTCATCAGCGACTGGATGATGCCCGGAATGAACGGTCCGGAGTTCTGCCAGGCCTTCAGGGCCATGGACCGGGACACATATGGTTACTTCATCCTCCTGACATCCAAATCCGAAGCTGTGGACGTTGCCCAAGGGCTGGATGCCGGTGCAGACGATTTTCTGACAAAGCCTGTCAGCGGAGACGAGCTTCGCGCACGACTCAAAGCAGGAGAGCGCATTCTTCGCATGGAGCAAGAGCTGGTAGACAAGAACCACTTGCTCAGCAGCACATTGACAGAGCTGCAGACTGTCTACGACTCCCTCGATAGCGACCTCGTCGAGGCCCGAAAACTGCAGCAGTCCCTTGTAAAGGAACGGTTCCGAAGTTTCGGCGATTCGCAGGTCTCCCTATTGTTGCGGCCAAGCGGCCATGTCGGCGGCGATCTGGTCGGCTTCTTCCCCATTAACGCCAGCCGCGTCGCCGTCTTTTCAATCGATGTTTCCGGCCACGGTGTGACGTCCGCACTGATGACGGCGCGTCTTGCGGGCTTTCTCTCCGGCAGTTCGGTAGACCAGAATGTTGCTCTCTTCGAAGGCGAGTTCGGTATCTATGATGCCCATCCGCCGGAAATGGTTGCCGAACGCCTCAACGAGCTGACGCTTGACGAGATTCAGACGGAGACCTATTTTACCCTCCTTTTCGCAGAGATCGATCTTGTCAGCGGACACGGAATGCTTGTCCAGGCCGGCCACCCGTATCCCGCGATTCAGCGCGCTGACGGACATATCGAGTTCATCGGCGAAGGAGGCCTGCCAGTGGGGCTCGTTCCCGGGGCCAGTTACCAGAGGGTCGAGTTCGATCTCGGCAAGGGAGATAGGTTGTTCATCGTTTCCGACGGGGTCACCGAATGCGAGACAGCGGATGGCCAAATGTATGACGAGGAAGGCATTCGCCATGCGATGACGGACAATCACAGGCTAAAGGGCCCTGACTTTCTAGAGGCACTAACCTGGAACCTGCATTGCCATGCCGGCGAGAAAGAGTTCACCGACGACGTGTCTGCTGTTCTGTTCGAATTTGGCGGACCGAAGCGGAATGCGGATTAGGGTAGCGTCTCTAGGCTGCCTGAGCCCTGATCGTTGAATCAGATACACAATCGCAAGAAATCACGGTCTCCCGCGTTGCCAAGCACGTTCGCTGCCTCGCGACCTGGCATCCATACGGCCATGTGGCCAGGCTCAGTCGGCGCAGATCGGCGCAGGACAGGAGTCGCAAGGTAGATCGTGCAGAGTTTCTCGGCCCAGAGATCGTAGTCGGGCATAAAAGCGAAACGCCGGAACGCTCCAATGCGCCGCTCGACACGGATCGACCAGCCGGTCTCCTCGAGAACTTCCCGATGCAGCGCTGCCAACGGCTGCTCTCCTGGGTCGATCCCGCCACCGGGAAGCTGGAGTTCCGGCACCGGGGCCGCCTGATGCGTCAGCAATACAAGTCCACCGCGTTCCAAAACCGCATAGACACCCGGTCGCAAACGATAGTTCTTGCCCGCAACAAAACGCTCGCCGACACGTCGGATCATGTCCGCCCCCTTTTCACCACGCATTGCCGCGCCTACATGGCTGCGATATGCCAGCGACAGGCCTGCAAGGAAACCCCATGACCATTGGCTCCAGAATCGCGTGGGACGACACCGTCCTGCCTTTCCAACTCGACCGTTCCGACATTCGCGGCCGGATCGCCCGCCTCGACGGTGTTCTGGATCGCGTCCTGGAACAGCATGATTACCCCCCCGCCATCGAGGCGCTCGTGGCGGAGATGACCCTGCTGACCGCCCTGATCGGCCAGACCATCAAGCTGCGCTGGAAGCTCTCGCTGCAGGTGCGCGGCGACGGGCCAGCGCGATTGATCGCGACCGATTATTACGCGCCCGGCGAGGACGGCACGCCCGCACGCATCCGTGCCTATGCCAGCTTTGATGAAAACCGGCCGCTCGACGGCGACCCGTTCAAGCTGATCGGCAAGGGCTATTTTGCGATCCTGATCGACCAGGGCGGCGGCACCGCGCCCTATCAAGGCATCACGCCGATTGCCGGCGACAGCCTTGGGCAATGTGCCGAGACCTATTTCGCGCAATCCGAACAACTTCCGACCCGCTTCGAGTTGAGCTTCGGGCATTCGACCGGCCAAGACCATTCCGGCTGGCGGGCAGGTGGAATCATGCTGCAATCCATGCCGAAGGCCGCGCCTGCGATCGCGGCCGAGAAAGGCGAAGAGGCACCACGCCTGCTAACCGCCGACGATATCCTCGAAGGCGAAGAGGGCGAGAACTGGCAACGTGCCAATATTCTCCTCGACACGGTCGGGGAGTTGGAACTGGTCGGCCCGTCCGTCCAGCCGACCGAACTGCTCGTCCGGCTCTTCAATGAAGAGATTCCCCGGGTCTTTGACAGCCAGCCTGTCGAATTCGGCTGCACCTGTTCGGAAGACAAGGTCCGGCAGTCGCTCTCGATCTACTCGGCGCGGGATATCGGCCACATGACAACCGACGCGGGCACGGTAACCGCAGACTGCCAGTTCTGTGGCGCGCATTACGTCTTCGATCCCAGGACGCTCGGCTTCGAAGCCGAGGAGGTGCCGGGTGACAAGTCGTGACGCACTCCGGGAACAGCTGCTCGGCGCAATAGACGCGCCGGGCAGCCCGTCCTCGGATTATGACCTTAATGCCGATGTCCAGCTGCCGCCGAATCGCAAGCTTCGGGCGGCGGCCGTGCTGGTGCCGATCTCGCTGGAGCCGCGCGGCGTGCGGCTCTACCTGACCAAACGGTCGTCGCGGCTCAAGCACCATCCGGGGCAGGTCGCCTTTCCGGGCGGCAAGCTGGACGAAGGCGATTCCGGAACCGAGGCCGCCGCCCTGCGCGAGGCGCAGGAGGAGATCGGGCTGGCTCCCGAGACGGTCGAAATCCTGGGAACGCTGCCGAGCCATGAAACCGTCACCGGCTTCGACGTAACCCCGGTTGTCGGGCTGTTGCATCAGAGCTTCGAGCCAGTGCCCGAGCCGGGCGAAGTTCAGGAAGTTTTCACCGTCCCGCTGGAGCTGGTTACAAATCCCGACCGCTTCTCTATCGAGCGGAGGCGCTGGCGCGGAAGCTGGCGCAGCTTCTACACGGTTCCGCATGGGCCATATTATATCTGGGGCGCAACAGCGCGTATGCTCCGTGCCCTTGCCGATCGGATGCCGAAATGAAAATCGACGCGCCCTGGCTCGACGCTCCGGAAGTGCAGCATATCTGCGCGCTGTTGGAAGCGGCGGGGCACAGGGCGCTCTTTGTCGGCGGATGCGTTCGGAATACGCTGCTCGGCTATCCTGTCAGCGACCATGATCTCTCGACCGACGCGACGCCGCAAACCGTCATCGCTCTGATGAAGGATGCCGGGCTGAAAGTCATCCCGACCGGGATCGAACATGGAACCGTGACTGTCGTCATCTCCGACGAGGTCTTCGAGATAACGACATTCCGGCTGGATGTCGCCACCGATGGGCGCCGCGCGGTGGTTCGCTTCGCGACCGATGTCCACGCCGACGCGCGACGGCGCGACTTCACCATGAACGCGATCTATTGCGACTGCCGGGGCGATATTGTCGATCCGTTGGACGGAATGCCCGACCTGCGCGCCCGGCGGTTGCGCTTTGTTGGCCAGGCAAAAAACAGGGTGCGGGAGGATTACCTCCGGATTCTGCGGTTCTTCCGTTTCTCTGCCTGGTATGCCGACCCCGAACAGGGAATGGATCCCGACGCGCTTGAGGCCTGCGCGACCCATCTCGACGGGCTGTCGCGTATTTCGGCAGAACGGGTTGGTGCGGAGATGCGAAAGCTGCTCTCGGCGCCAGAGCCGAGCCAGGCCGTGTCGGTTATGCAGACGACCGGCGTACTGAACACGATCCTGCCCGGCGCGGACGTGACCGCACTGCCGATCCTCGTGCACCTGGAGGAGTTGCTCGGTCGCGCGCCCGACCCCGTTCTGCGGCTCGCCGCTCTTGGAGGCGAAGATGTCTCCCGACGCCTGCGCCTGAGTCGACGTGATGCGCGACGGCTGCAGGCCGTTTCCGACGCCGCGCGTTCCGGCCAATCCGCAGGCGAGATGGGCTATCGGCTCGGCGAGACCGACGGAACCGCCGCCGTGATCCTGCAGGATGCGTTGATGGGCGTAACCGTGCCGCCGCAAGCGCTGGAAGCAGCGGCGCACGGGGCTGATGCGGTGTTCCCCGTCAAGGCGCAGGATCTGATGCCGGCCCTGTCCGGCTCGGAGATCGGGACTGCGATGAAGAGTCTGGAACGACTCTGGATCGAGTCCGGCTTCAAGCTCGACCGCGAGGCCTTGCTGGCGAGCCTGTCATGACCTTTGATGCCTTTCTTGCCCTGCTGGCGCTCTCCGCGGTGGCCGCGTTCTCACCCGGACCAAACAACGCGCTCGTGGCAAGCTCCGGCGCCACCTTCGGACTGTGGCGAACCTGGCCGCACGTGCTGGGAATTGCGTTTGGCTTCCCGGTCATGATCTTCCTTGTCGGGTTCTTCCTTGGCGAGCTTTTTCAGACCTCGCCACTCTTGCGCGAGGCGCTCCGCTGGATGGGCGCGGCGATCCTGCTTTGGCTGGCCTGGAAAATCGCAACAACGGGCGGCCTCGGAGCGCCAGGCAAGGAACCTCGGCCGTTCACCTTCCTCGAAGCGGCCGCCTTCCAATGGATCAACCCCAAGGGTTGGGCCATGGCAATTGCCATAACGGTGCAATTTATCCGCCCCGAAGCGCCGCTCGCCTCTGCGCTGACCCTTGGCAGCGTCTTCGTTTTCATGGGGCTGAGCTCTGCCACGATCTGGGCTCTTCTTGGCCAGGCGATCACCGGTTGGTTGAGCAACCCGCGCAAACTCCGTGCCTTCAACATCGCCATGGCGGCGATCCTTGCCGCCTGCGTGGCGCTGCTCTTCCTCGAGTGACCCCGCTTTTCCCGCCTCGAGATTTCCTGTAACACGGACCTGCTATCTCTGGCCCTCCCCATTGCCAAAGGCAGATCCCCGTGTTCCGACGCTTCGAAAAACTTGTCGATCCTTATACGCCGTATGAGGAGACCGACACGCCGCCGAGCCGGCTGTGGCCCTTCCTCTGGGCCTATTCTCAGCCGTTCAAGCGGGTTTTCGTGGTGGCCGCGCTGCTCTCTGTCATCGTGGCGGCGGTCGAGATCGGGCTGATCCACTACATGGGGCGCGTGGTCGATATCCTCTCCAAGACCTCCCCGGCCGAGGTCTGGACGGAGTATCGCTGGGAGCTGATCGGCATTGCCGCTTTTATCCTCCTGTTGCGGCCACTTCTTCAGGCGCTCGATGTGCTGGTGCTCAACAACGGCATCATGCCGAATTTCGGCACGCTGATCCGTTGGCGTTCGCACAGGCACGTGCTTCGACAATCGGTCGGCTGGTTCGAGAATGATTTTGCCGGGCGGATCGCCAACCGGATCATGCAGACCCCGCCCGCCGCCGGCGAGGCGATTTTCCAGGTCTTCGACGCACTGACCTTCGCGCTGGCTTATCTCGTCGGCGCTGCTGTTCTGCTCGCACAGGCCGATGCGCGACTGACCCTGCCTCTGCTCCTGTGGTTCGCCGCCTATGCGCTGCTGCTGCGCTGGACGATCAATCGGGTCGGGCCGGCCTCCAAGGCGGCGTCCGATGCGCGCAGCGAAGTCACCGGGCGCGTGGTCGACAGCTACACCAATATCCATTCGGTCAAGATGTTCGCCCATCACGACCGCGAGCTGGACTATGCGAAGGAAGCCATCGAGACCACGCGCCGGACCTTCCAGAAGGAAATGCGGATCTACACGGTCATGGATATCTCGCTGACAATCATCAATGGCTGGCTGATTGTCGGTGTCGTTGGCTGGTGCGTGGCGCTCTGGATGCAAGGGTCCGCCTCTGTCGGCGTGGTCGCCGCCGCCACCGCGCTGACACTGCGGCTCAACGCCATGACGGGCTGGATCATGTGGGCCGTTTCGTCCTTCTTCCGCAATCTTGGCGTCGTGGCCGAGGGGATGGAGACCATTGCCCAGCCCATCGAACTGACCGACGCACCGAACGCCCCAACGCTGGAGCTGACCGAGGGGCGGATCACCTTCGACGCTGTCAGCCACCATTATGGGCGCGGCGCCGGCGGGCTGGACCGGCTGACGTTGGACATCGCGCCGGGCGAGAAGGTCGGGCTGATCGGACGCTCCGGGGCTGGCAAATCGACACTGGTGAAGCTGTTGCTCCGCTTCTACGATCCCGAGGACGGCCATATCGAGATCGACGGGCAGGACGTGACCAGCGTTGCGCAGGACAGCCTTCGAAGCCATATCGGCATGGTGCAGCAGGATTCCGCATTGCTGCATCGCTCGATTGCCGAGAACATCCTCTATGGTCGCCCCGATGCAACCGAGGCGGAGATGATTGCCGCCGCAAAACGCGCCGCGGCGCATGAATTCATCGAGGAGTTGAGCGATCACGAGGGTCAGTCCGGCTATGACGCAAAGGTCGGCGAACGCGGCGTGAAGCTGTCTGGCGGGCAACGCCAGCGGATCGCGCTGGCCCGTGTCATCCTCAAGGATGCGCCAATTCTCCTGCTCGACGAAGCAACCTCCGCGCTCGACAGCGAAATCGAGGCCGCCATCCAGGACACGCTTTACGGCGTGATGGAAGGCAAGACCGTGATCGCCATCGCTCACCGGCTCTCGACCATCGCCAGAATGGACCGCATCCTCGTGCTGGATGACGGCCATATCGCAGAGCAGGGCACGCATGCCGAACTGCTGGCCGCGGGCGGGCTCTATGCGCGCTTCTGGCAGCGTCAATCGGGCGGGTTCATCGGACTCGATTCGAGTGGAGAAGCCGCCGAATGAAACTCACCGATCTGATCCCCTCCTTCGCGCCGGCCGAAGGCCCGCCGCCGCGACGTCTCCTCGCCTTCCTGCAATGGTGCCTGAAAGGCTCCCTGCCAGTGCTGCTTGGCGCCGGGATGCTGTCCGCCGTGGTCGGCACGCTGGAGGTCATCTCCGCGCTGCTGCTCGGCCGGATCATCGACACGGCGCTGGAGAGCGGGCCGGAGACATTCTTCGCCAGCAACCTGCCGCTCCTGCTCGGCGCGCTGGTGTTTTTTGTCCTGCTGCGGCCCTTCTTCTTCGGCGCATCGGCGGCGGCCAATGCTGTGGTCGTGCAACCCAACGTGACCCCTCTCGTGCTCTCGCGCCTGCACCGCTGGACCATGGGCCAGTCCGTCACCTTCTTCGACAATGACTTCGCGGGGCGCATCGCGCAGAAACAGATGCAGACCGCTCGCGCGGTCACCGATGTCGTCTCCGAGATCATCAACGTGGTCTTCTTCGCGCTGGCCTCGCTGATCGGCTCGGCGCTGCTGCTGACCTCGATCGACTGGCGCGTCGCGCTGGCGCTCTCTGTCTGGCTGGTCGGCTATATCGCGCTGATCTCCTATTTCCTGCCGCGCATCCGCATTCGCGCCAAGGCAAGGGCCAATGCGCGCGCCAATGTCTCCGGGCAGGTGGTCGACACGATCACCAATATCAAGACGGTCAAGCTCTTTGCACATCTGGGCCACGAGGATCGCGCCGCTCTTGGCGCCATGGGGGATTTCCGCGACACCGCGATCCGGTTCGGCACCCTCGCTTCCGTCTTCCGCACCGTGCTGATGACGCTGGCCGGGATGCTGCCGGTGCTGCTGATCGGCGGCACGCTGCTGCTCTGGAGACAAGGGATCGCCACGCCGGGCGACATTGCCGCCGCCGGTGCCATCGCCATCCGCATCGCGCAGATGACCGGCTGGGTCTCCTTCACGCTGATGACCATCTATTCGAATATCGGCGAGGTCGAGGATGGCATGCGCACCCTGACCGTACCGCATTCACTGACCGACGCGCCGAACGCCGCTGCCCTGCCGCCCTCCCGCGGTGAGGTGGTCTTCGACGAGATCGGCTTCACCTATGGGCGCGGGCTTGGCGGGGTCGACGGGGTCTCCCTGACCCTGCACCCGGGCGAGAAGGTCGGGCTGGTCGGCGCTTCGGGCGCTGGCAAGTCGACCCTGGTGAACCTCCTCCTGCGGTTGCACGATCCCGAAAACGGCGCCGTGCAGATCGACGGGCAGGACATCCGTGCGATCACCCAGAACAGCCTGCGCCGGCAGATCGGGATGGTCACGCAGGAGACAGAGATGTTCAACCGCTCCGCGCGGGACAACCTGCTCTATGGTCGCCCCGAGGCAACCGATGCCGAAATGATCGCCGCCGCGCAGCGGGCGGAGGCGCATGAGTTCATCCTCGGACTACAGGATTTCAAGGGCCGAGAAGGTTATGACGCGCATCTCGGCGAACGCGGCGTGCGGCTTTCCGGCGGGCAACGGCAACGGATCGCACTGGCTCGGGCGATCCTGAAGAACGCGCCGATCCTTGTGCTGGACGAGGCGACTTCGGCGCTGGATTCGGAGGTCGAGGCACAGATCCAGGCCGCGCTGGACCGGGTGATGGAGGGCAAGACCGTGCTCGCGATCGCGCACCGGCTCTCGACCATCGCCCGGATGGATCGCATTATCGTGCTCGACGCGGGCCAGATCGCCGAGGAAGGCAGCCATGCCGCGCTTCTGGCGCAGGACGGGCTCTATGCGCGCTATTGGCGGCGCCAATCGGGCGGTTTTCTCAATATCGACGAGGCGGCGGAATGAACGGACAAGTCGTGGAACGGCTGGGGCATCTGGGCGACGGTATCCTCGACGGACCGGTCTTTGCGGCGCGCTGTCTGCCGGGAGAGGTGATCGACGGCGAAACCGTCGATGGTCGGATCGCGGCGCCGCGTATCCTTGAACCCTCGCCGCATCGCGTCTCGCCGCCCTGCAGGCACTACAAGAGCTGCGGCGGTTGCGCGGTGCAGCACGCGTCGGACGCCTTCGTCGCCGAGTGGAAGACCGGGATCGTCCGAACCGCGCTTGAAGCCCAGGGATTGGAGACCGAATTCCGCCCGGTGCACATCTCGCCGCCCAAAAGTCGGCGTCGTGCGGTGTTTTCCGGTCGGCGGACGAAAAAGGATGTGCTGATCGGCTTTCATGCCCGCGCCTCGGAAACCTTGATCGAGGTTCCCGACTGTCAGCTTCTGCGCCCGGAGCTGCTGGCAACGCATCCGGCGTTGGCGGAAATGACTCGTGTCGGCGCGTCGCGCAAGGCTGAGCTGAGTTTCACCGTGACGCTGACAGAAGAAGGCCCGGAGATCGCCGTGGAGGGTGGCAAACCGCTGGATCTTCCGCTCCGCGCGGCCCTTGGCGCGATTGCGGAAGAGCATGAGTTGGCGCGGCTGAACTGGGGCGATGAGCAGGTCGCGCAGCGGGCGCGGCCCCTGGTTCGCTTTGAAGGCATCTCGGTCGAACCGCCGCCCGGTGCTTTCCTGCAGGCAACTGAAGATGGCGAGGCCACGCTGCGCGACGCGGTGCGGGAGATTGTCGAGGATGCCGGGCGCATCGCCGATCTCTTCTCGGGATGCGGGACATTTGCCCTGCCCCTCGCAAAACAGGCCGAGATCCACGCGGTCGAGGGGATGGATGCGCTGACCCATGCGCTGGCCGCCGGTTGGCGGAACGCGACCGGACTCAAGCAGGTCACGGTCGAGACGCGAGACCTCTTCCGCCGGCCACTTCTCCCCGATGAGCTCGCGAAATTCGACGCCATCGTAATCGACCCGCCCCGCGCGGGCGCCCAGGCGCAATGTGCGGAGATCGCCCGGTCCAAGGTCGAGCGGGTCGCGTTCGTTTCCTGCAATCCTGTGACCTTCGCCCGCGACGCAGCACTGCTCGTTCAGGCCGGATTCCACCTCGAATGGCTGCTTCCTGTCGACCAGTTCCGCTGGTCCACGCATGTCGAACTTGCAGCCTGCTTCTCGCGCAACCATATCGGCGCGTGAGACGGACGAACGCGAGGGAAGACATGCGAGAGACACTGAAGACCTGGCTGGAACGCCCGAAGGTCGGCAATTTCATCATTGGCGTGATCCTGTTCAATGCCGTCCTTCTCGGGCTCGAAACCTATCCGGCGGTCATGAACCGGGCTGGCGGGGTGATCATTGCGCTCGACAACCTCTGCCTGACGATCTTTGTCCTCGAGATCCTGGCAAAGCTCATCGCTTACCGTTTCGGCTTTTTCCGAAACCCCTGGAATATCTTCGATTTCGTGATCGTCGGCATAGCGCTGGTGCCAGCGGCCCATGCCTTCTCCGTCCTGCGGGCCCTTCGCATCCTCCGGGTTCTGCGTGTGATCTCGGTCATGCCGCGACTGCGCCGAGTGGTCGAAGGTTTCGTCTCGGCCTTGCCGGGGATGGGTTCGGTCTTTTTGCTCATGGCTTTGGTCTTCTATATCGGCGCGGTCATGGCGACCAAGCTCTATGGCCAGAGCTTCCCAGATTGGTTCGGATCGCTCGGAAATTCGTTCTATTCGCTTTTCCAGATCATGACGCTGGAGAGTTGGTCCATGGGCATCGTCCGTCCGGTCATGGCCGAACATCCCGGCGCCTGGGCCTTTTTCGTGCCCTTCATCCTGCTGACGACCTTCGCGGTCGTGAACCTCCTTGTCGGTCTTATCGTCAACTCGATGCAGGATGCCCATCACGAGGAGGATGTCGCAGAGACCGGCGTCTTTCGCGATGACGTTCTAGGCCGGCTGGACGAGATTGAGCGGTTGCTGCGGCAGCAGTCGGGCGGATCGAGCCACGAGACGAAAGCAGGTGAGGACCGGGTCACGGCTCCGTGATCGCTCTCTACCCTTCGCCGCGCTTCATTTCAGAACGATTTTAAGGTAGATCATCAGGCAAAACTCAGAAAACGAGGCAGTTCACGAGCATGACGGTCCACAGACGATCCCTTCTCGCAGGCGGCGCGGCGCTGACGCTGGCGGCCTGTTCGTCCAGCAAATTCAAGACCTATAACGGTCCCGAAGTGACACGGCTTCAGGTGGTCAAGAACCGCCGCCGGCTGTACATCTTCAACTACAAGGAATTGCTGGCCGAATACAAGATTCACCTTGGCAACAATACCCAGGGCCCAAAGCAGTTCCGCGGCGATGGCAAGACCCCCGAGGGCGCTTATGTCGTTGACAGGCGCAACCCGCGCAGCTCCTTCCACTTGTCGCTCGGTATTTCATATCCGAACGAGGCCGACCGCGCCTATGCTGCTGCGCTCGGTCGGGATCCGGGTGGCGATATCTTCATCCATGGTGATCGCCGGCCGGACGATCCCCGCGGCAAGGACTGGACGGCGGGATGTATCGCCGTCAAGGACAAGCAGATGGAAGATATCTATGCGATGGTGCGCACGGGCACACCGATCGACATTCACCCCTGAATGCCGGCGGCGGGGTTGGCGGCCGGAAGCGCCGTCGCCCCATACCCGCCGGTGATCAGGGTCCACCAGATCTTGCCGTTTTTCTCCTGATACCAGGCGATGCCAAGATCGCGCGCTTCGGGATCCATGATCACGTTGCGCGTGTCAGGCTTGTCCATCCAAGCGCCGAGTGTCTCGACTTCACTCTCATAGGTCTCGGAGATATTCTCGCCAAGCAACTTGCCGGAATAGCCCGCGCGCGCGACGCGTTCGAGCGGCGAAGAGCCGTCTGATCCGAAGTGCCAAGGACGATTCTGGGCCGACATATCCCGCGAGTGGGATGATGCCGCGGAGTTGAGCTGCGAATTGAGCTGCAGCGTGGAGAGGCCGGCCGCAGTTCGATATGAGTTGATCGAGTCGAGTGTTCGATACTGGATCTTGGCCGTGTCACCCGAGGAGATCCGATAGCCACCCGATCCACCGGTGGAGCCGCCACAAGCGGTCAGAAGAAGCGCCATTGCGGCAAGAAGGGCATAAAGGCTTTTCATAACGTCGGCACCCATCGCTTTGTTCCCGAGTCGTCTAGCGGGAAGCAGATACGGTTTCAAACACTTCGCTCTGCGCACAAGCGTTTGATTTGCGAACGCGTCCGCGACGCAATATCATCCGGTGTCACACCGAGGCGGATTTCGACGAGGATTCAATGACTGATTCGACTGAAACAAACCTGAACCGGCGACGATTTCTCGGAGCGGGGACCGCGCTGCTTGGTGGGTTCGCAACACCCGCGCTCGCCCAGACTTCCGTCTTTGAGCCGATTCCGGATGAAGATCCTTCCGTTCAGCGCAATATTTCCAGCTTCCGCTCGCTAAGCTGGCAGCCCTATTTCTCGTCCACGGCGGGCGGCGCGATCCTTGTCGACACCACGTCTCGAGCGCTGCATTACTGGTCCGCCGACCAGACGGTCTACAAGCTGTACCCGACCAGCGTGCCGATCTCCGAGGAACTCACCCGCCGCGGCCGCACGTCTGTTGTGCGCAAGGTGGAAGGTCCATCCTGGGCGCCAACCCCGTCGATGAAGAAGCGCAACCCGGAATGGCCCGACTTCGTGCCGCCGGGACCTGACAACCCGCTCGGGACTCATGCACTCTACCTAGGGTGGAAGTACTATCGAATCCACGGGACTCACGACACGCGCAAAATCGGCCGGAGATCGTCCAACGGGTGTATTGGTCTTTATAACGAGCATATCGCAGAGCTTTACGCGATGGTTTCCAACGGCGCACAGGTATTGCTGATATAATTGGCACACTTGGAGCGTGTGCGCGGTGTTGACTATTGCTCGATCAGGCCTAGTCTGGAATCGTCTTCTTACGAGGAATGACTTTGGGCACGGGCCTCTTATCGGCTTCAGTGTCCGTGCAAACTACGGAGGTTGTCATGAAGAAACTCGTTCTCGCCGCTACCCTGTCGCTCGCCGCGACCGCCAGCTTTGCCGGTGGATACGAAGAGCCGATCATTGAGCCGGTCATCATCGAAGAAGAAACTGGTTCCTCGGGTGGCGTTTGGCTCCCCTTGGCGATCTTCGTCGTAATCGCAGCCGCTGCGGCCAGCTGCAGCTAATCCAAGTTTAGCCTCCAGTTTGGGCAGGTGTTGCCAATTTGACGACATCGAGTTCCGGGTAGTTTGAGCCCATAGCTCGGCAATTGCCAAACTGAGTTTCCTCTGCGAGGAATTGATCACGAGGTACAAACTACTTGGGGCGCGGGTGTCCTCGCTATGTGCATGCGCCCGTGCATAAACTGGAGATTTACATGAAAAAGCTTGCCCTTGCAGCTGCCCTGTCGCTCGCCGCTACCGCCACGTTCGCTGGTGGTTATGAAGAGCCCATCATTGAGCCGGTCATCATCGAAGAAGAAACCGGTTCCTCGGGTGGCGTTTGGCTCCCGCTCGCGATCTTCGTCGTGATCGCAGCCGCCGCAGCCAGCTGCAGCTAAGATCGCAAGATCTCGAAAATTGGAAAAAGGCGGGTTTCTGACCCGCCTTTTTTCTTGCCGACTTGCCTGACACCATCGGCCTATTGTGCCGCGGGGAGAGATTCGAGGAACAGGCGGACCTCTGACAGCGACGGAATCGCCTCAGAGGTTCCCGGACGGGTTACTTTCAGAGCGGCAGCCCCGACCGCAAGTTCCAGGCATTCTGCAACCGCCAAGCCCTGATCCTGTCCAGCACAGAAATAGCCGGCAAAGGTATCGCCAGCGCCCGTCGTGTCCACCGGATCGACCTTTGGCGCAGGAACGAACAGGCTTTCGCCCTCCTTGAGATCATGCCAAGTCGCCCCTTTTGCGCCTCGCGTCACGAGCAATTCCGGCACCGGCAGCGCCGTAATCTCCACGCCAAGCGCTTCGGCGAGTTGCGCTGCCTCGACAGAATTCACGGCCAATAGATCAGCATGCGGCAGCATTTCCCGCACGGATTCCAAATCGAATGGCGCTGCGGAATACACCACCCGCATGCCCCGCGCCTTGGCCCGCTGGGCGGCAAAGGCCTGTGCGTTGGTTTCGTTCTGAATCAGCAGCGTGTCTTTCGGTTTCGCGCGCGACAGCGCTGTCTTGACGTCCGCGTCCTCGATCATCCGATTGGTACCGGGGAAAATCACAATCCGGTTTTCGCCATCGGGGGTGACAAAAATCAGGGCATGACCCGTCGGCCCAGTCAGTTCGATGGCGACATGAGTGACATCCACCCCCATCGACTTGAGCTGTTCCACAGCCCAGACCCCTTCGCCACCGACTGACCCGATATGATGGACCACGGATCCCGCCCGTGCGGCAGCGACAGACTGGTTGGCGCCCTTGCCACCCAATCCGTTGACGCAGCCATCTGCGGCGACCGTTTCACCATCCATCGGACAGTGAGTCACCTGATAGAACCAGTCGGTATTGATAGAACCCAGGTTGTAGAGTGCCATGTCGCTATCCGATCTTGCAGGCCGCAATCGAGGCCATGTGAAGGATGTCATTCACCGTCGCGCCCGTGTGGCAGATCTGGATCTGGGCTCCGACGCCGGACAGGATTGGACCGATCACGGTCGCGCCCGCCATTTCCGACAGGAGCTTCACAGAGATGGAGGCCGAGTGCCGCGCCGGCATGACGAGGATATTCGCCGGTCCGGAGAGCCGGCAGAACGGGTAAAGCGCCATCTGCTCTCGGTTCAATGCCACATCGACTGTCATTTCGCCGTCATACTCGAAATCGACGCCACGCTTGTCGAGTACGCTCGGCGCGATATGCATCTTGTGGGCGCGCTCGGAGACCGGGTAGCCGAAGGTCGAGAAACTGGCAAAGGCAACGCGAGGCTCCAACCCGAGACCACGCGCCACCTTCGCAGCAGCGATGGCGATATCACCAAGATCTTCCTCGTCCGGCCATTCATGCACCAGCGTGTCCGCAACAAGAACGATGCGGCCCTTGTGAAGGACCGCCGTGACGCCCACGGCGCCATCCTCGGCCGAAGCCGGGAAGACGCGGTTCATCTGGTGCAGAACATGCGCGGCCTTGCGGGTCACACCCGTCACCAGGCCGTCGCCATGACCATGGGCAAGCATCAGAGCCGAGAAGACATGGCGGTCGCGCGCCGCCATGCGGTAGATATCGGAGGTATCGAAACCCTTGCGCTGCAACTTCTTGTAGAGGAAGGCGGTATAGGCTTCGAGATGACGGGAATTGGCCGCGTTGACCACGGTCAGTTCACGATAGGCCTCGCCCATCCCGGCTTCTTCAAGCTTCTTTTTCACATTCTTTTCGCGACCGACGACCAGCGCCTTTCCGAAACCCTGCCGTTGATAGGCAACGGCCGCGCGCAATACCTTCGGATCGTCGCCCTCGGCAAAGATCATCCGGGCCTGGGCCGCCTTGGCGCGTGCGGAGATCGAGGAGAGGATGGTCGCGGTCGGGTCCATCCGCGCGCGGAGCGTCTGCTCGTAGCCATCCATGTCAACGATCGGGCGCCGGGCAACGCCGGTCTCAATCCCAGCGCGGGCAACGGCCGGTGGGATCGTATAGATCAGACGCGGGTCGAAAGGAGTCGGGATGATGTATTCCCGGCCGAAGCTCAGCTTGCGACCATAAGCCATGGCCACCTCGTCGGGCACATCCTCCCGCGCGAGTTCGGCCAATGCCTGGGCGCAGGCGATCTTCATCTCCTCGTTGATTGCCCGGGCCTGGATGTCCAGCGCCCCGCGGAAGAGATACGGGAAACCCAGCACGTTATTGACCTGATTGGGATAATCCGAACGCCCGGTGGCAACGATAGCATCGGCGCGAACCTCGTAGGCCTCTTCCGGCGTGATCTCGGGATCAGGGTTTGCCATGGCGAAGATGATCGGATCATCATTCATCGAGGCGACCATATCCGGTGTCAGCGCACCCTTGGCGGAGACACCAAGGAAGACATCGGCGCCCTTCATCGCATCTTCCAGCGTCCGGTCAGGGGTCTTCGCCGCATGGGCCGATTTCCACTGGTTCATGCCCTTCTTGCGGCCCTGGAAGATCACGCCCTTGGTATCGCAGACGATGCAATTGTCATGCTTGGCGCCCATATGCTTCACGAGCTCGATACAGGCGATACCGGCTGCGCCCGCGCCGTTGAGCACGATCTTGCAATCTTCAATCTTCTTGCCGGTGATCTGCAGCGCATTGATCAGACCCGCCGCACAGATAACGGCCGTGCCGTGCTGATCGTCATGGAAGACGGGGATGTCCATCTTTTCCTTGAGCTGCTGCTCGATGATAAAGCATTCCGGCGCCTTGATGTCTTCAAGGTTGATGCCGCCGAAAGCCGGACCCATGAGCTTCACCGCATTGATGAACTCATCCGGATCTTCGGTATCCAGCTCGATATCGATGGAGTTGATATCGGCGAAGCGCTTGAAGAGCACCGCCTTGCCTTCCATGACCGGTTTGGACGCCAGCGCGCCGAGATTCCCGAGCCCGAGGATCGCCGTGCCGTTGGAAATCACCGCGACTGTGTTGCCTTTTGCCGTGTAGTCATAGGCGGTTGCCGGGTTTTCGGCGATCGCCTCGACCGGGACGGCAACGCCGGGAGAATACGCGAGTGACAGGTCTCTCTGCGTGGTCATCGGCTTGGTGGCGACAACCTCGAACTTTCCCGGCGTTGGCTCCAGATGATAGAGAAGCGCCTCGTCGGATGTGATTTGTTTCTTGGCCATGAGGACCGCCCTCCCTAGGGATCTTTTCATTCCGGAACACGAATATCCCTTCTTTCCGGGGAATACGAAACCGCCGATTGACGCGGCGCGATACAGGAAGCTGTGGATAGCTTGGGAAGGCGGCTTCAAAGCCGGGCTTGCCTCGCATAGTCTGCGCCGAACGCGACACTGGATTGGGGGAATGCCCGTGACCGTCACGCCGATGATGGCGCAATATCTGGAGATCAAGGCAGGCCATCCCGAGGCGCTGCTCTTCTATCGGATGGGCGATTTCTACGAGATGTTCTTCGATGACGCCGTGGCCGCCTCCGCCGCGCTCGATATTGCGCTGACCAAGCGGGGCAAGCATGCCGGCGAGGACATTCCGATGTGTGGCGTGCCGGTCCATGCGGCCGAGGGCTACCTGCTGACTCTGATCCGCAAGGGGTTTCGCGTTGCCGTCTGCGAACAGATGGAAGATCCGGCGGAGGCGAAGAAACGCGGCTACAAAGCTGTGGTTCGGCGCGAAGTGGTTCGGTTGGTCACACCCGGAACCCTGACGGAAGACAGCCTGCTCGACGCGCGGCGGAACAACTTCCTCTGTGGAATCGCGCGAATCCGGGACGCCGCAGCGCTGGCGACAGTGGATATCTCGACCGGGGAGTTGCGTGTCGGCCCCTGCCCGCTCGTTCGGCTCGGTCCGGAACTGGCGCGGCTGGCCCCGCGTGAAGTGCTGGTCTCCGAAAGCGAGGAATCGGCACTTCGCGAGCTTGTTGAGGAATCCGGCGCGGCGCTGACACCAGTCGCCCGGTCCAGCTTTGACAGTTCGGGCGCCGAGCAGCGGCTGTGTCGGATATTCGGGGTTTCGGAACTGAAGGTCTACGGCTCGTTCGAACGGGCCGAGATTGCAGCGCTTGGAGCGATCACCGCCTATCTGGAACTGACACAGAAGGGAAAGCTGCCGCTTCTGCGGCCGCCGCAACGGGATCTTGGTGGCGACGTGATGCAGATCGACGCTGCCACACGTCGCAATCTCGAACTGACCGCCAGCCTGTCGGGCGGGCGTGAAGGATCCCTGCTCGCCGCTATCGACCGGACGGTGACCGCGGCAGGCGGGCGTCTGCTGGCACGGCGGATTTCCAGCCCTTCCTGCAATATCGACAAAATCCTTGAACGACTTGATGTCGTATCATTTTTTGTTGACGGAATATCCACTGCCGACACGTTGCGAGCAGCTCTCCGCAAGGTGCCGGACATCGACCGGGCGCTGTCACGCCTGTCTCTGGAACGCGGTGGACCGCGGGATCTCGCGGCGATCCGGGCCGGACTGACCCAGGCCGGGGAGATTGCTGCGATCCTCTCGGAGACTAATGGATCAGAGTTGCTGGCACCGCTGACCGCCGGGCTGAATGGTCACGACGAGATGGTTGATCGGCTCGAGGCCGCGCTTGTGGCCGAGCCGCCGCTGATGCTGCGAGATGGCGGCTTCATCGCGGCCGGTTATGACGCCGAACTGGACGAGGTCCGGACCCTGCGCGACGAAGGGCGCGGCGTGGTTGCCTCGCTTCAAGCCCGCTATGCAGCGGAAACCGGGATAGCTTCTTTAAAAGTAAAACATAACAATGTCTTAGGGTATTTTGTCGAAACAACGGCAACGCATGCCGAAAAGATGCTCTCTGCCCCGCTGTCGGAGTCGTTCATCCATCGGCAAACCACGGCCAACGCAGTACGGTTTACGACCGTCGAGTTGTCCGAACTGGAAACGCGCATTCTCAACGCTGGAAACCGTGTCCAGGAGATCGAGAAACGTTTGTTCGAAGCGCTGCGGGCAGAGGTTCTGACGGGTGCGGGCGAGACTGGTGCAGCGGCCGGTGCCCTGGCGGAGTTGGATGTCGCGTCCGGTTTGGCCGATCTTGCGCGGGGAGAGAACTGGACCCGGCCAACGGTGGATCAAAGCCGGGATTTCGACGTGTCCGGCGGGCGACATCCCGTGGTCGAACATGCTCTGAAGCGCGAAGGAAAAGCGTTTGTCGGCAATGATTGTCTGCTGACGGCGCCGGATGACGCGGCGCATGTGCGGTTGCTCACCGGCCCCAACATGGCCGGTAAGTCGACCTATCTACGTCAGAACGCGTTGATTGCGCTGTTGGCGCAGTCGGGGAGTTTCGTGCCGGCTTCATCGGCGATGATCGGCGTTGTGTCCTCGCTCTTCAGCCGGGTCGGCGCTTCCGACGACCTGGCGCGCGGGCGATCAACCTTCATGGTCGAGATGGTCGAAACGGCCACAATTCTGAACCAGGCGGATGAACGTTCCCTGGTCATTCTCGACGAGATCGGGCGCGGAACGGCGACCTATGACGGACTCTCCATAGCCTGGGCAACACTCGAGCACCTGCATGCCACAAATCGCTGCCGGGCGCTATTTGCCACGCATTATCATGAACTTACGACTCTGGCCACGAAACTGGACGGGGTTGAGAACGCAACCGTGGCGGTCAAGGAATGGGAAGGCGAAGTGATCTTCCTGCACGAGGTTCGCGACGGCGCGGCAGATCGATCCTACGGGGTCCAGGTGGCTCGGCTTGCCGGGTTGCCTGCTTCGGTCGTCGAACGGGCGCGGGTTGTGCTGGACCAACTGGAAAAGGGGGATCGCGAGGGCGGGAAGCGGCAGCTTGCGCTGATCGACGATCTGCCACTGTTCTCGGCCGTCCCCCCCGCCCCGGCACCCGCGGCAAAGACAGCACCGAGCGCTATTGTCGAGCGTCTGGACGAGGTTCTGCCGGATGAGCTATCGCCGCGCGAGGCCCTGTCGCTGATCTACGACCTCAAGGCTCTCGCGCGAGAGAAAAGCTGAACGATCAACCCGCCGGCGTCGAGGAGACACCGACCTGCGCCGGACGCAACAGCCGGTCATGCAGCAGGAATCCTTCCGTCATGACCTGGATGATGTCGCCGGCAACCGTGTTGGGAACCGGCGCTTCGAACATCGCCTGATGGATCTGCGGGTCGAACTTCTCGCCGACTGCCGGCTGAACCAACGTGATACCATGCTTCGAGAAGACATTGAGCAGCTCGCGAAGAGTCAACTCGACGCCCTCGATCAAAGCGGCAGCCTGTTCGCGCTGCTCAGCCGTTGCAGCATCCAGCGCACGTTTGAGATTGTCATAGACCGGCAATATGTCGCGAGAGAGCTTGGAGCCTCCATATTGCTCCGCCTCACGCCGGTCGCGCTCGGAGCGCTTGCGGGAGTTCTCGGCATCGGCGAGCGCGCGCATGAAGCGGTCGCGGAACTCGTCCCGCTCGGCGCGGATCGTCTCCAGTTCGTCGTCTTCCGCAAGCGGATCGCCGATGAATTCCTCGGCATCCTCGGCAAGGCCCTCGATGGAGATTTCTTCGATCTTCTCGTCCAGCGTTTCGTCCGTCTTCTTGTCCGCCATCGTCGCCTCTAGCTCCGGTCCGATAGCATCCTGCCCAGCAGCTGTGCCGTGTAGTCCACGATGGGCACGATGCGTCCATAATTCAGTCGCGTGGGGCCGATCACACCGACCGCGCCCACAATCTTTCGATCAGCGTTCATATAGGGAGAAACCACCAGAGAGGAACCCGAAAGTGAGAAAAGCTTGTTCTCAGAGCCGATAAAAATGCGCACACCTTCGCCCTCTTCGGTGAGCTCAAGAAAGTCGGCGATGTCGCGCTTGCGCTCTAGATCATCGAAAAGGGTTCGGATGCGGTCGAGATCCGCTGCTTCAGCCCCTTCTTCCAAGAGGTTCGCCCGACCACGGACAATCAGGCGCTCCGTGGATTCTCCGGCATCGGCCCAGGTAGCAAGGCCGCTATCGACCATATCGCGGGCGAGAACGTCGATCTCCCGGCGACGTTTCACGATTTCCTGACCGATGGTGTGTCGCAGTTCGGACAGGGTACGGCCTTCTGCAAGTGAGTTCAGAAAATTTGCGGCTTCTCGCAACGAAGACGGAGTCTGACCCGGTGGAGGGGTGAAGACGCGGTTCTCGACCTGGCCATCGGCGAAGACAAGCACGACGAGAGCACGGTCCGCCGCAAGCTGAACGAACTCGATATGCCGGATCGGGGCTTCGTGTTTGGGGGCAAGCACAAGGCTGGCGACCTGTGTCGCTCCGGAGAGCGCAGAGCCGACGCGGGTCATGAGATCGCCAATATCGGACTCCGGAGTGCCGAGCGTCGCATCGATCCGTTCGCGGTCCTGCTGGTCGAGATCGCGCACTTCCAGAAGTCCGTCGACGAACATGCGGAGTCCTTGCTGGGTCGGTACGCGGCCGGCAGATACATGCGGCGAGTCCAGCAGCCCGAGATATTCGAGGTCCTGCATCACGTTTCGCACCGTGGCGGCGGAAACCTTCTCGGAAAGCGAGCGTGTAAGCGTACGCGAGCCAACCGGTTCGCCGGATGTCAGATACCCTTCGACCACCCGACGGAAGACTTCGCGGGAGCGTTCGTTCATCTGGTCGAGGATCTGGGACGCGTTGTTCATCTGGGTGCTCGGATTGGCCCTGCTCGGAATTTGATTTAGGTGCCTTGGGCCCCTGAGGTCAATCGGGCTTGCATCATACGTCCGTCATCGCCAAGAGAGGGGCAAATCTACAAGGAGAGACCCTATGCGCCCGTCCGGCCGTGAAGTGAACCAGATGCGAGAGATTTCGATCGAAACCGGGGTGACCCGGCATGCGGAAGGGTCGTGCCTGATCAAATGCGGCGACACGCATGTGCTCTGCACCGCGACAATCGACGAACGGGTGCCGCCTTTCCTGAAAAACAGCGGCCTGGGATGGGTCACGGCAGAATACGGGATGCTGCCGCGCGCGACGCATAGCCGGATGAACCGGGAAGCGAAGCGTGGGCAATCCGGGCGGACGCAGGAAATTCAGCGACTGATCGGGCGGGCGCTTCGGGCCGGCATCGACCGGGTCGCTCTCGGCGAGCGGCAGATTGTTGTGGATTGCGATGTGATCCAGGCTGATGGCGGAACACGCTGTGCATCGATCACCGGCGGATGGGTCGCGCTGCGTCTCGCCGTGAACAAGCTTCTGAAGGCCGGCGATGTGATCAGCGATCCGATCATCGATCACGTGGCGGCGGTATCCTGCGGGGTCTATGCCGGGCAACCGGTGGTGGATCTGGACTATCCGGAGGATAGCGAGGCCGGGACGGATGCGAATTTCGTCATGACCGGACGCGGTCGTCTGATTGAAGTCCAGGCCTCGGCGGAGGGCGCAACCTTCGGACGTGAGGAGCTTTCCACGCTGATGGACCTCGCCGAAAGCGGTGTTGCCGAGCTGGTTGCGGCGCAAAAAGCGGCTGTGGAGGGCTGAGATGCGTCGGTTTGACGGCAATGACCTCGTGATCGCCTCTCACAACGCTGGCAAGGTGCGCGAGATCGGTGATCTCCTGGCGCCATTCGGCGTCTCGGTTCAGTCCGCAGGAGAACTGGGGCTGGCCGAACCGGAGGAAACCGAGGACACCTTCATCGGCAACGCTCGGATCAAGGCGCATGCGGCGGCGAAGGCAAGCGGTTTGCCGGCCTTGTCCGACGACAGCGGCTTGAGTGTTGACGCTTTGGGTGGCGCGCCCGGGGTCTATACTGCGGATTGGGCTGAAACGCCCAATGGACGCGATTTCAAGATGGCGATGACGACGGTTTGGGACAAATGCGAAGAGCGTTCGGCGCAAGAGCCTCGTGTTGCGCGCTTTCACTGCGTGCTGTGTCTCGCCTGGCCGGACGGGCATGATGAAATCTTTGACGGTCGGGTCGAAGGCCGCCTCGTCTGGCCGCTCCGCGGTGAACATGGATTCGGCTTTGATCCGATGTTTCAACCGGTCGGCGAGACGGAGACCTTTGGTGAGATGGATCCGGTACGGAAGCATTCGATGAGTCATCGGGCCGATGCCTTTGCCAAACTTGTAGCAGGTTGTTTTGCCGATAGCTGATTGGCAGAACGCCGGGTTTGGCCTCTATCTGCACTGGCCATTCTGCCAATCGAAATGCCCCTATTGCGACTTCAACTCCCATGTGGCTGCTTCTATCGATCAGGCGCGGTGGGCCGAGGCGTATCGACGCCAGATCCGTGCTTCAGCTGAGCTACTTCAGGGACGAAAACTCGATTCCATCTATTTCGGAGGGGGAACTCCCAGTTTGATGGCGCCCCAAACGGTTCGCGCCGTGCTGGACGAAGTCCGTCAGTGCTGGGCTGTCTCCAACGATCTGGAAGTCACGCTGGAAGCCAACCCGACATCTGTGGAGATTGGTCGTTTCGAAGGGTATCGAGAGGCCGGCGTCAACCGGTTGTCTCTTGGTGTGCAATCCTTGCTCGATGAGGATCTGCGACGGCTCGGGCGACTGCATTCTACTCAGGACGCGCAGAAAGCGTTCGAGGTTGCGCGACAGGTCTTCGAGCGGGTGTCGTTTGACCTGATCTACGCACGCCAGGATCAATCTCTTGCGGCATGGCGGAGTGAGCTGCAACGGGCCTTGGATATGGCAATCGATCACTTGTCCCTTTACCAACTGACGATCGAGCCAGGGACGGCATTCGGACAACGTCATGCTGCTGGCGGCTTGGCTGGACTTCCGGATGAGGACCTCGCAGGCGACATGTATGATCTGACGGTCGAAACCTGCGCTTCCCATGGACTCGATCTCTACGAGATTTCGAATTTCGCGCGCCCAGGGGCTGAAAGCAGACACAATATATTGTATTGGTCCGGTGGAGACTACCTAGGTATAGGACCCGGCGCCCATGGCCGACTAACCTTTGAGGGTATCCGAAACGCGTGCGTATCGGCATCCGACCCCTCTGTCTGGTTGGCCGGAGCAGAGAGCCAGTCTCTGCCCTTCTGGGAATCCCGTCCGTTGGGTGGACAGGAGCGAGCAGAAGAATATCTCATGATGGGATTGCGGCATCGGCATGGGATCTCGCTTGGCCGTTTGATGAACATGGGAGCCGATCCGGGAATGCCGGAACGAATTCAAGAAATGGTGCAAGCCGGAATGCTCAATCAAGATGGAGAACGTGTCAGGACCACCGTGCGCGGACGAAACATCCTGAATGCCGTTCTACGCGAGCTAATTCTGGGATCGAAATGAAGGTATTTTGGGCCACCTTGGGCGGTGTCTCGCTTCTGCTTGGCCTCATTGGAGTTGTGTTGCCTCTCCTTCCGACCGTCCCCTTTATCTTGTTGGCAGCCTTCTGTTTTTCACGGTCGTCCGACCGGTTACACGATTGGCTGGTGGAGCATGCCGTGTTCGGGCCAAGCATCGCCGATTGGAGAGTAAAAGGTGCCATTTCAATGGGCGGCAAGCGGCTCGCAACCCTCTCGATCGGTGGCGTCTTCGGGCTTTCTCTCTTGGCCCAACTCTCCGCGGCTATTCTGCTCCTCCAGGCTGTCGTTCTAACCGCAGTACTGGTCTTTATATGGTCTCGTCCAACGGGCTGACCGACAGAAGCTGGCACAAGGCGTCGAGTTGATCGAGAGACTTGTAACGGATCGTAAGGTTGCCCGTCCCATCGACATCGAGATGATCGATCGACACTTTCATTCTTAGATTCGCGGAAAGGTCCGACTCAAGAGCCCGTGTATCGGCATCCTTTTCAGGTGCCCGCTTGCGCTGGTTGTTCGGTGCCTCCTTCTGCTCCGCGTTGCGTTTGACAAGAGCCTCTGTCTCACGCACGGACAAACCACGAGCGACGACCTCTCGTGCCAGCTCTGAGGGTCTATCCGAAGTTATCAGCGCACGGGCATGACCAGCGGACAGTTTGCCTTCTCGTAGCAATCCCTGGACATCGTCCGGAAGCTGTAGAAGGCGCATGATATTTGCAATATGGCTACGGCTCTTGCTAAGCGCCTGTGCAAGTTGCTCCTGCGTATGACCAAAACGATCGATAAGTTGCCTATAACCTTGCGCTTCTTCAATCGCATTGAGGTCAGCTCGCTGGATATTCTCAATAATCGCAATTTCAAGAACTTCCGTATCGCCAAGTTCCCTTACCAGCACAGGAAGTTCATGAAGTTGCGCCATCTGAGCGGCACGCCAACGCCGCTCGCCCGCAACGATTTCGAACCCTTCAGAATCGCGGGGGCTCCGCCGCACAATCAGTGGCTGAAGAACACCCTTTTCGCGAATCGACTCTGCGAGTTCCTGAAGCGCCCCGGCCGCGAAGCTCTTCCTCGGCTGATCGGGGTTAGCTTCAATTAGTTCAATGGGAACAAATCGTTCTACTGATCCGACGTGATCTCCACCGGCAGTCTGCGGCTCCACCGAGACGTCTGCCATCAGCGCGGAAAGACCCCGCCCCAGGCCGCGAGATTTCTTGTTCTTCTTTTCCATTGGAACCTTCTCAGTCTGAAGCACGAACGCTGCGTGCGATCATTTCTTCCGCCAACGCCCTGTACGCAGCGCTGCCCTTTGACCGGGTATCATACTCGAGAACCGTCTGCGCGAAACTCGGCGCTTCGCTTATTCGAACGTTTCTGGGAATTCGCGTATTGAACACAAGCTCGCCCAAAGCTTCCCGTGCGTCCTGTTCGACCTGAAGCGAAAGGTTGTTCCGCGCGTCGAACATGGTGAGAACAACACCTTCTATTCGAAGAGACGGATTCGCGCTTTGTCTCACTTCGCGCAGGGTCAACATGAGCTGGGACAACCCTTCCAAGGCGAAAAACTCGCTCTGCAATGGAACCAATAACGAATGGGCCGCAACCATTGCGTTTATCGTCAACAGATTCAAAGATGGCGGACAGTCAATGAGTATGTGGTCGAAGCCCAACTTGGTGACTTCAGGCCGTCTCAGAGCATCATGGAGCAGAAAACTCCGGCGTTCATTCGAAACAAGCTCGATATCGGCCGAACTCAAATCGGTTGTTGAAGGCGCCACGAACAACTCTTCGCGGTGGGTCTTCTGGTAGACGTTCTCGAGCGATGCGTCTTCCAGGAGGAGATCATATGTCGTCACAGTTCGATCTGAGAGCGCAATCCCCAGGCCGGTTGAAGCATTTCCTTGGGGATCCAAGTCTACAATCAGGGTTTTCTGGCCAATCTCGGCGAGAGCGGCCCCAAGATTTATCGCGGTGGTTGTTTTCCCAACACCGCCTTTCTGGTTCGCGATCACGATGATTTTCGCGGCACGCGGGCTGGTCCCATCAGACACGCTGGATATCTCCAAGAACAAGAATAACGGCTTTCGGATCGGTTATACTTTGCCTTTGCGCGAGCTTGAAGCGCCAGTGTTTCTCCGCTCTTGAAATTTCCTGCTCATACCGTTCTCCCTTTGGAAAAATGCAAATTCCATCCTCGGCCAAGTGAGGTTCTGCATAGTTCAATAGCTGACCAAGCTCCGATACCGCTCTCGCGGAAATGACTTGCGCCGACTGACACGGAAGCGCCTCTACTCTCTCGGCGAGAATCGTGACATTCAGTTTGAGGGTATTTACCGCATTCAAGAGGAACGCAGATTTTCGCTTGTCACTTTCGACCAGCACAAAACGTAGATCTGGTGCAAGTTCAGTGGCCAGAATGGCGGCGACCAAACCCGGGAATCCTCCACCCGAACCAAAATCGACCCATAGACCGGCACGATTGCGTCCTGGTACGAAAACTTGAGCTGAATCAATGGTATGGCGGCTCCATCCATCCTTTAGACTGCCGGACGAAACCAGGTTTATCGCGGGATTCCACTTCTCGAGGAGGGCGAGATGGGTCTCCAGCATATCCACTGTTTCACGTGAAACAGTCTCTCCGAGCACTTTCTCCAATCCATCGCCATCAAGCATTTCGACGCTCTTGTCGCCTGAGGTGCGCGAGGATCAAGGAAAGCGCCGCGGGAGTCATTCCGTCAATTCGCCCGGCTTGCGCCAATGTGCTCGGCCGGACCCGTTCGAGTTTGCTCCGGAGTTCGTTTGAAAGCCCCGCCAAGGCCGAATAGGCAAAACCGTTCGGGATCTTCCACGTTTCATCACGATTCAACGCCTCAACATCTTTCTGCTGGCGATCAATGTAATGTCGATAGAGCGCGTCCCGAGAGACCTGCTCAAGAACGCCGGGATCGTGGACGTCAAAGCCCGACATAAACTCGGAAAGGTTAGAACCCGTGGCTCCGGGCAAAGCCAATGCATCAAGCAATGTCCGTTGTGGCCCATCCGGATTCACTTTGACACCCGCTTCGCAAAGCCTCCTCGACGACACCCGAACGCTTTGCATCGCAGACTTCAAACCATCAAGCGCTTTCTGCTTCCGTATGAAGGCGTCTTCTCGCCGCTTGGATACAATCCCAAGTTCCATTGCGAGAGGCGTCAGTCTTTGATCCGCATTGTCAGCACGTAGGGAAAGTCGGTATTCAGCACGCGACGTAAACATCCGATAGGGTTCACTCACACCCTGCGTCGTAAGATCGTCCACCATGACGCCGATATAGCTGGAGTGACGGGAAAACCCAACGGGCTCTCTCCCTGATACATAAGCAGCGGCATTCAGCCCAGCGACCATTCCCTGCGCGGCGGCCTCTTCATACCCGGTCGTACCATTGACCTGCCCCGCCAGATACAAACCGGGCAAAGACTTTGTCGCCAGTGTGTTGTCCAGGCTGCGCGGATCCACATAGTCATATTCAATCGCGTAGCCGGGTTGAAGGATAGCGCTGTTTTCCAATCCTCTAATGGAATGAACGTAGTCCTCCTGAACCTCGCGTGGAAGCGACGTTGAAATTCCGTTTGGATAGACCGTGTGGCTATCCAATCCCTCTGGCTCGAGGAAAATCTGATGAGACTGCTTTTCCGCGAAACGGACAACCTTATCCTCGATGGATGGGCAATACCTCGGCCCCACTCCCTCGATATGTCCGCCATACATGGCCGATCTCGATAGGTTTTTACCAATTATTTCATGTGTTTGCGTGTTTGTGTGCGTGATCCCGCAGGAGATCTGTCGCGCAGTTGGCGCATCGGACAGAAACGAGAACATCGTGGGACGCGGGTCGCCTGGTTGCGCTTCCAAAACCTCCCAATTGATCGTTCGGCCATCCAGACGCGGCGGCGTCCCCGTTTTCAAACGCCCAGTATACAATCCTAAAGCGCGTAATTGCTCTGCAAGGAGAGTTGAGTTTTTGTCGCCGATCCTGCCACCTGAAGACTGTTCGTCCCCGATGTGAATAATGCCGTTCAAGAACGTTCCTGTTGTAAGAACAACAGCGCGGGCATGTATTTCTGATCCATCGGCAAGTCTGATACCAGAAACAGACTGGTCAGCCTGGATCAGTCCTGAGACTTCACCCGGCAATAACTGAAGTCCTTCGATCTTCGCGATCTCTTCACGCATCGCTGTCCGATAGATCATGCGATCAGCCTGCGCGCGCGGGCCTTGGACAGCTGGGCCCTTTTTGCGGTTCAGCAAACGAAATTGAATACCCGCTCGATCGGCGATGCGGGCCATCAATCCATCAAGCGCGTCAATCTCCCGAACAAGATGTCCTTTACCCAAGCCACCTATGGCCGGGTTGCACGACATCACACCTAGGTCACTCTCTTTCAGAGTGACCAGTGCTGTCTTGACACCCATACGGGCGGCCGCCGCAGCTGCCTCGCAGCCGGCGTGTCCTCCGCCCACAACGACAACATCAAAATCGTGTTTCACGTGAAACAATCCTTACTTGCCGATGCAAAAACTACTGAAGATCTCTCCCAAAAGATCTTCAACACCAATCCGTCCGACCAAAGAATCCACCTTCCGTGTGGCGATGCGTATCGACTCGGCACTGAGTTCAAGTTCAATATCGTCCGAGGATAGACTCCACAATGCCATCTCCAAAGCATCAACTGACTCCGTAAGGGCCTCTTTGTGGCGAATTCTTGTGGCGACGCCTGTTTCAGCTACCCGCCCGGACAAAATGCGTGAAATATGTTCCATCAAGGGTGAAACGCCATCACCAGTCAGTCCCGAGATTCCCATCCCACTCAAATCTGGTGTCTGATCAGACTTCGGGACCAGAACAATATCATCTGGCTGAAGGCTCAGCTCGTCACTGACAGATCCTAACACAACACGAATATCGGCCGCTCTAGCTCTCTCCAGTGCGCGCTCAACACCCAGAGCCTCGATAGCATCGTCCGTTTCTCGAACGCCCGCTGTATCAAGAAAAGTCACAGGCATACCGCTCACATCCATGCGAACTTCAATCACATCACGCGTTGTGCCAGCAAATTCAGAGATAATCGCGGCCTCTCGACCCGCTAACCTGTTCAAAAGCGTTGATTTTCCAACATTTGGCGGACCGACAATAGCCACTTCAAAACCCGATCGAATCCGCTCCGCAACACCCACTCCGTTCACCTCGGAGCGGAAAGACGCGACCAGTGACTGAAGAATACTCGTGACCTCAGGCACAACATCTTCCGGAACTTCTTCGTCGGCAAAATCAATGCTGGCTTCAACGAGCGCGGCCGCCCGAATGAGATCCCGTCTCCAGGTTTCAACCTGCCGACCAAGGTCACCGTCAAATGTTCTGAAAGCCTGGACGCGTTGAGCTTCCGTTTCAGCGTCGATCAGATCCGCCAAGCCCTCCACTTCTGCCAGGTTAAGGCGCCCGTTCTCCAGGGCACGCCGCGTGAATTCACCGGGTTCAGCCGCACGCACGCGATCCAGACCAGAGAGCACCCGTGAAATACGCGAAATAACAGCCGGGCTGCCATGGGTCTGAAACTCAACAACATCTTCCCCGGTAAAACTGGCGCCCTTTGGAAAGAACAGAGTCAGAGCCTCGTCGATAACATCGCCCTGATGCCGAAGTCGCCGCAAGGATGCCATCCGCGGATCCGGAACGTCCCCGGCCAAAGACCGACAGACATTCCTCGCTTCCGTCCCTGAGACACGAACAATTGCCACGCCGGCACGGCCAGGCGCCGTGGCCAGAGCATAGATTGTATCCATCTCTCTCTCCGAAAACTAACCGGTCAGGTGTTCATCGAGTCGAAGAACTCTGCGTTTGTCTTTGTTTGCTTCAGTTTCGAAATCAGGAACTCGATTGCGTCTGTTGTCCCCATCGGATTCAGGATCCGACGTAGAACAAAGGTCTTCTGAAGATCAATCTTGTTCACCAGAAGGTCTTCCTTCCGGGTGCCGGACTTCAGGATATCCATTGCCGGGAAGACCCGCTTGTCTGCAACCTTGCGGTCAAGAACGATCTCGGAGTTACCCGTACCCTTGAATTCTTCAAAGATAACCTCGTCCATCCGGCTGCCAGTGTCGATCAGCGCGGTTGCAATGATAGTCAAAGAACCGCCTTCTTCGATGTTCCGCGCCGCACCAAAGAAGCGCTTCGGTCGTTGCAACGCATTCGCATCGACACCACCGGTCAGAACCTTGCCGGAAGACGGGACGACGGTATTGAAAGCCCTACCAAGTCTAGTGATCGAATCCAGAAGAATAACAACATCTCGTTTGTGTTCTATCAGACGCTTTGCCTTCTCGATCACCATTTCCGAGACAGCGACATGGCGAGTCGCCGGCTCATCAAAGGTCGAGGAAATGACCTCACCCTTAACACTGCGCTGCATGTCGGTGACTTCTTCCGGGCGTTCATCGATCAGGAGAACGATGAGATAGCATTCCGGATGGTTTCGTTCGATCGAATGCGCAATGTTCTGCAGCAAGACGGTCTTACCGGTCCGAGGCGGTGCCACGATCAGACAACGTTGCCCTTTGCCGATCGGTGCGACGAGATCGATGATCCTCGCCGAACGATCCCGGATCGTGGGATCGTCGATCTCCATGTTCAACCGCTCATCGGGGTAGAGCGGCGTCAGGTTGTCGAAATTGACCTTGTGGCGCGCTTTCTCGGGTTCCTCGAAGTTGATCTGGGTGACTTTCGTCATCCCGAAATAGCGTTCATTCTCACGCGGTGCCTGGATCACGCCATCAACGGTATCTCCCGTCCGCAGAGCGTGTTGCCGGATCATATCCGGGGAGACATAGATGTCATCGGGACCTGGCAGGTAATTGGCCTCAGGCGACCGCAGGAAGCCAAACCCGTCCTGCATGACTTCGAGGACACCGTCTCCCGAGATTTCCCAACCATCCTCGGCACGCTCCTTCAGAATGGCGAACATCATGTCGCCCTTCCGCATCGTGGATGCGTTGTCGATCTCCAGTTCCTCCGCCACGGCAAGAAGATCTTTGGGGGTCTTTGCCTTGAGTTCGGAAAGCGTAAGGGAGGTGTCAGCCATGTAAATATATCCTGCTCCGGAAAATCCGGTCGCGATGTCGTCTTGAATGGAGGGACCTGGCAGGACTGCCATTGCTGGTCGATCTAGGAAGTTTCGAGCCGGGAGTCAATTCCTGCCCTGTTCAACTTAGCCAATAAGTGGTCAGAACCGGACAATGACAGAGATGACGATCACGATCATCAAGACTGTCGGAAGCTCGTTCATCATCCTGTAAGTCCGACCCGACAGCTTGAACTCGCCTTTTACAAAATCATGTCGATGCGCCGCGAGCCACATATGGAACCAAGTCATCGCCAGGATAGACAGACCCTTGGTGTAGGGCCAGACGGCTGACCAATCCACGATCCCGGGTGTGAGGACCAGCAGCAGTCCAAACAGCCAGCTCGCGATCATGGAAGGGTTCATGATCAGCTTCAGCAGCTTCCTCTCCATCATCTGGAAGACGGTATCCATCTCTGTCCCGGCTTCTGTCTTCTCGGTATGATGGACATAGAGGCGCGGCAAGTAGAACAGACCGGCCATCCAGGCAATCACGGAGATCACATGCAGGGCCTTTATCCAGAGATAGCCATTGGCAAGCCAGTCACCGATCATTGCATATCTCCCCTTGGACCAAGCCGAGCCACCTAAATATAAATAAGTAAGAAAGAAAAGATGTTGTTGTTGTAGGGCCTGTGCATTTGTGGATTATCGAGTCTTCCACCGTCTTTCACACACCTTCGACAGGGATATCCTGAGACATCCACCGGCGTCGCTTTTCAGTATTTTTACAAATAAATTCAATGATTTAGATATTTTTTAACAGTGGACTATCCCGTGGATACATTTCGACCAGACCTTGTGTGAGCTAACTATCCCAATACAGCTTGCTCGACTTCTCCACGTGGATCGAACAGACTGGAACGGGCCGAGATCCGGGTCGGAGCCAGGGACTGGCATTTCTGTCCCCATCGGGCCACAAGGGTTCCCGATCAAACCCCCAAGCTTTTCCACGAGGATGTCCACATGCCGAACCTGGTCCTCGCGTCAGCTTCCGAAATCCGGGCGCAGCTCTTGCGCAATGCGGGTCTTGGTTTCGAGACCGCCCGGGCTCGTATTGATGAGGACAGCCTGCGCCGCGCCATGGAGGCCGAAGGAGTTTCGCCGCGCGACATGGCCGACCACCTCGCCGAGTCAAAAGCCTTCAAGATCGCCACCCGTCAACCGGACGCGTTGGTCCTCGGGTGCGATCAGATCCTTGAATTCGAAAATCACGCGCTCGCCAAGCCAAACTCGGAAGACGACGCGGTTCAACAAATCCTCTCCATGTCCGGCCAGACCCATTTCCTTCATTCAGCCGCAATCCTGATCGAAGCTGAACAGGTGATCTGGCGGCATGTTGCGACGGTTCGGCTGACGATGCGATCCCTTTCGAAGGCCTATGTCGAAGATTATGTTGCCCGAAACTGGTCCGAGATACGCCACTGCGTCGGCGCGTATCAACTCGAAGCGGAGGGCAGCCGCCTCTTCACCCGGATTGAAGGGGACTACTTTTCCGTTCTCGGGCTTCCGTTATTGCCGCTCTTGGATCATCTTGCACTCAGGGGAGTGATCGAAACATGACCAAACGGATTCCGCTCGCCGGCGTTATTGGTGCGCCGATTGGACATTCACTTTCGCCGCGGCTGCACGGCCACTGGTTGAAGAGTTACGGCATTTCCGGACACTATATTCCCATGGAAGTCGCCCCGGAGGATCTTGCGAACATTCTTCAAGCCCTTCCCCGCATGGGTTTTGTTGGTGTCAACGTCACCATCCCACACAAGGAAGCCGCGCTTTCCCTGGCCAATCTCGTCACCGACCGAGCTGCTCTCATCGGTGCTGCCAACACGTTGATTTTCAACGAGGATGGCCGAATTCACGCTGATAATACCGATGGCCACGGCTTCCTTGCCAACCTTCGTCAGAATGCGCCTGGCTGGAATGCCCAGTCTGGCCCGGCCGCCGTTTTTGGAGCTGGCGGTGCGTCTCGCGCCATCGTCACGGCCTTGCTGGATGCCGGGACTCCGGAGATTCGTCTCACCAATCGGACACGCGGCCGCGCTGAGGCGCTTCGCTCCGAATTCGGTCCCAAGATCTCGGTCCATGACTGGGTCCATGCGGGCTCGATGCTTGCCGGCGCCGCGACCGTCGTCAATACGACCTCGCTTGGCATGATCGGCAAGCCGGACTTCAAGGTACCACTCGATGCAATCGAGCCGGAGGCGGTGGTCAACGACCTCGTCTATGCGCCGTTGCGAACACCGTTCCTCGAAGACGCGGCTGCCCGCGGTTGCCGCACCGTTGATGGTCTCGGCATGTTGCTGCACCAGGCTGCGCCGGGCTTCGAGCGCTGGTTCGGCCTGCGTCCTGAAGTGAATGAGGACCTGCGAAGGGCGGTGCTTGATCGATGACCGCCCCCTTTCTGATTGGCCTTACCGGTTCCATCGGAATGGGCAAATCGACCACCGCAGCGATGTTTGCCGACGAGGGTATTCCCGTCTGGGATGCCGATGCAGCGGTCCATCGTCTTTATGCACCGGGCGGGGCAGCCGTAGAGCCGATCCGGTCGTTGCGCCCCGAGGCCATCTTGGATGGTTCTGTCAGCCGTCATGCGCTCAAGGCCTGGATTGCCGAAGATGAGACCGCGCTGCACAGGATCGAAGCTCTGGTGCACCCTCTTGTTGCTCAGGATCGTGCGACCTTCATCGCAACGAGCACCGCGCCGATCCTACTCCTTGATATCCCGCTCCTTTTCGAAATGGGCACCGCAGATCAGATGGATCTGACCATCGTCGTCTCCGTGCCGGCGACAGAGCAGCGTCGTCGTGTTCTCGCGCGCCCGGGCATGACGGCGGAACAATTCCAGAAAATCCTTGCCAAGCAGATGCCCGACGCTGAAAAACGCGCTCGCGCTGACGTGATTGTCGACACATCGACCCTCACTGGTGCCCGAAACCAAGTCCAATCCCTCGTAGAAGAATTGAGGCAGATACATGCGTGAAATCGTGATGGATACGGAGACAACCGGTCTCGACCCGTTCGATGGCCATCGGATCGTCGAGATCGGTGGGGTGGAACTGGAAAACCACGTTCCCACCGGTCGCACCTACCACCAATATATAAATCCGCGCCGCGACATGCCAATCGAAGCTTTCAACGTTCACGGCCTGTCAGAGCAGTTCCTCTCCGACAAGCCGCTGTTCGAGGTCATCGCGCAGGATTTTGTCGGTTTCGTGGGTGACGCCGTGCTCGTGATCCACAACGCGCCATTCGACATGAAGTTCCTCAATGCGGAGCTGGATTGGGCCGGCTTTCCGCAACTCCCGCTGAAACAGGCGCTCGACACGCTGGAAATGGCGCGGAAACGCTTTGCCGGGTCCAACAACACACTCGACGGTCTTTGCCGTCGCTTCAATATCGACAACTCGTCACGGACCCTGCACGGCGCCCTGCTCGACTCCGAGATCCTGGCCGATGTCTATCTTGAGCTCATCGGTGGTCGTCAGCCGGATTTCGCCCTCGCCACCAATGCGCAGGCGAACAGGACAACCGGCACAGCCTGGCGTCCGAAGCCACGATCGACCGCCCTGCCCGCGCGTTTGACAGAAGAAGAGCGCGCCGCCCACGCGAAGCTCATCGAAAGCCTCGGGGACGACGCGCTCTGGAAAACTTTCGAAGCCTGATCGGGGGCGCCGCTTCCAGCGACCCCGGTTGTGCAGGGCTTAGGCGTCCGGCTTTGCCTTGGCGGCTTGCTCTGCCTGCGCCCGCCGGATCAGCTCCTGGCGGTACAGCGCGACGAAATCGACATTGTCGAGGTTGAGCGGCGGGAATCCGCCATCGCGGGTCACGTCAGACACGATGCGACGCACAAACGGGAAGAGCATCCGCGGGCATTCGATCAGCAGGAAGGGGTGCAGCTGTTCTTCGGCCACGTTCTCGATCAGGAAGATGCCACCATATTCCAGTTCCAGCAGGAAGAGCGGCGACTTGTCCTCGCTCTTGTTGCGGCTTTCGACCTTGAACTTGCAGACGACCTCGAACTGGTTCTCGACGCTGCGCTTCTTGGCATCAAGATTGACCTGAACCTGAACATCGGGCGAGACCTCGCCGTTCACGCCCTTTTGAGCGACGATGTTTTCGAAGGACATGTCCCGGATATACTGACCGAGCACCTGCATTTTCGGCTGCGCCGGCGGCTGTTGCGCCGCGCCGTCAGGGGCCGCGCCGGTGTCACTGGGTTGATCGGACATTTTCGTCTCCAGAAATGATTGTTCCACAGGTTTGCTGCGGCCTTATCAGACCACGCCGGTCGCCTCAATCCTGAGTCCAGCCCGAAGGACCTTTCGTCCGGCGCGGTTCTTCGGGAATTTCCGTGAATTCCCCGTCAATCACGTCGCGCGGACCGGTTTTTTGCCCCGGATGCGGCCCCGTTCGGAACTGGGTGCTGTGAAAGCCCGCCGAGCTCTGAACCACCATTCGCGACCGGATCCAGCGAAACACCGCCTCGCGCACCTTCGGCACCAGCAGCAGGAAACCGACCGTGTCGGTGAAGAAGCCCGGCGTCAGCAGCAGCGCACCGGAAAACAGGATCATTGCACCATGCGCGAGCGGTTCCGTTGGATCGTTCAGCTCGTTCATCGAGCTTTGCACTTTCCCCAGCACAGCGAGCCCTTGCTGCCGCACCAGCCAGGTGCCGATAAGAGCCGTCAGAACGACGATAAGCAATGTCCAAGCGAGCCCCAGCACGGAGCCAAGCTGGATGAACAGGGCAATCTCGATCAGCGGAACCGCGATGAAGAGCAGAAGCAGAAGCATGAGTCTCCTCCGGAGGAGCGTGTGTTTGTGGACTTGTCTTTCCTGCTCGCTTACATAAGTGCGGTGAGGGCCCGATACCAACCCATAGGCGAAAGAAGAGGATTTCAATGAGTGCTGCCGTGATCCAGCTCCTGGTTTTGGCCGGGATCGCTATTTTCCTGATCCTGCGGCTCCGGTCCGTCCTCGGAACCCGCGAAGGCTTTGAAAAGCCGCCTCTTCCGGTTGATGAGAGCCCGGAGGACCGTCGTGGCGGTCGACCCGACTTCGAAGTCATCGAGGGCGGCGTCGACCACGACATCACCGATCACGCCGAAGAAGGCAGCCCGACCGCTGAAGCGCTGGCCCAGATGAAGCGGGCCGAGCCCGAGTTCAATGTCGGCGAATTCCTGCAAGGAGCGCGCGGCGCCTACGAAATGATCCTGATGGCCTTCGAGCATGGCGATATCGATCAGGTCGCCCGGTTCCTCAATCCCGATGTGCACGAGGCTTTTTCCCAGGTTCTCCAGCATCGTGAAGAGCAGGGCCTCTCGGTGGATGCCAATTTCATCGGTCTGCGCGAGCTTTCTCTCGTCCGGGCCGAGTTCGAGCCGGCCACGGAGATGGGCGAGGTAACGGTCCGTTTCGTCGGTGAACTGACGTCGGTTGTGCGCAATGCCGAGGGAGAGGTGCTCGAGGGCTCCGAAACCGAGATCAAGCGCCAGCGGGATGTCTGGACCTTCGCGCGCCGCATGGGTGCCGGAGATCCGAACTGGCAGCTGGTGGCCACGGGCGAATGACCAAGACGGGCCGCGCGACTCTGCTCGCGGCTCTTTTGGCAGCCGCAAGCCCGGCCGTCGCCGAGGCGGACCTGCAGTTGCTTTCTTTCGATCAGCTTGATGGTTGGGCGGCGGATGACCATTCCGCCGCTCTCAAGGCATTTCTCAAGACCTGCGACATCCCGAAAGACCCGGAATGGCGCGGCCTTTGCCGCGTCGCGCGCGAAAAAGGCGGCGGGCGTAGTTTCTTCGAGCTCTTCTTCCGTCCGGTTCTGATCCAGGGCGAGGAGCCTGCGCTCTTCACTGGCTATTTCGAGCCGGAACTGCGCGGCTCGCTCTCTCGCACTCCGCGCTACCGGTTTCCGCTCTATGCCCGGCCCGAGGATGTGCCACCGGGCCAGCCCTGGGCCTCGCGCGCGCAGATCGAGGAACAGGGGTTGCTCGAAGGACGTGGTCTCGAGATTGCCTGGGTTGAAGACCCGGTGGATCTCTTCTTTCTACAGATTCAGGGCTCCGGGCGCATAACGCTGCCGAGCGGACAGGTGCTTCGCGTCGGCTATGGTGGCCATAACGGGCATGACTACCGCTCGATCGGTCAGGAAATGATCCGCCGGGGTATCTACGAGGCGCATCAGGTCTCCGCTCAGGTCATCAAGAACTGGGTTCGCCGCAACCCGATCGACGGGTTGGCGCTGCTGCGCCACAACCCGTCCTATGTCTTTTTCCGCAAGGTGAAAGGAAACGATCCGAAAGAAGGCCCCATCGGTGCGATGAACCGCCCCGTTACCGCCGGTCGGACAGTTGCCGTCGATCCTGCATATACCCCGCTTGGCGCTCCGGTCTGGATCGAGAAGGATGGCGCGGATCCCATTCACAGGTTGATGATCGCTCAGGATACCGGCTCCGCGATCAAGGGCGCACAGCGGGCGGATATCTTCTTCGGTTCTGGATCGACGGCTGGTCTCGATGCGGGCAAGATCCGTGATCCCGGCCGCATGATCGTACTCATGCCCATTCAGCGCGCCTTCGCCATGGTGGACGAGGAATAACAATGACCCGCAAGAGGCGCCTCTCCGAGGATGACCAGGCGCTTTGGAACCAGGTCGCCCGCTCCACCAATCGCATGCATCCCGCCAGCCGCAAGCCAGCACCCGAGTTGGAAGTCAATAACGTCAAACCCGAGGGACCACGCAGCCAGCCGGCACTGGCATCGCTTCCCGCATTCCGGCTCGGACAGGCCGCGCGCTACGACACGTCCAAGGGACACGATCTCGCCAGCACGTTGGAGCAGCGTCTCGCCGCCCAGCCCGTCCGGATGGATCGCAAGACCTTTGGCAAGATGAAGAAGGGCAAGCTGCGGCCCGAACGCAAGATCGACCTGCACGGTATGACCCTTTCCACGGCACATTCGGCCCTCTCGCGGTTCATCATCGCCGCCCATGCCGATGGTTGCCGCCTTGCTCTCGTGGTCACCGGCAAGGGTCAGGGAAAGGGCAAGTTTCGCGACGATGATGGTCCGATCCCGACCCCGCGCGGTGTTCTGCGAAATCAAGTGCCGCATTGGCTCCGGCTTGCACCGCTTGGCGCATTGGTCTTGCAGGTGACGGACGCGCATATCAGCCATGGGGGCTCAGGCGCCTATTACGTTTACCTCTCCCGTCGCCGGTAGGTGTTTCGCCGCCCGCCGCAAGGCGAAGAACGTGATCGCGGTCGTGACCAGGAAAAAGACACCGATCATCACCAATTGCCGATCCAGCCCCAAGCCGAAATCGATCAGCGCTCCGGTCAACGCGGGCCCGAAGGCGGAGCCGAAGACCATGATCGCGGTCGCAACCGCCTTGATCGCCCCGAGATTTCGCGTGCCGTAAAACTCCGCCCAGAAGGCGCCGATCACGGTGAATTGGGCGCCCGAGGTCGTGCCGATCAGCACCATGCCGATCGCCAACTCGGCAATGCCGTCAGCATAGCCAAGACAGAGAAACCCGATGGCGATGGGCAGCGGCATGAGAGGAAGTATCCGGGCCGTGCCGATCCGGTCGAGCGCCGCGCCTGCGATCAGCATCATCCCGACCGAAAAGGCGGTGTAGAGCGGGAAGAGCGCCACAAAGGAGAGATGTGCCACCTCCTTGATCTCCGCCAGGTGGACCTGGTGAAAGAACAACACAGTGATGAAGGTTGGCGGGCCGAGGATCAGCGGGAACATGGCCCAGAAGAGCCAGTTTTTCAGCATTTCCCCGCGCGTCCAATGCCGCGCGTCCATGCCGAGCGATGAGTTGGCCTCCGCATCCGCCGAGGGCACCCGCTCCTGTCGCAACAAGACAAGCACAGCCGGCAACACAATCAGCGCCATCCCGGCCGCCAGAACCCAGAGTGACCGCCAGCCGAAGATCGTCAGCAACGCTACGAAGAGGATGGGCATCAGAGATTCTCCGAGCGTCACGCCCAGCCGCGCCACCGAGAGCGCCTTGCCACGGGTAGCCACGAACCACCGCGCCATCGCGACAACCGCGATATGTATCGTCATCCCCTGCCCCATCAGCCGCAGCGCGAAGATGACCACAGGCAGTGCCCAGACGCCGGGAACCGCCGCCATCGCCAGGCAGGCCACCGCAAGACAAGGCAGCACGATCATCGCCAGGTCGCGGACCCGGAACCGGTCGGCCAATGTGCCCGCCCAGAGCATGGTCAGCGCCGAGCCAAGCGTTCCGAGCGCATAGATCGCACCCCAACCGCCATGGCTGAGGCCGAACTCGGCGCGGATCTCTCCGGCAAATACCGAGATAAAAAAGGTCTGGCCATAGCTCGAGGACAGGGTCAGCAGGAAGCCCGCGGCAAGCCAGGCCGCGTTTTCCCGCAGAAAGGAAACAGTTCCCATGGGTTAGTCCTCTTCGATCTGGCTTGCGCTGGCCGGGTCGAGAATAATCTCGGTCGCGTTCTGCACGGTCAGGATTGTTCCAGGCAACAGGCCAAGCCGGGCGGACTGGGCAGACTGGAACGCGCTTTCCACCAGTTCGGGATCCGACATCAGCCGGATGATCGTCGGAGATGCGACGGCAACCATATGCGAGTTCCACGTATCCCGAACGCCGGACAGGTCGATCACGATCACCTCGAGCGCAGACAGATCGTCGATCGAGGAGATGTTTCCAAGACGTTCATCCTGTCCCGTCAAACGTGCGGAAAGCCGGAGAACCGCGTCCCGCTGCGACGCCAGGATCAGGAAAGGCTGCGGCAGGGGTCCGATATCGCCCGCTTGCTGGCGGAACAGGTCGACATCCAGATCCGGCGCCATCAGCACCACCCCGCCGATCCGGTCCCAGGCCGCCCCCCGCCCGCTCAGAGACATCTGTCGAAGCGTCTCCATTGTCACCTGAGAGCCCATGGAATGCGCCAGCAGGATGATGTTTTTTGCCCCGCTCGCCGTGAGTTCTTCGATGAGGTGTTGTAGCCCGTTGCGGGCATAGAGAGCGCTGTCCCGGTCAAAAGGATAGCCCAATGGATGCCCGCCCGATGGCCAGGCATAGTGCACGGGGAGCGCGTGGATTCCGAGATCGGACGCGATTTGCGCAGTCCGGAAGACGCCGTCCCCCATCGTGTTGTTGAACCCATGGACAAAAACGAAAACCTCGCCGTGATATTGCGGATTGGCGGCGAGTTGTTGCGCGACTTCGTCTCGGAAGCGGGACGCGCCCATTGGCTGGATCGAACGGGAGAGGAAATGCTTCTTCGGGTCCGGGTTTTCGCCGCCCACCTCAACTCGTCCTGCTTCGTGAGCTGGAGGAATGGAAACGTCGATACGGGCAAACCCGAGGTCCCCGCGATCACTTGACTCGAAATCGCCTGTTTCCGTCCGCGTTCGGGTCGTGCCGACGAACACGGTCACATCGGTGCCGATTCCGTCGGGAGCCGCCTTCGGCATGACATCCGCGCGAGGCGTGCAGGCCGCAAGCACAAGCAGCGCACAGAAAAGAAGGTGTTTCGCGGGTGCAGCAATCATGCGGCCCGTCTAGACCCATTGGCCGACCGGCGCCATGCTCCCGGCGCCGACCGGCGAAATGCCGCGCGCGCCTCAGAGCACGTAGCGGCTCAGATCGGCAGACCCGGCGAGTTCGCCCAGGTTTTCCTCGACAAATGCAGCATCGACCGTGACCTCATGCCCGGCCCGATCCGGCGCGGCGAAGCTCAGCTCTTCGAAGACACGCTCCATGACCGTGTAGAGCCGCCGCGCGCCGATATTCTCGACCGAGGAATTCACCTCCGCCGCCATCCGCGCCAGTGCCGCGATGCCGTCTTCGGTAAATGTCACCACGACCTCTTCCGTCGCCATCAGCGCCGTGTATTGCCGCGTCAACGCGTTGTCCGTCTCGGTCAGGATGCGGACGAAATCCTCTTCCGTCAGCGCCCGCAATTCGACCCGGATCGGCAAGCGCCCCTGAAGCTCAGGCAGCAGGTCCGATGGTTTGGCGATATGGAAGGCGCCGGATGCGATGAAGAGGATATGGTCCGTCTTGACAGGTCCGTGCTTGGTCGAGACCGTCGTGCCCTCGATCAGCGGCAGCAGGTCCCGTTGCACGCCTTCGCGGCTGACATCGCCGCCACGGGCTTCTTGCCGGGCGCAGACCTTGTCGATCTCGTCGAGAAAGACGATCCCGTTCTCCTGCACCGATTCCAGCGCCGTGCGGGTTACCACCTCGTCATCGAGCAGCTTGTCCGCCTCTTCCGAGATCAACAATTCATAGCTGTCCGCAACGGTCAGGCGCCGTTTCACCGTCCGCCCGCCAAAGGCCTTGCCGAAGATCGAGCCGAGATCCATCGCGCCCAAATTCATCCCCGGCTGCCCCGGTATGTCCATCATCGGCATGGACGGCCCGCTATCGGCCACGTCCAGCTCGATCATGGTATCGTCCAACTCACCCCGCTTGAGCTTGCCGCGGAACATTTCTCGCGTCTGCTCGCGCGCATCCGAACCGGCAATCGCCTCCAACACACGTTCCTCGGCATTGCTATGCGCCTTGGCCTTGACCTCCTCACGCATGAAATCCCGCGTCTGCTGGATTGCCGCATCGACCAGATCGCGCACGATCTGCTCCACGTCCCGGCCGACATAGCCGACCTCGGTGAATTTCGTCGCCTCGACCTTGATGAAGGGCGCGCGGGCAAGCTTGGCCAGTCGCCGCGAGATCTCCGTCTTGCCGACACCGGTCGGGCCGATCATCAGGATATTCTTCGGATAGACCTCGTCGCGCAGGTCGTCATCGAGCTGCTTGCGCCGCCAGCGGTTGCGCAGAGCCACGGCGACGGCGCGCTTGGCGTCCTTCTGTCCGATGATGAAACGGTCGAGCTCGCTCACGATCTCGCGGGGGGTCAGGTCGGTCATATCTCTCGCATCTCCGGCATGTCTCCGCCTAGGTAGTCACCATTGCGCCAGACGCAAGCCTTCCCTGTTGCCCGGAATCGACATGCATGCCTTCATGCACAAGGTTGCCGGCGGTTTTTGTCGGCGAAAACCGGAGATTGCAGATGCGATTAGCGACGCTGTTTTTTGCCCTGTTCGTTCTGTCGGGCTGTGGCGGCGGGGGCGGAGACGCGCCGAAGGCCTCCCGGTCCGATGCCGCGCGCCCGGTCGAAGTGAGCTATCCGAAGTTCGGCGATGCCGATCCGCATCCCTGGGATGGTCGGGTGCCGAGCTCCTACGCGGTGCACGGGCTGGATGTCTCCCGTTGGCAGAAGGGTATCGACTGGCGCACCGCGCGTAATGCCGGGATTTCCTTCGTCTTCATCAAGGCCACCGAGGGCGTCGAGGAGCTGGACCCGATGTTCTCGGAGCACTGGGCCGCCGCCGGCCAGGCCGGTGTCCCGCGGGCTGCTTATCATTTCTACTATTTCTGCGCCGATGCTGATGATCAGGCGCGCTGGTTCATCCGAAATGTCCCGAGGGTGCCCGGCGGCTTGCCACACGTTCTGGATCTCGAGTGGAACCCCTATTCGCCGACCTGCACCAAACGCCCGGACGGCGCCGTCGTGCGCGCCGAGGCCGATCGTTTCCTCGACATGCTGGAAGCGCATTACGGGCAACGGCCGATCGTCTATACCTCGGTTGATTTCTGGGAAGATACCGGCATCGACCAACTGCGCGGCACACGGTTCTGGCTGCGCTCGGTCGCCGATCATCCCCGCGTGCGCTATCCCGGTGCGCGCTGGGACTTCTGGCAATACACCGGCACCGGGCTGGTGCCCGGCGTGCCGGGGAAAGTCGATATCAACGTGTTCCGGAGCTCTGTGCAGAGCTGGAAGTCCTATCCGGGCTGACAAACACAGGGCGGCGCCCGATCACGCCTTGATGGTCTCGACCGTCAGATTGCCGTTTGTGTAGACACAGATATCGGCAGCGATTGCCATGGCCTTGCGTGCGACCTCTTCGGCGCCCAGATCGCTGTCGATCATGCCCCGTGCGGCGGCGAGGGCGAAATTGCCGCCCGATCCGATGGCGGCAATGCCATGTTCGGGCTCAAGCACGTCGCCCGCACCGGTGATCACGAGCAGCTCCTTGCCGTCGGTCACGATCAGCATGGCTTCGAGCTTTTGCAGATATTTGTCCGTCCGCCAGTCCTTGGCGAGTTCGACAGCGGCGCGGGCAAGTTGTCCCGGCGTTGCTTCGAGCTTTTTCTCAAGCCGCTCGAGCAACGTGAACGCATCCGCCGTGGAGCCGGCGAAACCGCAGACCACGTCATGCCCGCCGGGAGAAAGCTTGCGCACCTTTCGCGCCGTGCCCTTGATCACCGTCTGGCCGAGGCTCACTTGCCCGTCGCCCGCGACGACGACTTCGCCGCCCTTGCGCACGCCAATGATCGTTGTCCCGTGCCAGCCGGGGAAATCGCTCTCGGCCATGTCTTTCTCCATCCTTGGTCGGACCCTATATGGTCGCGCCAACGGCCCGGCACAATGGGCCACGAAAAAGGGCGCCGAAGCGCCCTCACTCAACCGGTATGGCCGGGGATCAAACCGACTCGTCGATCCAGGCCTTCAGTGCGGCTTTCGGGGCGGCGCCAATCTTGGAAGAGACAACCTCGCCGTCCTTGAACAGGAACAGAGCCGGGATGCCCCGCACGCCAAGTGCGGCCGGGGAGTTCGGGTTCTCGTCCACGTTGACTTTGGCGATCTTCACCTTGCCACCATACTCGGCCGCCAGCTCTTCGAGCGCCGGGCCGATCTGCTTGCAGGGGCCACACCATTCGGCCCAGAAATCCACCACAACGGGGACTTCGGAATTCTTGACGTCAGCATCGAAGCTGTCATCGGTCACGGCAACGGTTTCCATAGCGATTTCTCCTTCGCATCACGCGTTGAGCCGGAACGTAAGGAGCGCCCCCTCAAGCGTCAAGGCAAGGCAGCATTGCTCACAGCAGAGTGCACAAGTGGCGCGGGCAGGGGCATGAGCTGTGCGGTCCGGGTCCATAGGATCGCCGTTTCGATCCGCTTGCCCGGGAAAATCTGTTGCAGGGCAGCGGCATAGGCCCCCATCTGGCGCAGAAGACCCTCGGGCGTTTCGGCGGCAGAATGAGGCACGGTGGCGTTGGTCTTGAAATCAACGGCAAGCACGGAATCGGGGTGCAAAACCAGCCGGTCAATCGCGCCGTGGATCCGTTTTCCTGCAAGTTCCGAGAGGGTTGCGGTTATGTCTACCTCGGACAGGCTGTCGGATGAAAAAAGAAACTCCAACGCGTCGTTTTCGAGAATATGGCGGGCCTCCAAAAGCAGCGCGGCAGCCTCTTGGGGAGAGCTGGTGTCCCCAAGGATCCGTTCGGCCGCATGTGGCCAGTCAGCGGCAGCATGTTGCGGAAGCTGTTCGAGCAGAAGGTGGATCGACGTCCCTCGCGCCATCGCCGCGTCCTCGTCGAGATCTGTTCCTTCGCCGGCCAATGCCTTGGCACCGCCCAGATCGGAGGGGGCCAGCGTTGCCTCGCGGCGCACCGGCGGCGTCGCTGGCTGTTCGATCCAGTCGGGAAGCGCTGGGGGTGTCGTCTCCGCGTTTTGCTCGGGCGCCGGGCGATCTGCAGCAGCCCATTGCGGCGATTGCAGGCGCAGGCCGGGACCGGCAGCAAAATCCTGGGGCCCGGCACCTGCGGCTTCCAACCCGGTGGCGACCTGCTCGTACCAGCTGTCGCCAGTCTTCCCCAGATCTCCCGCCGCGGCGACGATCAGCCATTGCTCGGCCCGGGTCATCGCCACGTAGAGCAGCCTCTGCGCCTCCTCCAACCGCTTGTCGATCGCGGCCTGGCGGCGTGTGTTCAGGCTCTCCGGACTGTCAGCCTTGGCCATGTTCCAGAGCGGCGCGCCTTCCGTTGGCAAGAGCATGTCCCGGAACTCGCGCGCGCGCCGGATCGGGCCGCAATCGGGCAGGATCACAATGGGCGACTCCAACCCTTTGGAGCCATGCACCGTCATCACCCGCAGCTTCTGCCCCCGTCCTTCGGCCCGACGCTTCACATCGACCTCCGCGCCCTCCATCCGGGCGAGGAACCCGGTCAGGCTCGGCGCTTCTTCCTGTTCGAAGCCAAGCGCCTGCGAGAGCAGCGCGTCGATTCCGTCCGATGCCTCGTCGCCCAGCCGCGCGGTCAGGCGACGGCGGCCGTCATGGCGGGTCAACAGCCGCTCGATCAGATCATAGGGGCGTAGGTAGTCGGCGTTGTCGCGCAGGTCGCGCAGGATCGCCCATGTTGCGGGGAATTCCTCTTGCCGCGCTCGGAGCGACGCCCAGAGATATTCCTTGTCGCCGCGCTCTGTCGCCAGCGTGTAAAGCTCCGCCTCGCTCCAGCCCAGAAGGGGCGATCTCAATGCCTCTGCAAGCGACAGGTTGTCTTCCGGCATCGATAGGAAGCGCAGCACCGCCAGAATGTCCCGCACCGCCAGCTCTTCGCCGAGCTTGAGCACATCGGCGCCGGCCACATCCAGCCCGACCGCCTTGCAAGCCGAGATGATCTCCTGGAAGAGCGACACCGCCGCCCCGCCACCGCGCCCCTGCACGAGGATCAGGATATCGCCCGCATGGATCGGACGCGGCTGGAAATTGCCGTCACGCTCTTCCCAGAGAAAGCCGTGCGAGACCATCTCCCGCGCTTGCCGCGCCACGTTCTGTGCCAGTTGAACGACGTGATGTTCGTCGCTGACCATATCCACCGGGTCGAACCACTCCTTGCTGTCTGCCTTGGCGACCGGTTCGATCACTGGCCAGAGATCGACCCGCCCGGGCAGTCCGGTCTTGAAGGCGACATGCCGCACGGCATCGCCCATGCCGCGATTGTTCTCCTCGCCGAAGGTCACATCGACCGTGGACAGAATCTCGCCCGAGGAGCGGAAGGAGTGTTTCAGTTCCAGTTGTTGCAAGCTCAAGTCGATATGTGACAGCCGTTCGGCAAAGGCGCGCCGCATGTTGATGAAGCCGGAGGGGTCCGCGCCCTGGAAGGAATAGATCGACTGTTTCAGGTCTCCCACGACGAAGATCGACCGCTCGCCCGCCTCGGCCACGCCAGACCCGGCGGTGAATTCCCGCGTCAGGTGCTCGATCACCCGCCATTGCAGCGGGCTGGTGTCCTGCGCCTCGTCGACCAGAACGTGGTCAATCCCGCCATCGAGCTTGTAGAGCACCCATTCGGCGACGCCCGGCCGGGCCAGCAGCGCCTCGGCTTTCTGGATCTGGTCGTCGAAATCGAGCCAGCCGCCAAGCTCTTTGCGCCGCGCATACTCCGGCAGAAAGAGGGCAGCGAAGCGGTGCAGGACCCATGTCTTCTCTGCTGCGTTCAGCGCCTTGAGCTGATCGGCGGCGCGGCGGACGGCCTCCGCCAGCGCGTCGAACACGGCTTCCAGCGAGCCAAGCTCGGTACGGCGTTTCGCGGTCACGACAGTTGCCTTTGGCAGCCCGTCCTTTCGCAGCAGAAGGCCGGCGAGATGGTCGAACCGAGCCTGATCGATGCCGTCTGCAAGGATGGCTCTCAGCGCTTCCGACACCTTCCGCGTCGTCGCCGTCTGCCCCTCCAAGATCCCGGCCAACTCCCGCAGGATGGTTGGATCCTCGCTCTCGACAAGCTCCCGGAACGCGGCGTCCCTGTCGAAACCCGGTGGCAGGTCGACCAGCGCCAGGACGGCGTCGCGCTCGGGATGGGCCGCAAAGTCCTGTCGTTTGCCAGCGATGGCGCCAGCCAGCCCGGTCATGTCCGCATCGCTCACGAGCTGGGCCATCTCGGCGAAGAGCGCCGGCTCGCCTTCGGCTAGCGCGTCGAGCACCTCCATCTGCAGCGCAACCGTTGCCGCATCATCCATCTCCCGGAAGCCCGGGCTCACGTCTGCCTCCAGCGGAAACCGCCGCAGGATGCCGGCGCAGAAGGAGTGGATGGTCTGGATCTTCAACCCGCCCGGCGTCTCGATGGCGCGGGCGAAGAGACGGCGCGCCTTGGCCAGCGTCTCGGCATCAAGCGTGGCCTCGACCCCGAGCTTGCCAAGCGCCGCGCGCAATCCGTCATCGTCCAGCATCGCCCATTCGCCAAGCCGCTTGAACAGCCGGTTCTGCATCTCGGAGGCGGCGGCCTTGGTATAGGTCAGGCAGAGGATGTTTTGCGGCGGCACATCGCGCAGCAACAGCAACGCCACCCGGTCGGTCAGAACCCGCGTCTTACCCGAGCCCGCATTGGCGGAAAGCCAGGTGGAGGCGGTCGGATTCGCGGCTTCGATTTGTCGGCGCGTTGCCTCGTCGAACTGCCTCATGGCTCCTCCTCCGGCCCAACCGGGATCCGGACGGCCTGATCCGTAAGGTCCCATTCGCCATAGCGCGCCAGTTGATCATAGCGGCCTTCAAAGCGTGTCGTCTGCGCTGCCCGGATCGCCGTATAGCCCTGCTCTCGCTCGCTATAGCGCGTGATCAGCTCCCGCAGCCCCTCCAGCGACAGATCCGCGAGCCGCCCTGTCTCGTCTTCGATTTCAAGCGGACGGTCCTGCCCGCTGGCTCCGATGGCGATATAGCCCAGCGTCTCGACTGTCGCCCTCGTGAGCCCGGTGAAGCCGCCCTGCTCCAGCATGGCGGCTTCCAACGGCAGCTGTTTTTCGAAATGCTTGACCATGTCAAGCGACGGCGGCTGGCCGGACTTGTAGTCATAGACCGCGTAGCCCCCACTCTTCAGACGATCGATCCGGTCCGGTCGCGCGGCGAGGGTGAAATCCAGGTCCGGCAAAGGCAGGGATCCCCAGTCTTCCGTCAGGACCGGCGTGCCGGCCTCCAGCCGGACGAATTCGGCTTCAATCAGCCGGTCCGCCACGCCCATCAGGCGCGCATGCCAGAGCGCCTGCATCGATTGCTGTGGCACCGACTCCAATAGGATCTCGCGCGCAATCGCGTCGAGTTCCTCGCGTGCCGCTGGTGCATTTCCGATCCATTGCGCGCGGTTCTCGAGGAAGCGCTCCATGATCCGGTGCAGAAGATTGCCGCGCAACAGGGCATCCGGTCCGGGCGCGAGTGCCTCGAGCGGCGAGAGGCGCAGGATGTAGCGGGCATAGATCGCGTAGGGGTCGCGGATCAGTTGCGTGATCCGGGTCACGGCCAGCCGGCGCGGGCGTTTCGACACGGGCGGGCAAGGCGATGGTCGTGGTTCCGGGGCGATCTGCGCCGCCGGCCTCTCCAGCGCATCGGCCTGTGCGAGCAGGGTCTTGCCACGCAGTCGCATCCCGTTCAGCGCCTCTTCGCCGTCCGGCCCCAGACCACCGAGAAGGTTGGTCAGCCGGTTCAGCCAGCGCGAGGGGACCGTCTCGGCCTCGTCGTCGCGTTCGGGACGCGTCAGCACCACCTCGGGCGCCGAGATCGCTTGCTGGAAATCATGCGCGGCCAGCCCGACGCGCCGCTCGGGGCTGAGCAACCCCGCCTCCCGCCGCATCGGTCGGTTGAGCCAGGGCTCCGGGGCCGGCAGGTCGGGCCATGTGCCATCGGTCAGCCCGGCGAGGATCGCGAGATCCGCTCCCCCGACCCGCGCTTCCAACGTGCCCCATATCATCACGCCGGGATGAGGTCGGTTCGGGTCGAGTACATTGAAACCGCCGAGATGCCCTTTGAGGAGCGCGCCATAATCCCGGCGGGTCATCTCGCCCCCCCGACCCCCAGCCTCCGAAAGTGCGGCCATCGCGCGCTGGGCTGTCTCGCCGGAACGTTTCGTCCAGAGAGCCCCGGACCCTTCACCGTCGGATCCGGCGGCGAGCTTTTCCGCCAACGCGAGATGCTGCGTGACATGGCTTGCCAGAGCGGACGCACCGCCGCGTTCGACGGAGTCCAGCAGCGACGCGAGCCAGGTTGCCCAACCCTTCCGTCCATCGTCGACACGCTGGGCGTCGGCCCATTCCCGCAGAGCGGTGCCCTCGGGTCGGATCGCGCCATCGCCCCGGAGATCCTTCTCCAGCTCCCGGGTCCAGAGGAGATGCAAACCGCGCAGACCTTCGGTCGAACCTGTCAGCGGGTGCTTGAGCAGAACCAGAAGCGCCGGAAGGTCCGGACTGGCTTCCATCAGCCCGGCCACATGTCGCAGGAAACGACCCGTGGCGGTCTGGTGCAGCGGCTCACCCGCGCTGTCATCGGGCTCGATCTCCCAACGTTGAAGCGCGGCGGTGACACGCCGGGTCAGCATTCGGTCCGGGCTGATCAGCGCCGCCCGCTGCCCCTCTTCCACAGCGCGTCGCAGCCGCAACGCGATTGCCGCCGCCTCGGCCCTCTGGCTCGGCGCCTCGACCAATGTCATCCGGGCCGCTGCGTCCGGCACGCCGGTCAGTCTTTGCCCCTCTGCACGCCACTGATCCGTGACTGGCGCGGGACGCAGTGCCAACGACACCAGCCGGTTGCGCTCTGGCGCGGCCGGGGCGTCCTTGACCCAGGGCTGGATATCTCCCGGTTCAAGCCCCAGTGCCCGCATCAAGGCGGCGAAACGGAATTGTGGATGATCTTCGCCATCCCGCCCGCGCAGCATTTCCTGCCAGACGGCGTTCGGCTGATCGAAATCGAACCCGGGAAGGACGACATATCCCTCGGGCAGGCGCGCAACGGCCTGCATCAGCAGCTGCGTTGCCCCGCGCGAACCGGTCGAGCCGGCAATGATCACCGGACCGTCCGGCGGGTCCCCGGCCCAACGCGCAGCCAGCGTCTCGACGATCAGCCGCCGCCGGGCCTCCGCGCCGGGCAGCGCCGATCCGGCCGTGTCGAAATGCGCGAAGACGGCATCAAGGATCGCGCGGCCCTGTTTCCAATGCTCCGCGAACTCGCCGACATCGAGAGCCGCGATCGCCGCCGGATCGACCCCCTCGCCATGCACTTCATCCATCAGCGCTGCGAGTCCTTCGGCAAGGTCGAAAGCCGCCGCGCGCGGGGCGGAGATTGTTCCGCGCTCGATCAGCGACAGCACCAGCTCCGCGAGATCCAGCTTCAGTTCCAGCGGTTTCAGCGCCGGTGGGATATCGGGGAAGCCGGCCGCTTCGGAGAGGTCTGACAGCAACCGCAAGCGTGGCAGGAGCCGGGGCGGGCCGGAATCGAACACGTCCCGAATGCGTCGCAACATCCGTCCGCTATTCGCGTAGATGGTGCAGCGCGCCCAACTCGCGGGATCGTCTTTCGGCAGATGTTGCGCGAGGCCGGAGATCAGCGCTGACGGGTAGTCGCAGCCCAACCCGACCGCGTGGATGCGGGGCGCGTCAGTCATTGGTCCCGACCAACATCTGTTCCGCTGCAACGATCCCGTCGGGCCGGCCGATATCACACCAGAGCCCATCATGGAGCAGTCCGAAGAGACGACCGTCGGCCAGCATCCTGTCCCAGAGCAGGTTCAGGGAGAAGGCACTTTCCGTGATCGATTCCAGCCCGTCCGTCTTGAGGATCTGGACGCCGCAATAGATCGCTCCGGGCCCGCGCCGGAGTGCGCCGTCGGCGCCGATCAGGAAATCACCCTTGCCGAGATGCGCTCTCGCGTTTTCCGGTGCGACCAGCATCAACAATGCATCCATTCGCTCCGGGTCCCAGGCGGCGCGCAGGGTGTCGAGCGGGTTGGAGCCGGTCCAGGCGTAATCGGTGTTGAGTGTGAAGACCGGGCCTTGGCCAAGCAGGGGCAGCGCCTGCCGCAATCCGCCACCCGTCTCGAGGATATCGGGCGTTTCCTGCGAGATAGCGATCTCCGGGCGGGCGGCGAGGTGCTCTGCGATCTGCTCGCCGAGGTAATGCGTGTTCACAACGATCCGCTCGATCCCGGCGGCATCGACAAGGTCGAGTGCATGGTCAAGCAACGGCCGCCCGGCCACCTCGATCAGTGGTTTCGGGCGGGTCTCGGTCAGCGGGCGCATGCGAGTGCCGAAGCCGGCGGCGAAGAGCATCACGGAGTCAGGCATGTACCGCATTTCTCCTTGATCCGATTGAGACGGTCGGGGCTGGGGTCGGGCAGGGTCTCGGAGACGAAAGCTGCGAGGCCGGCGAGGTCTGGATGGGAGAGATCGCGTTGCAGGTGTTGCCAGACGCGGGGGATCAGGTCGATATACTGGGCCTTGCCGAAATGCAGGCAGAGCCGGGCGAAGACGCCGAGGATGCGCAGGTTCCGCTGTGCGCCGAGCGTGGCGCAGGCGAGGGCAAGCGCGTCGGGATCGTGCCCACCGACTTCGGCGAAATGAGACAGCGTTGCAGCGCGGGTCTCTTCGGAGACATCGCGGCGTGCGTCTTCGAGCAGGGAGATAAGATCATACGCCGGGTGGCCAGCGAAGGCATCCTGGAAGTCGAGCAAACCTGTGCGGGCGATCCCGTCGCGCTCCGGCAGCCAGATCAGGTTCTCCGCGTGGAAGTCACGCAGGGCCAGGACGGGTTGCGACGGCGGCAGCGCGTCGATCCGGGTCCGGACAAGGTGGGCGAGTTCCAGCGAGGCCGTCTCGCTCGGTGCAACGCCAAGCGACGAGGCATACCAACTCAGTGCGAAATCCACGGCACGGGCCATCTCGGCCGGACCGAGCGGTGGCAGATCAGAGAGCGGGGCGTTCCAGTGCAGCTCGGCCAGCGTTTCAGCAGCGGCGCGATAAAGCGGGGTTTCCTGGCTCGGATCCTGTTCGATCAATCGGGCAAAGACACAATCTCCGAGATCTTCCAGCAGCAGAAGACCGGTCTCGGCATCTGCGGCGAAGATCCGTGGGGCGGAAAGCCCGAGCCGGCAAAGATGCTCCGCGATGCGTCGGAAAGGGCGGATATCCTCACCGGTGTCCGGGGGCGCATCCATCAGAACGGCGTTGCCGAGGGTCGGATGGCGCAACCGTTCGTAGCGCCGGGCGGAGGCATCGCCCGCGAGGCGGCTCGCACTTGCGTCTGCCCAGCCGGCTGCAGCGAGGAAACTCCGGATCGTTTCCGGGCGAGTCATTCGTCAGCCTTCACGGCTGTCGAGAGTGCAGAGAGGCGATCGGACCAGCGATCTGCCGGACCGGTCAACCGCGCGATCCGGCCGTCGCCTTTTGCCTGAAGGACAATTTGCAGTGCATCCGGCGGTGCCGCGCTGCCCAGCCGGTCGGGCCACTCGACGAAACAGATTCCTTCGGAGAGCCCTTCCTCCAAACCGAGTTCAAGAACCTCCGACGGGTCGGTGAGGCGGTAGAGATCCGCGTGCCAGAGCTCGATCTCGCCTGCGGGATAGGTCTGGACCAGCGTGTAGGTTGGTGAAGGGATATCCTCGGGGGGTTCATCGGCGCGCGCCATGAGAGCGCGGATTGCGCTGCGGGCAAGGTGGCTCTTGCCGGCACCGATGGGGCCTGAGAGCAGCAGCGTATCGCCCGGTTGAAGCAGCGCCGACACCGCCTGACCGAGCGCTTCGGTGGCGGAGGCGTCTGGCAGGTCTAGCGAGAGGGTGGTGTCAGGGTCGGACGTCATGGGCGCAGAGTAGCGTTCTGCCCCCGACCTGCAACCGGCAAACCGGCCCGGGGATCTCAGCGCAGAGCGGCTGGCATTCGTGTCCAGACTTTCGGCGGAGGATCTCCCGCACCCGTGGTTTCGTTGACCAGCGAGAAGGCCACAAGCGTGGCATGGCCGACCAGCGGCGCGAAGCGGCAATTCACCACCTGCCCGTCAGTGCGCCGGACAATAGCGGACCACTCCGCGCGTTCATGCGGCTGGACCACGAAGTCCCGCAGGTCGCCCCATGTCGGGCTCGGCTGACAGGCCTGTTGCCAGCGCTGCGTAGCTTCGACGATCCCGGTATCGCCAAGAGATGCCTGCGGGTCGTGATCCCAGAGCTGGATATAGGCCGCGTTGGATTGGATCATGCTGCCGGAATTGGAGAAGACCGCGATCGCCTCCTCGACGGAATCGAGCACGGCCTGTGCGAGTTCCAACTCGGCCCGGAATTGGCGGGTAAGGGAAATCTCGGAGCTGATATCCTCGAATAGGAAGGCGATTGCGCCGTCGGGATGGGGTCGACCGGTCACGCGATAGGTCTGTCCGGCGGGAAGCGTCCATGTCTCCTGATAGGTTCCCGAGGCGGCGGCGCTTTCCAGCTCGACGATCTTGTGACGCCAACTCTTGAAGTCCTTTGGCTCCGGGGTGCGCTGTTTCTGGCGCAGCTTGTCGAGGAATTCGAACAGGCTCGGCCGGCTGGAGAGGAATTGGGGTTCAAGTGCCGAGAGATCTGTCAGGGCCGGGTTGAACAGGGCCAGCCGACGTTCGCGGTCAAAGACGGCGAGACCGGTGGGCAGATGCGCAAAGGTCTTGGTGAGCGTCTGTACGAACTCGCGCAGGGCACCTTCGGCCCGCACCAGCTTGTCGGCCGGAAGGGCAAACAGCAGCGTGTCCTCGCCAGACGGCTCCGAGAAGCTGTCATACCAGCTGTCTTCCTCCGCCTGCGGCGGCCGTAGAGACAGGCGGCGCGGATTCTGGGAGGAATCCGGCCCGACCGGACGGTCTGCGAAAATACGGGGCAGGGGCCAACCGACCGATTCGTCTTCCGGTTGAAGCTCTTCGGCCAGTTCGACATAAGCACCGTTGGCCCAGCGGACCGCACCGGTCGCGTCTTCCTTCCAGACCAGCATCGGAGCGGCATCGACGACACCACGCAGGGTCGCCAGTTCCTCCATCACCGCAGTCTGGTTGTAACCGGTGTCGGTCGAATCTTCGGCTCCAGGCGCGTCGCTGACCACGATCCGCGCCAGTCCACCGCGCCACTCGGCCTCGATGCATTCGCCGGTATCACTGCGAAGGACAAGATATTGCTGTTCTGCCAAGAGGCTGATTTCATCCGAAAAACCCGGAAACCGGCGTTCGAGTACAGCAAGGAGGCGCGGCCATTCGCCGAGGAAATCCGGACCTGTTTCCAGCAACGCACGCGCCTGGTGAGTTGCATCGACCAGCATGCGATCCTTGAACAGGAAAACGACCGGCTCGCCCATGTCGTCTATCGGTGTCCAGCTTATACGCCGCGCTGGCTGGAACCAGGACATCACCAGCAACGCCAAAAGGGCCGTTCCCAGAGAGGATACAACCATGACGATACCAAGGGTGAGATCAATCTGATCCATCACAAACCCGATTTCTTACAAAACCTTTCTCAAGCCATAGGTCACGAAAGGTTAACCTGCCGTTAAGCCTTTGGTCTCAACCAACCGGAAAGGGAATGTTTTCGCCCAGACCTTCATCCGACTCGTCTCCCTCTGCCCCGATCGACGCGCGACTCCAGGCAACCTCGACAATTGCGCCACTGCGCGCCGGGCGCTCGGCCTCGGTCAGGAACGGGTCGGACCCGTTGGAGAAGGTCAACGTGCCGCCGGAACGCTCCAGCAGCGTTTTGGCGATGAACAGCCCTAGCCCCATGCCCTCATATTCCGGCCTCTTGGCACGTTCGGCAGCGGATTTGCGGATGCGCATGAAGGGATCGCCGATCCGGCCAAGCGCCTGCGGTGGGAAGCCATGCCCGTCATCGGCGATGCGGATGATGATTTGCTCCGGCGTCCAGCGCGCATCGACCCAGACGGTCTCTTGTGAAAAGTCGACCGCGTTCTGCACAAGGTTTCGCAACCCGTGGATGATCTCCGGGCGGCGATAGATCGAAGGTTGGCGCGCTCCGCCATCCTTGCCGGGGGAGACATCGAAGAGGATCTCCTTGCCGCGCTCGACATGCGGCTCGGCGGCCTCGCGGATCACCGTGTCCAGCGGCGCCTGACGCATATGCAGGTCGTCCTTCCCGGCGCGCCCCATGGAACGAAGGATATCACGGCAGCGGTCGGCCTGGTCACGGACCAGTTCGGCATCTTCGCGCAGCATCTCGTTGTCTTCGAGTTCCTCGATCATCTCGGAGCTGACCAGCTTGATCGTCGCCAGCGGTGTACCCAATTCATGCGCGGCCGCTGCCACGACGCCGCCGAGATCGGTCAGCTTCTGCTCCCGCGAGAGGGCCATCTGCGTCGCCACCAGCGCGTCGGACATTGAATGGACCTCGTTTGCCACCCGCCGCGCATAGAGCGCCATGAAACCGATGCCGACCACGATGGCGATCCAGAAACCGAAGCGGAAGATGTCCGGCATGTTGAGAAGGAGCCCGTCAGAGGTTCGCAAAGGCAGGTAAAAGAAGCCGAGAAGGGAAATGTAGAGCACCGCCGTTCCCGCCATCAGCGCCGTGGAGCGCAGCCGGAGAGTCGTGGCGGCAATGGTTACTGGGGCAAGCAGGAGAAAGGCGAATGGGTTGTTCAGCCCGCCGCTCAGGTAAAGCAGGAAGGCGTGTTGCGACAGATCGAAGAGCAGCGTCAGCAGAGTCTCGTTCTCCGAGAGACGCTTGTTGGGCGGATAGACGAAGGAGGCCAGCAGGTTGGCGGTGATCGATACACCGACCGCCATCAGGCAGAGACCGATTTCGAGCTGGAGGTCATAGAGGACGATGGAGGCAACGATCGCCGCAAGCTGACCCGAGACGGCGACCCATCGCAGCACGATCAGGGTCCGCAGACGGACCCAATGGCTTCTCGACATTCCGTCGAAAACCGGGAAGGAAGGTTCGGCCATGTAGCGGCGCTCCTGACTCTCGTATTTCGGCTCGTCCAACCTAGATAACTGGGTGTCCGGGCGGCGGCAAACGGGTTCGGGGCCCGGAGGAGGGAAGATGAAGACCAGTAGGATTGCAATCCTGGCCGGGGTCGCGGTGGCGGCCGTGATCGGCGGCACGCTGTTCGTTACGATGGGTGGCGAGCCGGATGTCTACGCCGAGTGCCGGAGCGGCGCGGTGGCCGGCGGCAGCGAAACGATTGGTGGGCCGCTCGAATTGGTCAGCGAGACCGGCGAGACGGTGACCGACAAAGAGATCTTCACCCGCCCCTCGCTGCTCTATTTCGGCTATACCTATTGCCCGGATGTCTGCCCGCTGGACACGGTGCGCAATGCCGAGGCGGTCGATATCCTCAAGGAGCGTGGCCATGACGTGCAGCCGATCTTCGTCTCGGTCGATTTCGGGCGGGACGATGCGCAGTCGATGGCGGATTTCACCTATAACCTGCATGAGGACATGCTCGGTCTCACCGGCTCTGAGGAACAGATTCGCGCGGCTTCCAAGGCCTATCGGACCTATTTTTCCATTCGCGACCCGGAGGACGAGTATTACCTCATCGACCATTCGACCTTCACCTATCTCGTCTATCCCGAGACTGGATTCGTGGAGTATTTCCGCCGTGAACTGACTCCGGATCAGCTGGCCGACAAGGTTCAGTGCTTCCTGGAGAAGGGGTGAGGACGCAAGATTCGTTGCAAAGGGGCCACTTCCGTGTCGCAACTGTTTGACGCTGCGGCGACATGACACTAGTGTCCGGTCGAACGAAAAAACTCAAAAGCTAATGCCGGAGGCTGCCGATGGTGGAGCGCGAACTGCAGGATATCGGCGAGGACAAGTCCCTTCTGATTGTGGATGATGACGAGCCGTTCCTGCGCCGTCTGACCCGGGCGATGGAGAAACGGGGCTTCGAACCCGAAATGGCCCAATCCGTTGCGGCGGGCAAAGCCGTTGCGACGGCACGACCGCCAGCCTATGCGGTGATCGACCTGCGGCTGGAGGACGGCAACGGGCTCGACGTGGTCGAGGTGCTGCGCGAAAAGCGGCCTGATGCGCGGATCGTCGTGCTCACGGGCTATGGTGCGATCGCGACTGCGGTGGCCGCCGTGAAGATCGGCGCCACGGATTACCTCTCCAAGCCGGCCGATGCCAATGACGTCACAGCGGCGCTTCTGGCCAATGGCGACGCCCTGCCGCCGCCGCCGGAGAACCCGATGTCCGCCGACCGCGTGCGCTGGGAGCATATCCAGCGTGTCTACGAGCTTTGCGACCGCAATGTCTCCGAGACCGCGCGCCGGCTGAACATGCATCGCCGCACGCTCCAGCGCATTCTCGCCAAGCGCAGCCCGCGCTGAGGCGATGCCTGGCCTCCTGACACGAACCCTGCAGCCGGCCTTCGTGGCCGGTTGTTTCGTTCTTGCAGGTTGCATGAATTCCAGTGCGCCATTGGCGCCGACCCCCACTGGAGCGGTCAGCTATGGTGCGCCCGTCGCAGAACCGATCTTCACCAGCGACGGCATCGAAGCTGGCGCAACCGGCCGCGAGATCGATTTCAACCGCGCCGAACCGGGTGCCATCGAAGCCATGTCCAAGCTGATGGGGCAGGGTCCGGTGAGCGTTTCACAGGCCTGCTCCGGACTGCGTGCGGCGCGCTGGAAAGATGGAACAACGCTTTTTTTCGAACTGAAACCATATGATCCGCCTGCTTTCGTCGGTTGGCGCAGGGCGTCAGGGCAGGCGGGTCAAACCTGCGCAATCTGATCCGAGGCTCAGGGTCGGGCCGGCAAGGCCGCGATCAGGGTGCCGAGAATGGATTGCCCCCTCTCGACCGATTTCTCCTTTTCCGGAATCCGGTCGGTCAGCCGCAGCTTCACCATGCACGCGCCCCAGTCGAAGACAAAGAGCGTGTCGTTGATAACTGGCTCGGTCTCGGAGTTGCTGGACAGATCCATCCTGAAGACAACAGGTTGAGTATCGTCCTTTGACGCCTGCCGGTAGAATACCGGCTTGGCTGTCGGACGATGGGCAAGCTGCTTGTTGCCGGCGACGACCTCCTGTGCGGCCAGGAAAAAGTATTGTTCTGATGTCCCTTCCGGGAGTGCATCCAGTCCGGCATCGAAGAAGGTGGCCGTCAGCAGGTCGCTGCTGTCATAAGTCACGGTGAATCCCTGCGTGGGGTCGGCATTTTCGGCCCGTGTCTGAACGACCGCCGAGTCCAGTTCGGACGGTGCCGCGTCGAACATTGTGCGACACCAATCCTGATCTGCCTGCGCCATGCCCGCGCCCAGCAACAGGCACACCGCCATATATCCCGCTTTCATTCCCGCGATCTCCTCCATGCGCTTCGTCGACGGGTCGAAGCCTTCCATGTTCAGGAGAGCAGGTCGAGCAGTTCCTCGTGCCGGTGGGTGAAGGCCGCGCGCACATCAACTGGCGGGCGCAAATGCAGGGTCAGTCCGGAGATCACTGTGGCATCCGGCTTGCCGAAGAACTTGTTGGATTCGGAGACCGAGAAACCGGCAAGCTGCGTCGCTTCCAGCCAGGCGGAGATCCTGTCCGCCTTCTTGATCTGCTTTTTCACCTTGATCGGGATCTGAGCCGGAAGCCCGAACCGGATATGGATCGCCGCCGTCAGCCGATCGTCCAACGCACCGTAATTCGCTCCGATGGCTGATTTCACCGGCGAGATCATGTCCCCGATCACGTATTCCGGCGCATCATGCAGCAAAGCTGCCAGCCGCCACTTGACCGGCGCGTCCGGATGGAGCCGCCCGAAGATCTCTTCGACCAGGACAGAGTGTTCGGCGACGGAATAGGCGAAATCTCCCGCAGTCTGCCCGTTCCAACGGGCGACGAAAGCGAGCCCATGGGCGATATCCTCGATCTCGATATCCATCGGCGTCGGGTCCAGAAGGTCCAGACGCCGACCGGAGAGCATGCGTTGCCAGGCGCGGGGGGCTTTTGCCATGGGCGGTCCTCGGGTGTTGCGGCTTTGTTCCTGTTGAGTAGCGAAATCGGGGGCGCTTGTGTAGCCCTGACATCGGGCCAGCGAGACCGCAAGCTTCCGTTAGGCGGAATACACCGCCAACCCTTGTCGGAACCTTCTGCGAACGCTATGTCACCGGCCATCACCCAAGATCGCAAGGAGCGCAGCATGGCGCAGGATTACATCGTCAAGGACATTTCTCTGGCCGATTTTGGTCGCAAGGAGTTGGATATCGCCGAGACGGAAATGCCCGGCCTGATGGCGCTGCGTGAAGAATTTGGTGAGGCTCAGCCTCTCAAGGGGTCCCGGATCGTCGGCTCGCTGCATATGACGATCCAGACCGCCGTGCTGATCGAGACGCTGGTCAAGCTTGGTGCCGATGTCCGCTGGGCCTCCTGCAACATTTTCTCAACCCAGGACCACGCTGCCGCCGCGATTGCAGCCGGTGGAGTGCCGGTCTTTGCGATCAAAGGTCAGTCTCTGGAAGAGCACTGGGACTATCTCGACCGCTCCTTCCAGTTCCCCGAGGGTGCGAACCTGATCCTCGATGATGGTGGCGACGCGACGCTTTACGTGCTGCTTGGCGCCCGCGCGGAGGCCGGCGAAGACGTCCTCGGTGTGCCGCAATCGGAAGAGGAAGAGGTCGTTTTCGCCCAGATCCGCAAGCGGATGGCGCAGAGCCCGGGTTGGTTCACCAAGACCCGTGCTGCGATCAGGGGCGTCTCCGAGGAGACCACGACCGGTGTCCACCGTCTCTATGACCTGCACAAGAAGGGCCTGCTGCCCTTCCCGGCGATCAACGTCAATGACTCGGTCACCAAGTCGAAATTCGACAACAAATATGGCTGCAAGGAATCGCTGGTGGACGGCATCCGCCGCGCCACGGACACGATGATGGCCGGCAAGACCGCCGTTGTTTGCGGCTATGGCGATGTCGGCAAGGGATCCTCGGCGAGCCTGCGCGGCGCTGGCGCCCGCGTGAAAGTTACCGAGGTCGACCCGATCTGCGCGCTGCAGGCGGCAATGGACGGGTTCGAGGTGGTGCAGCTCGAAGACGCCGTCGCATCTGCCGATATCTTCATCACCACCACCGGCAACCGCGACGTGATCCGTCTCGAGCATATGCGCGAGATGAAGGATATGGCGATTGTCGGCAATATTGGTCACTTCGATAACGAGATTCAGGTCGCTTCGCTGAAGAACCTGAAATGGACCAATATCAAGGACCAGGTGGACATGATCGAGATGCCGAACGGCAATCGCATGATCCTGCTCTCTCAGGGCCGCTTGCTCAATCTCGGCAATGCCACCGGCCATCCGAGCTTTGTGATGTCGGCCTCCTTCACCAACCAGGTGCTGGCGCAGATGGAGCTTTGGCTGAACGCCGATGCCTATGGCAACGAGGTCATCATCCTGCCCAAGCATCTCGACGAGAAGGTCGCGCGGTTGCATCTCGACCGGATCGGCGTTCGCCTCTCGGAGCTGTCGCCGGAGCAGGCCGAATATATCGGCGTGACCGTCGAAGGGCCGTTCAAGCCGGAGCATTATCGCTACTGACTTGATCCCGGCGCGGGTTCGGTTCAAGAGATCTCGGGATGGCAATATTTGTAAACCGAGGTCCAAGATGACGGCTCCGATCGCTCTCAATGCAGAGGAAGGCGCCGCCCGTGCGGCGCGTTTCGCCGAGCAGTTCCTGCCGGCATGGCTCGATATCGCCTTGCCAGCGGGGACCGGCCCGGCTCCGGTCGTCGAGGAGCTGCCGGACCTGAAGGGACCCACGACGACTCTCGCGCAGGCGCGCACCGCCTTCATGCTGGCGCAGCTCGGACGGATGGGCGGCAATGCCCGGCTGATCGAGGCGGCGCACCGGATCAACGCGTTTGTCCTCCTTTACCTGCGCGATGAAGATGGTGGCTGCCGCTACGCGGTCAATCCGGACGGCTCGCCGCTGGAGACGCCGGAGGCGAAACTGCGCCGGACCTATGATCAGAGCTTCGTCCTGCTGGCGCTGGTCACGCTGCGTGACGGGATGTCGGAGGCGGTCAGCGAAGACGACATCGCCCGCTGCTGGTCTTTCATCGAGACCACCCTCAGCGATCCCGCCGCGGGCGCGCTTTGGGAAGATGACCGGATGGCCGCCAAGGGCGCGGCGCCGGGCGATCTTCGCGCGCAAAACCCGCATATGCATATGCTGGAAGCACTGTTGCAGTGCTTTGAGGTGACGGGTGATCAGATCTGGGCCGAGCGGGCGCGCCGGATGGTGGCCGCAGGCGAGCGTTATTTCATCGACCCGGCCACGGGAGCCGTGCGCGAATTTGTCGGCCACGATCTTCTCCCCATCGACACGCCCGAAGGGCGCCGCCGCGAGCCGGGGCACCAGTATGAATGGGCCTGGCTGCTGCACCGCCACGCGGTCCTGACGGGCGATGCCGCTGCCGAGCAGCGCGTCGGGCGGATGCGGGGCTTTGCAACAGCCCATGGCTGGCGCACTGAGGGCCCTATGGCTGGCTCGCTTTACGACGCGCTCGATGCCGATGGCACCGTCACCGAACCAACCCATCTGCTTTGGCCACTGACCGAGGCGGGCAAGTTCCACGCTGCCACGGCTCGTGACATGGACGATGCCCGCTCCGCCCGCCGGGCGCGAGAGATTGCCGGTGTGATCTTCGGCCGGTATTTCGCGGCCGATGGCAGCCCGTCCTGGGTCAACCAGTTCGACGGCGCGGGAATGGTTACTTGGGATGCCGGCCTCTCGCGCCTGCTCTACCATGTCGCGCTCTTCGTGACGGAAGGCGCCTCGGCCGGGCTCTGGCCACTCAGCACGTCAGAAACGGGTTGAAACCGGCTTTTCCCTGACGCGGATTGGGCGAACTCCTGCCATAACAGGCATTTTTTTTCTTTTTACCCGCGAATCCCGCGGCTAACGTGGGCGCGGGTGGCGCAAGTCGCGCCGACCGTATTCAAGAGTGTGTTGAAAAGGGAAGGGATACAATGAGCAAGCGGGATGAACTGATCGCGAAATATGCCGACGATCTGAAGAGCAAATGTGGGGTTGAGCCTGACATGGACCTTCTGACCAAGGTCACCATCGGCTGCGGCCCCTCGATCTACAATGCGGATGCCTCCACCGTGGCCTCGAGCCAGCCCGGCGAACTGGAGACCGTGAAAGCCAATTTCCTCATCAAGAAGCTTGGTCTTGCCGATGGTCCCGAGCTGGATGAAGCGATCGAGAAGGTCGTCGAGACCTATGGCAAATCCGAGCGCAACAAGTTCCGCGCCGTGATCTACTACATGCTCACCAAGCATTTCGGCAAGGAAGCCGTCTACGGCTGATCAGCCCGAAAGCGTCGAGTTTGCGAAAAATGCGCGATACTCGGTGTTTGCAAAGAATCGCCCCGTCGCGTATCCAATCTATGCGGGTCAAGGATGACCCCGGTGATACTTTCCGACGCGTGTGGTGCAACTGAGGCACGTGGGGTAATGGAGGGTTCCGGGGGGGACCCTCCATTTTTATTTCAGGACATCGAAAGCGTGTGGGACCATGGGTCCTCGTGGTATTCCCAACAGGATTACCCGTTTGACTGGCAATCACAGGCGGCGAGCGTCGTCGTTGTCCTCGGTGTTGCGCCGATCAGCGGCACCCGCCTTCCGCCCAGGTCTTCAGAACGCGCTTGAAACCGCCGCCATAGGGGTGCTGCTTGCTCAGCGCACGCGTGTTTTGTGCCGTGACATAGCCCTCGCCGACCTCGCAAAGAACGTCTTGGCTCCACTCATGGCAAGTCGTGCATTGCCGCCCCGTCCAGACGGAGTCGGGCAGCCCTTCGATGGGTGGAAAGAGCGGCGACCCCTGGATCAGCGTTGCGATCGACTTGCCGGTGAGCACTTCATCGGCAAGCATGAGGGGCGTTTGCATCGTCAGCTCTTCGGGAGAGAGCGACGCGATCTCAGCCGGTTTTGCGCTGGCTTCGACGACGGTTTCCGGCGTCGGGCTCGTTGGCGCCTGCTCGGTTTCGGTCAGCGCTGCCAGCTCCATCTGGGCCAGCTCGGCAAAGACGCCATCCGGGAAGGCATCGAGATAGGTCTGGAAATCGGACGGGTTTCCGGAGCTTTGCGCGATTTCGATCAGCTCGCGCTCGGAGGCTTCGGGCGCTTTCGGTTCGGCAACAGGAGCCGGGGCCGGAGCGGCCTGCGTTGTCCCGCCGGTATCTGGGCGAGTGCCGTCCAGCACCGAGCTGAGCAGCCCGCGCGCCTGTTCGAAATGTTCGGAATCGGGATAGGTGCGCAGGAAGAGCACAATCTGAACCGGGTCGCGCGAGGCCTTCAGAGATTCGAAGAACTGCTTTTCGGCGATCTCTTCGGGGCTGAGCTGTCGCTGTGGTGTGAACTGGAAATCGGAGGTCAGCGAGGAGGTCTCCCAAGGCGTCTGCCTGTTATTCGTCGCTGCAAGTACCGAGCCGCGCACATTCTTGAACATCTGTTCGATGGTCAGTCCGGGCGTCTGCATCTCGGTGACCATCGCTTGCGTGTAAGGGCTGTTGCTACCGGTGCCATCCAACGCAACGCTTCCCGGGGCCGTGGAATAGGCCATGAGCGTGCCGGTTGGCGCATTCATCTCGGCGAGACCGTTGTCGTTCATGTCCGGAATGTCGACGAAGGGATTGTTGCGGCAGGCGTCGAGGATGACGATATTCGTCCGGTTTGCCGCCGAGGACATCTGTCGCAGCACGGCGTCGGCGCGCAGCGCGACGAGGCTCAGATCGGCGGCATCGGTCAGCGCAACGTCCACCGGGAGGAGGAAGTTCGTTCCGAAGCTCTGCACCGCATGGCCGGCATAGTAGAAGAGCCCGGTGCTTTCCTCCCCGCCCGAGCGAAGGTCGCGGCCAAACTGGGCAATGGACCGCATCAGTGTGACCTGGTCGGCATCCAGCAGCATCGTGACGGTGAAGCCGCGATCCTCCAGCGCTTTGGCGACGAGCCGCGCATCGGCGGCCGGGTTGTCCAGAGGGGTGACGCTGGCATAGCTTTCGTTGCCGACGACCAGGGCGAAACGCGGCTCGGCCTGCGCTGGCAGGATCGCGCCGGCCAGGAAGACGAGGGTCAGGACGATGCGGGTCAGGAAGGGAGCGGGCATGGCCTATTCCCCGACGATCACGAAGGCGATGCGCCGATTGCGCCAGCGCCCGCGATCCGTGTCGTTTTCGGCGATGGGCTGGCTCTCGCCATAGCCTTTCGTCTGGAATCGCGCCGCGTCTATCCCTTCTTCGGTGAGATAGCGCGCCACGGCATTGGCCCGCTGCTCCGAGAGCCGCTGGTTCGTCGCTTCCGAGCCGACGCTGTCGGTATGACCGCCCACCTCGATCACCATGTCCGGGCAACGCCCGATGATCTCGACAAGGGAGCTCAGAACCGGTTCGCTTTCGGGCCGCAACCGAGTTGAGCCGGAGCTGAAGGAAACCTCGTTGGCTTCCGAGAGCGCCTCCAGCCGGTTGCGGCACTCATCCAGAGCCAGGGAGCCGCTGCTTTCCAGGGCCCGGCTCGCGGCCGGCGCGGCCGATGTCGTGTCGGCCATTGCGATTTCCTCCGCGCCGCCTTCGGTGTTGCGCTGGAACATGAAGTCGAAGGAGACCGTGGCGGAGGGCACGATGGGCGCCTCGGCCGCTTCCTCAAGTTTCTTGAGACCGTCCGAGAGGTTGAAATCCGCCACCGCGATGGAGATCGGTGACGCGGTGGAGACGAAGACCTGATCTTCGCTCATCATCGTGACCACGACATCGGTCGTCAGTTCTTTTTGCGCGCCATGCAGGTCCAGTGTGAAGTCCAGCGGCAGCGTCATTCGGCGCCGCTGCGGCAGGTCGGCCAACAACGCGGGGTCGAGCTGTGTGGTGATCGTGGCGCGGGGATGCAGGAACGTCTCGAAGAAGATGAAACGCATGCGCACATTGCGCAGGTCGATCTTGGTGTCGATGCTCTCGAGATGGACAGTGATCGTTGCCTGCCCACTCTCGTCGATCTCGCCGTCAAACGACGCGAAGGAGCTTGTCTCGACGACCGTGTTCTTCTTGATCGACTGGAAGGTGAGCGCGGATGCGGCGGGATCCAGCGTCCAGCCTTCGTCGAATGGTGCATCAGCCAGAGCTGCGCCGGATAGAAAAAGGCCGGCCAGCCAAGCGGCTGGCGCGATGGTAAAATGTTTCATCTATGTCCTCCGCGCCAAAAGGGCGCTTCCTGTCGCGTTCAAGCAAGCCTAACGGATCGACCGGGGAACACAAAATAATTCGGCGTGAGGATGAATCGAGGTGGATAACTGTTGCAGGCACGGAAAAATACGCAACGAGGTCCGGAAATTGGTGAGGTCTTGGCATCGCCAAAGTGACCGGCGCCACCGCAGGTCAGTCGCGGGGCAGGAAGGCCACGATCTTCTCGACGCTGTCGAAATTCTCCAGCACCACGTCTGACTGCGCGATGGAGGCGCCCGAGATCTCCTCGAGGAATTCGATCAGCCCGGCCATGGCGAAACTGTCGATGAGACCGTCGGAAAAGAGCGGCGTGGTGGCATCCAGAACGATCTCGTCGTCATCGATCTCGTCGCGCAGAAATTCCAGTATCTTTCCAGCAAGCTGCCCGGTATCGGCCATTCTCAATTCCTTCTTGTCGGAGCGTCGCGGCGCCTTGTAGGTTATGTGCAGTGCTTTTTTTCGCCGGTCAATGGATCCAAATTGCAAACGCGCGACCCCCTGTCTCTCCTCGAGAGCATCTTCGAGAAGGCCTCTGATCTTCCAACCCCCTGCTACATCTATGATGGGCCCGCTCTGGAACAGAGGCTGGCTGAGCTGAACAGGCTTTTCGGCGATGTTTTCACACTGAGTTTCGCCATCAAGTCGAACCCGAATCCGGAGATCGTCCGCCAGATCGCCGCTGCGACCGGCCATCTGGACGCGTCTTCCTTCTTTGAAGTGGTGCGCGCGCTCGAAGCGGGCTGTCCGGCGCAGCGGATCAGCTATTCCGGTCCCGGAAAGCGGGCAAGCGAGTTGGAGCGGTTTGTCGGTTGCGGCGCCGAGCTGGTGGTCGAAGCGCTGGACGAGATCGACATGGCGGCGCGGATCGCCGAGACGAAAGGGGTGGTGCAGAAGGTCCTGCTGCGGATCAATCCTGACAGCATTCCCAAGGGGTTCGGTGCCAAGATGTCGAAAAACCCGAGCCAGTTCGGCATTGACGAAGGCCAGATGGCGGCGGCGATTGACCATATCCAGGCCCGGCCCGGGCTCGATCTGACGGGCTTCCATATCTATGCCGGGTCGAATTGTCTCGATGCGAGCGCGATTGTCGAGAATATCGCCAACATGACACGCATCTTCGGCGAAGCCGCTACATTGGCCGGGGCGCCGGCGCGCAAGCTGATCTTCGGGGCCGGCTTCGGGCTGCCCTATCACGATGGGCAAGAGGCGCTGGATGTCGTGGCCGTGCGCGACGGGATCGTGGCGTCTCTGGCGCAAATCGCCGCCAACCCGCTTCTGGCCGGTGCGGAGCGGGCGCTGGAGCTGGGGCGTTGGCTGGTTGGGCCGGTGGGTGCGCTGGTCACGACCTGCCTGAGCTGCAAGGAGAGCCGGGGTGTGCAGGTTGCCGTCTGCGACGCCGGCTTCAATGCCCATCTCGCGGCCTGTGGCATGATGGGCTCGGTCTTCCAGAAGAACTGGCCGATCCACCGGCTTGGGGCCGAGCGCGGCGGCACGGCGGACTATCTTCTGGCCGGCCCGCTCTGCACCTCCATCGACACGTTGGCGCGTCGGATCACCCTGCCGACGCTGGCACCGGGCGACCGGATTGCCGTTCTGATGTCCGGCGCCTATGGCCTGACCGCCAGCCCCTCCGGTTTTATCAGCCACCCGCAGGCCGGGGAGTATCTCTGGACCGGCGACTCCCTGCGGGACATTTCCTCGGCGCGTGCTGCGCCCCATGATGCGGAGCTGCCGCGATCCGATGGCTGATCCGATGACAGACACCCCGCTTGCGGCCTTTCTCGAGATCGCCGCCACATACCCTGACCGCGATGCGTTGGTTCATGCTGGCCGCCGCGAGAGCTTCGACAAGCTTTCCCGTCGAGCCGCCGCGTTGGCGCGGATGTTTTCCGCCGATGGCGTCGAACGGGGCCGGCATGTGCTGATTCCGGCCAGCAATGGCATCGCCACCGCCGCCGCGATCCCCGCGATCTGGTCGCTGGGCGCGATCCCGGCCTTCCTGTCGCCCAACACGCGCGAAGAGCGACGCATCGCGGTCGAGGCGCTGTTCGATCCTGCGGTGATTCTGAGCAACGACTATCTCGCCACGGGGCCCGAGCCGGGCGAGACGTCGCTGGAGCGGGGCGTGGGGCGCGTGCCGGAAGAGATCGGGTCGATCATGTTCACCTCTGGCTCGTCCGGTCTGCCCAAGGGCGTGCAGCAGAAAGCCACAACCCTGCTTGATGGTGCCCGCCGCGTTGCCGCCTACCAGGGATATGCCGAGGAGGAGCGCATCCTCTGCCCCGTCCCCTGGTCGCATGACTACGGATGGGGACAGCTCCTGAGCTGCCTGACGTTGGGCAAGACGCTGATATTGCCGGAGAACGCCTCCATGGCGGCGGCCTGCGAAGCTATTGGGGCGGAGCGCCCGAGCCTGATCGCCGGCGTGCCCTCCTTCTTCGCGGGCATGTTGTTCGGTGTCTCCGATATTGGTCGGACCGAGATAGGTTCCGTCCGTCGGCTGACCTCGACCGGTTCGCGCTTCTCCGTCGATCTGCTCGATGCGGTGCGCGAGACCTTCCCCAAGGCGCAGGCCTTCCTCAATTATGGCCTGACCGAGACCTTCCGAACCGCCTGCCTGACGCCTGAGCTTCAGGCCGAGACGACGGAGGGCATCGGGCGAGCCATTCCCGGCATTCGCGTCGCCGCCTTCAGCGCGGAGGGAGAATTGCTGCCGGTGGAGGAAGAGGGTGAACTGGCTCATTTCGGCCCTGGGACCTTCCATTCCTATCTTGCCAATCCGGAGCGCAGCGCCGCCGTGCGCCGCAGGCTCGGGCCGAACCCGCTCGGCCTGCCCGAAGAAACGCTCGGCGTTGCCACGGGTGATCTCGGCGCGGTGGATGGCGCAGGGCGAATTCACCTGACTGGACGCATGGACCGGCAGATCAAATCGCTCGATGTCGGCGTCAATCTCGATGAGGTCGAGGCGGCGCTGCATGGTTCCGGGCTGCTCGATAGCGTGGCCGTGATTTCTCGGCCCCATCGCCTTCTTGGGAACAAGATTGTTGCCTATTGTGTGCCAAAACCCGGAACGGAGACGCGCACCGTCAAGCGTTTCGCCAAGCGTGAGATGTCGAAATACCTGCAACCGCGGGATTTCGTCTTCGCCGAGGCGTTGCCGCTGACCGCCGCAGGCAAGATCGATTATCCGGCACTGAGCAGGCCGGACCGGTAGAACCCGCCCGGAAGAGGAGGATCGCATGCAGATTTTCGATGCTGACACGGTCAAGCGCATCACCGGCAAGAACAAGCTCCGGCAGTACCCGTCGCCCAAAAAAGGGCGCGCGCGCATGCTCCCCTTCGCGCAGCCGCGCATGCAGCCGGATCTGCGCGCCACCCCCGGCGCGAGTTTCTTCGTCGGTGGCTCCTGTTTCGCGCGCAATATCGAAAGCGCGCTGAATTTCGCCGATCAGCCCGTGCTGTCGAGTTCGGAACAGACGCCCATGCCCTCCCCGCCCGCGGAGGTGCCGAAATGGTTCAACAAGTTCAACACGGACACGCTCCTGAACGAGATCCGCTGGGCGGTGCAGCCAGAGTGGGAATGCGGTGTGCCGACGCTGGTCGAATATGAGGGCGAGTGGAGCGATCTTCAGATCGGATGGTCCTTCGCCCATGGGCGCGAGGAGGCCGAGTTCCTGCGCCGTGCCTATGCCCGCGCCTATGGTGGCGCAGCCACGGCCGATATCGTCATCATCACGCTGGGCTCGGTCGAATGCTGGTTCGACAACCTGCACGGGATTTATCTCAACGGTATGGTGCCGGGTCGTGTTGCCGAGCGTATGCCGGGACGATTCGAGTTCCACTGCTTCGATTTCGCGGATGCCTATGCGGCCATGGGGCGGGTCCGCGACCATGTCATGTCCCGGCCCGGCACCCCGCCGCAACTGATCTTCGCTGTCTCCGCCGTCGCCCAACCCGCCTCCTATATGGCGCAGGACGCGCTGGTCTCTAACATGGCAAGCCAAGCGATCCAGCGCGCTGCGGCGGAGCAATTCGTGCGCGATCACCCGGATTGCCTCTACTTTCCGGCCTATGAATACGTGACGCTGAGCGATCGCCGCTACAGCTATCACGAGAACACGTTCAACCATGTCCAGCAGCCGGTGATGGACCGGGCCGTGGCCAATTTGCTGGAAGCGATCATGGGGCCGAACGAAGCGGCGAGCGTCATCGCGACCCGCGGTCTGATGGCGGATTTTGCGACCGCGGACATGCCGGAGAAAGGTCTTGAGGCGCTGGAGAAACATGACGCCACCTGGGGCGACAGCACGGCGCTGGATTTTTTCCGAGCACAGGTCTTCTACAAGGCGGACCGCCGCGAGGCCGCGATGTCGTATTACATGCGCGCGGCGCGGTCGGAGCGGATGGGACAGTGGTCGGTCTGGCAGACGGTTGTGAGCAAGGCACTGTTGTGCAATCGAAAATCGGAGGCCGACGAGATCGTCGCATTGGCCGAGCAGCGAGGCAACGACCCGGAACGGCTGGAGCAGCTCAAGCTGCGCTACGAGGCCGGACTGTCCAGGGTTTCTCCGCAAGTTGCCGCCGATCCGATTCCGGCAAATGCACCGTTTGATGGGGAGGTCCCGGCTGCCGAAACGCCTGCTCCTGTCGTGGAGACGGTCATGCCCCTCGCGCGCCAGAGTGTGCCGAAGGACGAGATCGAGTTGCTGCACGATCGGTTCCGGGAAATGCTCGGTGCGGATCCACAAGGGCTGGTGGACGAGCTGGGGCCAATGCTGGAGGAGAAGGATCTTGACGACCGTTTCGCCTGGCTCTTCGCGCGGGCGCTGGGCAAGGTCGATGTTCCGCGGGCAATCGAGTATCTTCGACAGCTCTGCGCCACCGATTTCAAATATAAGACCTCGGCGACCAACACGCTCAACAACCTGATAGCACAGCAGGAGCGTCTGGGCCGGCCGGTGACCTGAGCCATGGAACTGGTCTTTCCGACAGCCGAACCCACCCCGGACAGGGCAGCGCTGGCGGCAATGCCCCCGAAAGCGGCGCTTCAGGCGGTTCTCGGGGGCGAGTTGCGACAGGCGGGGCAGAGGCGGGCGGCGTTTTCCGTGTCGCCGAAGGGACGCGCGATCCGGGCAGAGATCTCCAACGGCCAAATCGAGGATACGGATCTGGCGAAATGGATCGAGACGGCTTTTCGCATCTCGGATGCCGAAGCGCTTCTGTTGCCCGGGTTCGATACCCCCCTGACCCGCGCGGATTGGCTGCGCGAAACCGAGCTCAGGATCAAAACGCCACGCACTGTCCTGCGGCCCTTCGATGAGAGCGATAGCCAAGCATTTCGGGAGATCGCGGGGGATCTGGAAGTCGCCCGTATGATGATCAATATCGCGCATCCTCTCTCGGAGAAGGCGGCCGCGAAATGGATCCGGCAGCGGCGCTATCGCGGTCGACCCGGTTTCTTCCTCGCCATCGAGGTCGAGGGGCAGCTTGCCGGATCGATCGGCTTTGGCGCGCTGAACAACTCGCTGGCCTATTTCCTTGCGCGGTCGCATTGGGGCAGGGGGCTCGCGGGCGAGATCGTTCCCGGTTTTGTCGCCGACGTGATCCCGCGCTTTGCACTGCCCGCGATGTTTGCCGGGGTCTTCACCGACAACCCGGCTTCCCTGCGCATTCTGGAGAAGACCGGCTTCCGGGAGACCACGCGGACAGATTTCCGGTCGCCTGCCCGCACGGAAGCGCAGCAAATCATCGAGATGGCGCTGACGCCGGAGACTGCGCCGGATCGTTTCGCGCCGATTCGGCTTTCGAACGGCGCCCGTAGCCCGCGGTGATCAGGCCGCGAAGACCTGTTCCCCGCCGACCCAGGTCTGCAACACACGGCCTTCCATCTTCTGGCCGTCAAAGGGCGTGTTCTTGGATTTGGACCGCAGCTTGAACCGGTCCAGCACGAAAGGCGTGTCCGGGTCGAACAGCACGAGATCCGCAGGCGCCCCCGCGCTTAACCGACCGCCGGGAAGACCGAGCCGCTTAGCCGGGTTGAGCGACATCGCCCGGAAGAGTTGCGGCAGCGTGAGCATTCCCGACTGGTAGAGCCGCATCGCTGCCGGCAGGAGGGTCTCCAGACCGACCGCGCCGGAGGCCGCTTCCTCGAAGGGCAGCCGCTTGCTTTCTTCATCCTGTGGCGTGTGGAAGGAGGAAATCGTGTCGATCAGACCCGACGCCACCGCCTCGATCACCGCTTGCCGGTCATTCTCCGAGCGCAGCGGCGGCTTGACCTTGAAGAAGGTGCGGTAGTCGCCGACATCCAGCAGGTTCAGGGTCAAGTGGTGGATGGAAGTGCCCGCCGTCACGTCGAAGCCGTTCTTCTTTGCCCGCTCGAGCGCCGGCAGCGCGCGCCGCGTGGTGATCTGGTCGGCGTGATACTTCACACCCGTCATCTCGACCAAGGCAATGTCGCGGTCCAGCCCCATCCGCTCGGCCATGGGCGAGACGGCGGGCAGACCGCGCAGCGAAGCGAATTTCCCGCTCGTCGCCGCGGCGCCCTTTGACAGGCCCGGCTCCTGCGGATGCGCGATCACCAGCGCGCCGAGCGAACGGGCATAGGTGAAGGCGCGGCTGAGCACCTTGGTGTCTGTCGCCACGGCGTCGCCGTCGGAAAAGGCGACCGCGCCGGCATCGCGCAGGAAGCCGATCTCGACCATCTCGCGCCCGGCGCGCTGCTTGGTCAGGGCCGCGATGGGTGCGATCCGCACCGGGCTGTCCTCGCTTGCCCGCCGGGTGACGAACTCCAGCACTTCCGGCGTGTCGATGGCCGGCAGCGTGTCGGGCCGCGTGACCATCGTCGTCACGCCGCCAGCCGCCGCCGACATTCCGGCGGTCCGAAAGCTCTCCTTATGCCGTTCGCCCGGCTCGCAGATCTTCACGCCTATGTCGACAATCCCGGGGGCGAGGCATTTCCCGCCGCATTCGACGATCTTGTCGGCATGCGGAACCGGCCCCGTTCCTGCCTGGCTGATCACTCCTCCGGAGACCAGCAGCCAGCCCTCCTGATCCGTCTGCCCCTCGGGGTCGATCAGCCGGGCATTGGTGAAAAGCGTTGTCATGTCTCGCCTCGTCATCAGGTGTTTTCCCTTTGGAGCGTCCGCATCAGGCTGAGCACCGCGCGCCCGTCCTCGATCATCTCGAAGCCGATACGCTCGGAGCCTTCCCGTGCGAAGAACAGGCTCGACCGCGTGCCGTCGACGAGGTCGATCACCGTTTCCGCCGTGATTGGCCAGGACCTCAATTTCCTCCGCCCGAACAGATCCGTCGCGATAAAGGCGCGTCGGTCAGTCAGGGTGTACCTGCTGGAGCGCCGCGTGATGGCCCGCCAGATCCGATCCGCCCCGGCAAGCTTCGCTCCCTTGAACAGGAGCGTCAGGCCGACAAGCGGAACGAGCAGGCGGACAGGCAGCGGCGCTTCCACGGGCATGGTGATTGCCTTGACGGTCCAGAACAGCGCGAAGCTGGAAAAGATCACCCCGAACAGCACCTTCTTCGGCTTCAGTCCGGCCCAGGAGATGTCACCCGAGGGCCGCCCCTGCCAGAGGACCCGCTCGCCGGGTTCAAGGATACCGTCCCAACCCTGTGGCGCGGCCTCGTTCATGGCAACGCCACCCCAGCCGCCCGCGCGACGGCGGTTTTCACCGCGGCCGGGTTGGACATGTATTTCATGAGGTGCTTGTCGCCGCCACGAGTGACAAGTTGCACTGAACTGCCCAGAGAGCGGACCTTCTCGATCTCCGACAGCGCCACGCGCTTGCCCTGCGATCCCCGGACCTCCTGTGGTGTCATTTGCCAGATCATGGCCAGTTCCTCGGAGGCGAGATAGACGCCACGCACGGCCAGCGCCGCAGGTGCTGCGATCACACCGACCCACCAATCCGCATTGCCCATCCAGAAGAGCACCAGACAGGTCGCCACCGCGCCAACCGCAGCGATCACCAGATGGTCGCGAATATAGGCTCTCCGATCAGTGTGCCATTCCTCCAGGATATGTTCATCGCTCATCGTGTGCGCCCTCCGTCCAACGCCTGTTCCCGCGCAGGCGTCATGTTCCCGGCATCCACCGAAACGAAGAGGCCGGTCTGTCGCCCCTCCAGCCCGCGCGTGGAGAAGAAAGTCACGCCGCCTCCGCCGTCAGGTTACGCGCCAGAAGGTCCATCGCGGCCATACGCACGGCCACACCCATCTCGACCTGTTCCTGGATCACCGAGCGGTTGATGTCGTCGGCGATGGTGCCGTCGATCTCCACGCCCCGGTTCATCGGGCCGGGATGCATGACGATGGCATCTTCCTTCGCATGGGCCAGCTTTTCCGCATCCAGCCCGTAGCGGTGGTAATACTCCCGCTCCGAAGGGATGAAGCCGCCATCCATCCGCTCTTTCTGCAAACGCAGCATCATCACCACGTCGCAGCCCTCAAGCCCGGCTTCCATATCGTCATAGACTTCGACGCCCCAATCGCTCGCGCCGGAGGGGATCAGCGTTGGGGGTCCGACAAGCCGCACACGGTTTTCCATCTTGCCCAGCAGCAGGATGTTGGACCGTGCGACCCGGCTATGGGCGATATCTCCGCAGATTGCGATATTGAGCCGGTGCAGCCGCCCCTTGGCCCGCCGTATCGTCAGCGCATCGAGCAGAGCCTGTGTGGGGTGCTCGTGACGGCCATCGCCCGCGTTCAGCACCGCGCAATTCACCTTCTGCGCCAGCAGGTCCACCGCGCCGGAATGCGGATGCCGCACCACCAGCAGGTCCGGATGCATCGCGTTCAGCGTCAGCGCCGTGTCGACCAGCGTCTCGCCTTTCTTGATCGAACTGGCCTGCATCGCCATGTTCATCACGTCCGCGCCGAGCCGCTTGCCCGCCAGTTCGAAGCTGGCCTGTGTGCGGGTCGAGTTCTCAAAGAACATGTTGATCTGGGTCCGCCCGACCAGCGCGTCCGCATGTTTGTCCTGCGCCCGGTTCAGCCCGACATAGTCGTCGGCCAGATCCAGGATCGTGGTGATCTCCATGGGATGCAACGGCTCGATCCCCAGAAGATGCCTGCCCCGAAACGTCATCCCAACTCTCCGATCTGCTCCGCTCGCGCCGCTTATAGCAGAGCCATCCCGGCGGACAACGCGGCGCGACAGCCACGCCCGGCCTTTTCGAAACACGGGATCGTCGGCGAACCGACCTGCGAGATCCTGCTTGCCGGTGGCACTCTTCACGGTGTGATGCAGAGGGGTCCGGCAGCGTGAGGTTCAGGAAAAGGGCGTGTAGTGCGATATCTCACCGCCGGTGATGACCCGCCCATCCGCCAGCAGCCAGGCATGGGCCTCGAACGGGCCAGACTGCGTTTCATCCAGGCCGAAGCGGATCTGGGAGGCAATGCCCTCCCGGGCCAACCAGCTCTGCGCCGCTTGCGCCTGCACCAGGCAGCTGGAGCGCCAGGGCACATGCCGCGCCGCGCGCTCAACCGCGACGGAGACCCGGGACAGGAGCGCCTCTGTCTCCACCTCCGAGCGGCAATGCGCGACCGACTGGTCAGGCACGAGTTCGGAGAGGCCTTTTCGACGCAAGGTCCGGTTCGCCCGCCACAGCTCGTGAATAGCAGCGAACAGGTCACGCCAGTCTTGCCGGCTCATCTGGCTGGCGCGGGCTATCTTGGCGGAGAACCGGGATCGGTGGGGCATGGGATCAGACCGGCGCAATCAGGTCCTGCGCCGCGAGCTGCTCCAGAAAGGCCAGGATGTCGTCACTGACCTGGTCGGGCACGTTTTCGAACTCTTCCGTGACACGTGCGCAGATCTCTTTCGGCGTCAGCTCCTCTCCGAGCAACTTCCAGACCAACGTGCCGACCGCATCCATGCCGAAATAGGTTCCGCTTGCGAGATGTAGCAGGATCGTCTCGCCGCCAAGCGTACTCGACATCGCCTCTGAGCTGGTGCTGTAGATCGCTGTCATGTCAATGCTCTGCGTCAAGACCGTCTCCTCTCTCGGATGTTGCGCCGTCTTCTGGACGTTAGACGGGGCACACCCTTCCCGCCTAGATTTGATACTTGGTGCTCAGCTGTGCAACCCTCAATAGGGCGCATTTGCGATCCATGAAATGCGCGGGAAAGGCTTCCAGTGGAATCGGATGATCCAATGCGAGGTGGTCCTGGCCACAGGCATTCTCCGGCGCGCCTGGAGACAGGAGCCGATCCATATCGGGAACGATCCCGGTCTTGCTCCACATCCGGATCCGATGTGCCTTGCCCGGGCGCCGAGCTTGTAGGCGCGGATCACAAAAAAGACCGGCCTCTTTCCCTGTGTCAGCATCTTGCCACAGGGCACAAGATCGTCGTCGAGACCGTTCATTCTAGTGGTGCCGATCCTTCTCTTATTGCGTCTTGATCTCGGCGACCAGCGACAGAACCTGCGCTCGAATTTCGGCTAGCCGACTATACTCTCTTGGATAGACAAGCGCATAGACCGGCAAGGCGTTGGCAACTTCGGAAGCCCGCCGGAAGCGGTTTGCAAGTTCCTCCCGGCTCTCGACATCCAATGTGAAACAGTTCTTCAGCACCGCCATGCAGGCTGCGCGCGGCTCCAGCCGGCGCAACGAGATCTCGCCTTCGGCGTCTTGCGCCACGTCGAGATAGAACAGAACATCCGCCGGACTTCGTTCGGCTGTCCGAGCGAAGCTCAATCGCCGTTTGTCGAAATAATGCGCCACGGTGCGTGTTTCGCCGCTTTGCGGTAAAACGCTGGACAGGGAATCCGGAAACAGGCGCAGGCTTGGATAGAGCGCCTCGACCGTAACCCCATCCGCGTCGTGGTGCAGCATAAGCGTGTCATCACTGAGCAGTGTGGCGCCATCGTCCAAAAAGCTTGCGGTCAGTGTCGACTTGCCGGCGCCGGAGGGGCCAATGAATCCGATCCCGCCAGCGTCGGACTTCACGAAACCGCCATGCAGCACAAGGTGGCCGTCATGCGACAGCAGGTGTGGAAGCACGATATCGAGGATGTAATGTTCGAGGGTCTGCTTCGGCAGGGCCGCATCGCTCTCAAGGTAGACGCGCCGGCTCGCGGTGTCGATCACCGCGGCGAGGGTGTTGTTGAGAGGAATGGCTATAAGGTCGGAAGATCCTCCCCGGCCATTGGGAGGGGTGTCGGCCATCTGCCAGGAAAACTTCTCCAACAGATCCCGGATCATGGGACTCTATCCCCGTTCTTGTCTCGGCTGAGACCGGCTGTCCTTGCGGCTGTCCATTGTCGGTCTGTCTTGCCTGAATTTGCTCCCCATCTCTGGGCGCGGCGCGTCAGCGTCGAAGTTGAACCGGGCTGGAAGTTGCAAAAGACGCGTTTCAATCAAAGGCAGATGCAATGTCGATATGGAGGCCGGGGCCGTGAACGACCTCGAACCGTAACCTATCTGCATGTCGAATGCGCCAAAGACCCCACCCGGCCGCTCAAGACCCTCCGGTCTTATCCGCCAATCGGTTTGCTGAACGGATGGCCGCCGTTTTCCTTGAACCCGGAGCCCGAGGCGGTCACAGCAGTCACGTTCCCCAAGACCTGCAATTTGGGGGCCTTGTAGGGTTGTTCGCCCCTACGATCTTCTTCGACTTTTCGATCCGTCATTGGATACTCCCACGGCGAATTATGTAATGATTTTCCCGCCGAGCGTATTTCGACTTGAGCCTCGGGTCAAACCTAGTTCGGCCTACTACGCGGATCAAATGCCGTTCTGCAACCATTTTGGTGAAGCAGACCCCCGGCCCCGGTGATGGGGTCTCGCCCTGACTCTTGCATCAGCCTCCCCGGTTTTCCCAAGTTTCATGAATTAAAGCAAGTGTTTGTGTGACTCGAAAAAGGCCGCAAGCGCGGTGACATAGGCGGTGTCATTCAGGTCAGAAAACTGCCCGTGTTCCAGGCGCTCGAACTGCAAGGCTTCCACAAGAAACCGTGAGTCGACCCGGTCGGACAGATAGGCCGTGTTGTCGCGCAGCAGATCTTTCCACCAATCCGTGGGGTTCATCAACGCCACGAACAGGTGCTTACCGAGATGTCCCTTGCCGCGCATCCAGCAGACCTCCTCGGGAAGAATGCCCTTCATTGCGCGGCGCAGGACAAGCTTCGGCCAGCCGTCCTTGATCAGTTGGTCCTGCGGAAGAGCGAGGCAGTATTGTATCACCCGCTGGTCGAGAAAAGGGTCGCGCGCCTCGACCCCGGCGTCGGCTGCCATCCAGGCGAGGATCTCGCGGGCAAAGCTGATACTCCCGTTGAGACGAAGGACCCGGCGAACGGAATTGTCGTGATTGCGGACGATTCCGCTGGTGTCCCTGATCTGCTGACTTTCGATCAGGCCGGCACGGCGGGCGAAGTCCGGGTCGAGAATGCGCGAGTTCGGCAGACCAGGCGGGACCCGACCATTCCAGGCGCGTCGGAGCTGCCTGCCCCAGAACGGCACCAGCGCCGATCTCAGGGCCTTGCGGTATTCCCGCTTGGCCCAGGAGTGATCCATTCCCGCGACCTCCGCCAACTCGGATTGCTCATGCCAGGCGCGACGCAGGTGGCCGGAACGTATAAGCCGGTAGACCAGGCTGCCTTCGTAGAGCACGACATCACCGGCTGCCCCGTCGAGCACGACCTTCACGCCAGCCTGTTGCGCGGCCGCATAGGCCGAGCGCTGCACGAGAACTGTGTAATCGAGCGGTTCGTCGACAGAATGGCACAGTGTCAGGATTCGCTGCTTGAGCGCCGGATCGAGCTGCGCGTGGTCAATCAGGGTCGGGTCGAGACCTGGCAAACGTATGGCAGCGTCGATCCCGCGCGCCTCGGCACTGTCCGAGGGTCCCGGCCCGGTAATTGAATAGGTCGCCAGTGGCTCGCGCCCCTGCTCGGATAACAGGCGCGCGGCGAGGGCGGAGACGGATCCCGAATCCATCCCTCCGCTCAACATCGATCCCACCTGACCGTTGCAGCGCAGCCGTGCCTGCACCGCCTCGGTCAGTACCTCGCGCAGCCCGTCGGCATAGGCGGCATCCGTCTTCCCAAAAACCGGCTCGACCGGCTCCTGGCGCCAGTAGCAGCGCGTCGAGACGCCTTTATCCGAAACGGTCAGGCAATGGCCGGGCAAAAGCCGCCAGACATCGACGAAATAGGTCGAGACGTCGTCATTGCCCTTGAAGTCTATCAGATACTCGGCCAGCCGCAGTTCGTTCAGGCGCACAGGCAGTCCAGGCAGGTGCAGCAGGCTTCGGGCCGAGCTGGCGCAGCCGAAAGCCTGTCCCGGCGCATGCCACCAGACGAGCGGTTTCATCCCCATGTGATCGCGCGCGGCAAAGAGCCGTCGGCTCCGCGGATCCCAGAGCGCGAAGGCGAAATCGCCCAGAAGATGTTCCGGGCAGTCCTCACCCCATCGAAGCCATGCCTGCAGAACCAGCTCCCCGTCACCGATCATCCTCCGCGCGCCCGTCAGTCCGAACTGCGCGATCAGGCTCTCGCGATTGTCCAGCCGCAGATCCGCGGTGAGAACGCAGCCGCTTTCGCGATGGTGGAACGGCATCGGCTCGTGCAGCGATTCCGGCGTTGTCGCCAGCAGGCGGTGGCCGATCAGGGCCGGGCCGTCGGCGACGCAGCCGCGTCCGTCCGGCCCCATTGCGGCCAAGGCGTCGAGGACGAGATCCAGACGCCCGGCTTCGGCGGGACCGCCATCAAGGCGGAGGCAGGCGGCGATTCCGCTCATCGAGCCGCTCCGGGCCGGTTGTCGTCGACGATTTGTCCGTCCTTCAGCCGGATCACGTGATCCGCCAGGGCGAGGCTTGCGGGGCGATGGGTGATCAGGATCACGGTGCGCCCGGCCAGCGCGCCTCGGCACTCGGCGACGAAGGCCGCTTCTCCCTCGAGATCATACATCGAGGTCGCCTCGTCGAGGATCAGGATCGGAGGATCCTTCAGCAATGCGCGCGCCAGTGCCAGCCGTTGCTGCTGGCCGCCGGAAAGCTTGACCCCTTTGTCGCCGATGAGGGTGTCATAGCCGTCGGGCAGGGCGGTGACGAAGTCATGCGCCTGGGCGAAGCGTGCGGCGGCCTCGATCTGCGCGGGCGTGGCGTCGGGCGCGCCGAGGGCGATGTTTTCCCGCACGGAGGCATTCCTCAGGTGTCGGTTCTGCGGCACGTAGCCGATGGCGCTGCGAAGCTCGGCCAGCTTCATCTCCGAGATATCCCGTCCGCCCAGGGTGATCCGTCCGGCGGCGGGCCGGAAGAAGCCGAGCAACAGGCTGATCGCGGTCGACTTGCCGGCGCCATTCTCGCCGACAAGGGCGACGATCTCACCCTCGGCAATCTCGAAATCCAGCTCTCGCACGGTCGCCGTTCGGCCGGGATAGGCGAAGCTCACCGCCTCGAAGCGGATCGCGCCGGTCGGCGTGGGACGATCGGTGGGGTCGGTGTCTTCGGGGGTTTCGGACAAGACCGACTGAAGCCGCGCGAGCGTGCCGCGCGCGGTCTGGATCTCTCCGTAGATCGAGGAGAGTTGCGATACGGGCCGAACGAGCAAGGCGACATAGAACAGGAAACTGACCGTCTCCGCGGGCCCGAGATCGCCCGAGGTCAGGCTCTGTCCCGCGAGCAGGATCAGGAGCAGCGCCGCCGCCGCGACCGTGAATTGCGAGACCGGTTCCAGAACCGCGTAGACCTGTTGCTGTCGCATCGAGAGTCGGCGCAGTTCGTCGATCCGATCATCATAACGTCGCTGTTCGAAAGGTTCGGCCGTGAAGGACTTGATCACGGGAAGAAGCTCCAGCATCTCTTCGGTCGTGGTCACGACCTCCGCATGCTGTTGGCGCACCCGGACGGCCAGGCCACGCAGGCGCCGGCCCATGATCTTGTGAAAGAGATAGAAGGCCGGCACGAGGATCGGAACGAGGATCGCCAGGGCCGGATCGATCAGGAACATGAGGATGGAGGCGCCCCCCGCGGTGAGAAGGCGCGGGAAAAAACCTGTGAGCGTGGTGGTGATGAACTCGCCGAGCAATCCGATCTCGTAGCTGGCCAGTGCCAGCAGGCTGCCTCGCGGCATGTCCTGATGCCACAGGAGAGGAAGGGCTTGCAGCTGGGCGAAGAGGCGACGCTTGAGGTCGGCCAGAACGGTCTCGAAGATCCGGACCTGGATCCAGTTCGACGCGACGCGGAACGCCGCGCTGCCGGCCAGCAGGGCCAGCATCGCCACCGTCAACAGGACAGGCCTCTCCTGTATCCAATGCCCGCTCTCATCCGAAAGAAAGGCGGCGCCGAGCTGACCGGCGAGCCATGGCATGCTGAGCAGGATCGCGGATTGGATCAGCAAGAGAAGTGTCAACCATTGCAGCCCGGTACGATAGGGCGCCATGAGCGACAGCAGGAACCTGACGGTCACCGTTCGCTCCTTCGTTGACGTCGCTCGCGGCGCAGATAGTGGAGCCGTTGCAGATAGCGATGCAGGTGGAGTCGGGCGAGCGACTGGTTGGCACGCTCGGGATAGGCCCTGCGCAGCTGTGCCCCGGGCGGCAGAAAGATCTGTCGGAGATAGGCCAGGCGGGACTGGCCTTCAGGGACCGACAGCAAGTCCGACCAGATCCGCCGTGCGACCGACGCGCGTTCAAGATGTTCGCTGAGTGTGCCGGTCTCCGGAGCGTTTGCGAGCCTGTCGAGCAAGCCGGTCGGAAGCGTGGTGCCGAGCAGCTCCTCGCAGCGTTCCAACCCATTTCGACACAGGGAAGCGCCGCCGCAGGCGATGGCGGCGGTCTCGAAACGGGCCCAGTCGGGATCGGAGAGCCGGTCGGCCAGCAGATGCATGTCGTAGAACCAGATCAGGCGATCGGCGGTGAAATCTGCCTGGCCATCAATGAAATAGGGTGTGGTGAAATGCTTGGCGCGGTGGATGCAGGCATGCAGCAGCGCGTCGGAAAAGGAGAGACGGAACGCGTGCTGTCCAAGCGCGGGAAGAGGTTGGGCCTCTGCCAGCAAGTCCTGCGTGGAAAAGATATCGGACAGGGCAAAGGCGGGCAGCAGATTGCGATGCAGATCGACGCAATGGCTAGTGCCGGCTCCGGTGACGATCGAGAACTCTTCTTGCAGGATTCGATTTGAGCCCTGCTCGGAATCGCGGTGATAGCCGAGATCCAGCAAGGCATCCTTGGCCGCGTCCCAATCGGCTTCCGAGACAAGGATATCGCTGTCGCCGCGCGGTCGTTCGGCGGGCGACCCATAGCAGCTATAGGCCAGTGCTGTGCCCTTGAGCAGCACGGCCGCTATGCCTCGGTTTGCCAGAGCGTGAAGCGCGCAGAACAGGGTTTCCCTATCGTGGATCTCCCAGGCGGTGAAAGACAGCGCCTGGCTCCGGATTTGGCGGGATGTGTCATCGGGCAGCTGGGAGAGCGCGGCCGGGCGGCACAGCAGGAGTGCAGAGACGCCATGATGGAGCGCCCGGTCCGGCAGGAGAGGCAGGATGTCCGGCGCCGGAAGAGGCGGCGCGTCGCCCCGGATCAGCGCCGCAAGATAGTGGTCGACCGTGTCGATCTCTGTCTTGTTCCTGCGGTCGGCTGGCATCGGTATTTCAGCTCTCTGGCGGTTCGGCGCATCTGACCATTCACCTGTCACGGCTGCTTGAGGAGATGTCAAGAAAGTCGAAAGACGAAGCCTCGAAGCGCTGTTTGGTTGTCAGAGTACAGCAAGTGGAATAGGTGGGATTAGACGTGTAAGCGCCGGGATCACGGCGGCGTTTTTTCCAGTTCGAACGTTTTCTGCGTTTGAACGGCTGAATCGAGGGCATTTCCGGTGAACAAGAGTTTGGGCGACAGGCAGGCTCTGGAGAGTGGCAAGGCCAATTTCGGCGAGGACATGAGTGTGAGGGATATCGACCTGAGTTATCTGGTCGGGGTTCTATGGCGCGGAAAGTGGATCATCGCCATCTGTTCGATCGTTGCCGCGATCCTGACAGCCTATTTCGTCGTCAACCGGATTGAGCCTCTTTACGATGCCAGATCGGTGCTGGCTCTGGAGGGACGCGAAGAACAGGTCAGCCCGATCGATTCCGTGGTGTCTGGGCTGCCGCTCTATCAGGAGGCGATGCAGACCGAGACGGAGATCCTTCGGTCCCGGGAATTCGGTCACCGGCTTGTCGAACGGCTCGATCTGATGAACGATCCCGAGTTCGGCTTTCCGGAAGCGGAAGGTGATGCGCCTCAACGCAAGAAGTCCTTCCTTGGCTCAATGCGCCAGCGGGTCTCGCTGATCCTGCGCGGTGGAGAACCGCATGTCGTTCCCGATATCGAGCAGATTTCCCGCGAGACCAAGCAGCGCGAAGCCGCCGTGTCGGCCGTGCTGAACGCCATCAGTATCGAGAATATCGACTACAGCACCGTCTTCGTCATTCGCGCGGTCTCGGTTTCGCCGGTCAAGGCGGCGCTGTTGGCCGATACGCTGGCCGATATCTATGTCGACGACCAGCTGCAGCGCAAACTCGAGGCCACCGATCAGGCTGTCGTCTGGCTGTCGGAACGGGCCAGCGAGCTTCAGTTGGAGCTGGAGGCTTCGGAAGCCGCTGCGAAGAGCTACAATGCATCGATCGACCTCGTCAGTGTCGAAGTGCTGAGTGCGATGAACCGCCAGCTCAAGGATATGCGCGACCGGGCCGACGAGACGCGGCGCAGCGCCGACAACGAGAAGATCAGGCACGAGGCGCTTGAAACGGCGATTGCCTCCGGGGATCAGGCGCAGATCCTGCTGGCGGCGGCTGACAGCTTTCTCGACGGGTTGGCCGAAGAGGGCCAGTCCGGGGGCATTGACCAGCCAGCGTTCGACCGTCGGCTTGAACAGGTCCGCACCCGCTCCCTTATAAACGCACAGCGGCTCGAAGAGCAGGCGCAGGCACTTGAGGCATCGGAGGGCGAACTGGCCGAGTCCGTTGCGCGACAATCGGAGGACCTTGTCACGCTGCAGCAGCTGGAACGCGAGGTCGAGGCCAACCGGCTGATCTATGAAAGCTTCCTGGTTCGCCTGCGGGAGATCTCGACCCAGTATGGGATTCAGAAGGCCGATGCGCGGGTCATTTCCCAAGCGGTCGTGCCCTCCGGGCCGTTTTCGCCGAACAAGGTTCGTTTGATCGCGGTCGCGCTGTTTCTCGGCATTGTCCTTGGGTGCGCCATCGTTCTGATACGGGAACAGACCCGCTCCGGCGTCCGGACAGCGCGGGATCTCGAAAGTGCGACAGGGTATTCGGTTATGGGGCAGGTTCCGCTCATTCCGATCCGGCGGCGCGCGAAATTGGTCCCCTACATTCTCGACCGGCCGACCTCTCCCTCGGCGGAAGCGATCCGCGATTTGCGAACATCCATCGAGCTTTCGAACCTCGACAAGCCCCCCCAGGTCATCCTGATGACTTCCAGTGGGCCGGGTGAAGGAAAGACGACCAACTCGATCTCACTGGCCTATCACTATGCCGCCCTGGACCGGCGCGTCTTGCTGGTGGAGGGCGATATCCGGCGGCGCGTCATGGACCAGTATTTCGATCTGACGGACCAACCGGGCTTCGTTTCCGTCCTGTCCGGAAAGTCGACACTGGAAGAGGCGATCGTCTCCGACAAACGTGTCGGTTTCGATATCCTGCCGGGTGACAGCGTTTCGGTCAGTGCCGCGGATGTCTTCGCCTCGAACACGTTCAGCGATTTCATCCAGGATCTGCGCAACCGGTATGACCGGATCATCATCGACACGCCGCCGGTCCTGCTCTTCCCCGACGCACGCAGCATCGCCGCGAAGTCCGATGCGGTTCTGCTTTCGGTCAAATGGGACAGTACCCCCCTGAACTCCGTGCAGATGGCGATCTCTGCAGTGACCTCGGTCGGGGCCAATGTGACCGGCCTTATCCTGACGCATGTGAACCCGAAATCCCTGCGCCATTACGGCTACAATTACGAGTACGGGACCTATGGCGGGGCCCGTTCCGGTCGGCGCAAACGGAGCTGAGGGGCACGTCTGGCGTCGTGCCGCCAGAGGCGCACGGGACTGCCGGACTTAACGATTTATCATGATTTTGCCTGAATTCTGGGATCGGTTTTGCCTTTTTTGAGCGTCATTCCGGGCTGGAAACGGTTCTGGTACCTGTGGGTTGTTGTATGTCGAAGAGTGATCATTCAAGTTTCTGGACAACGGGTATCTGGGTGCTTCTGCGCTACCTCGCGCTGCCGATCATGATTTGTGCCGGGATCTACCTTTTGGGCGGCCCGTCCAATCGCGCCAAGATCAACTACCGCCTCGTATCTTCCATCGCCCCTTTTCAGGAAGCCTTCGCACGGCTGACCGGGGATGCCGAGTTCCTCGAGCAGCGTGTGCATGTACGAGACCCTGATCTTTACGGCGTGAATGTTGTCCAGCTTTCCGACCTGCCTGTCGCCGCCGAGGTTCCGGTCGTCAATCTCAAGGATCTGGAAGCCGTGGAAGGTCCAGGCCGGGTCAATCTTCGGGATCTGCCAGAGCCGGTCGAAGACAGCGTCGTCTTCCTGATCACCAAACCGGAGCCTGACAGGAGCAAGATGCTGGCCATCATGCAATCGCCTCGTCCGTTGCCGCGCCCCGTGACGGCGGAGATCACACTCCGCTAGTCGACGGAGAGGAACCGGCGCAGCTCCCGCAGATTGCTCTCACATATTTTTCATTTGGACAAAGTTTGATCATGTGTCAAGTTCGCCCTCAAGCAAGATGCGGGCCGGCTCGACCGGACGCGTCGCCGGCTCGATGGGGAGAGACACGTGAAGCTCACTGTGAACGGACAGGTCCACGAAGTGGATGTCGAGGAGGACATGCCGCTCCTCTGGATCTTGCGCGACGAGTTGAAGATCAAGAGCGTTAAATTCGGTTGCGGCGTTGCAGCCTGTGGCGCCTGCACCGTGCATGTCGATGGAGAAGCCGTCCGGTCCTGTCAGACCTTCGCAAGCGATGTCGGGACCGCCGAGATCACGACCATCGAGGGTCTGGGATCGCCCGACGCCCTGCATCCTGTTCAGGCGGCCTGGATCGATCATCAGGTCGCACAATGTGGCTATTGCCAGTCCGGGCAGATCCTGCAGGCGGCCGCGTTTTTGTCCGAAACGCCGACTCCGAGCGATGCGGAGATCGACGAAGCGATGTCCGGCAATCTCTGCCGGTGTGGCACCTATCCGCGCATCCGGGAGGCCGTAAAGACGGCCGCGGACAAACTGCAGGAGGTGTGAGATGAGCAGGATTGGAACCATCACCCGCCGTGCCTTTCTCGTCGGCTCCGTCGCCATAGCAGGCGGCGTCGCCTTCGGTACCTACCTGTACCGCAAGCCGGCCGCGAACCCGCTGCTCGACGATCTCGCCGAGGGTGAGGCCGCGCTGACCCCCTGGGTGCTGATCGATGCGGAGAAGATCACATTGATCACGCCGCATAGCGATCTCGGCCAGGGCGCAGTCTCGATGCAGGCGATGCTGCTCGCCGAGGAACTCGACCTTGAGTTCGGCCAGTTCGAGACCTCGCCGGGCGTCCCGAGCCCGGCCTATTACAACACCGCGATGGCCACTGAACTGGCACCCTTCAATGCGCATGATACGTCCGTTCAGGCGCGCGCCGTCCGGGGCGGTCTTGGCGTTCTGGGCAAGTTCATCGGGCTTCAGGGAACGGGCGGTTCCAGTTCGGTGCCGGACAGTTTCGAGAAACTGCGCACCGCTGGCGCGGTGGCGCGCGAGACTTTGAAACGGGCTGCGAGCGAGCGGTCCGGGATCAACACCACCGCGCTCAGGACGGAGGCCGGTAAGGTCATCCTGCCCGATGGCACTGCATTCACCTATCAGGAGCTGGCTGCGGACACCGCTGGACTCGCGCCTGTGCGCAAAGTGCGTCTGCGGGAGCCATCGGAATGGCGGTTGATCGGCAAGGAGGTCCAGCGGCTCGACATTCTCGCCAAGTCGACCGGGACGCAAGCTTACGGGATCGATCTCGAGGTAGAGGGCATGGTTCATGCCGCCGTCAAGGTGAACCCGCGACAGGGCGGCGCGTTGAACGGCTATGATGCCAGCGCGGCGCTGGAGATGCGGGGCGTGTCACGGGTGGTCGAGGTGACGGGCGGCGCAGCTGTGATTGCCGACAATACCTGGCGCGCCTTCCATGCCGCCGAGGCGATTGATTTCGACTGGGGGCCTGCGCCGTATCCGGCCGAGATGGAGGGGCATTGGGCGGAAGTTGCGGCCTCCTTCACGGAAGAGCGCCTCGACAAGGAATGGCGGCATGATGGCGATGTCGATGCAGCCGTTTCGGAGGGCCAGGCAGTCGAATCCGAGTATCGCGCGCCCTATGTCGCCCATGCTCCGCTGGAGCCGCTCAATGCGTTGGCGCTGTTCGAGGCTGGTCGGCTGGACCTTTGGGCCGCGCATCAGATGCCGCGTTTCCTGCAACAGATCGCGGCCAGGGTTGCCGGGATCGACATCGGACAGGTCCACTTTCACCAGCAATATGCTGGCGGCAGCTTTGGTCACCGTCTGGAATTCGAGAATGTCCGGCAGGCCGTCGAGATTGCCATTCAGATGCCGGGTACGCCGGTCAAGCTGACCTATTCGCGAGAAGAGGATTTTGCTCACGACTTCCCACGCCAGATCGGCATGGCGCGCGGGGTGGGTACTGTGAAGGACGGGCGTGTCGAGAGCTATGACCTGCAGGTGGCAACGGTTTCGTCCAGCGCGTCCCAGACCGCTCGAATGGGCCAGCCCGTCTTTGGCCCGGACGGCCAGATCGCCGCCGGCGCCTGGAACCAGCCCTTCGCTGTGCCCAATTTCCGCGTCCGCGCCTACAGGGTGCCGGAGCTGGCGCCGACCTCCTCATGGCGCTCTGTCGGGGCGTCGACGCAGGGCTTTTTCGCCTCGGCCTTCCTCGACGAGTTGATCCACGCCGCCGGGGCAGATCCGCTGGCCGAACGGTTGCGGCTGTGCACCCATGATGTCTCGCGCAAGGTGCTCGAAGCGGTGGGCGAGATCTCCGATTGGGGCAGCTCGCTCGGCGAGGGGCGCGGACGCGGTCTGGCATTCGTCGACAGTTTTGGTGTGCCGGTGGCGGAGGTGGTCGAGGTCACGGAGACGGAGGATGGCATCCGGATCGACAAGGTATTTGTTGCGGCCGATGTCGGCACGATCGTCGATCCGGTCAATTTCGACAACCATGTGAAGGGCGCGGTTGTCTGGGGTCTCGGGCACGCGATGAATTGCGAAATTACCTATTCGGACGGTATGGTCGAGCAAGCGAACTATTTCGATCATGAAGGGATGCGGATGCATCAATGTCCGGAGATTTTCGTGAAGGGGCTGGAGACTGCGCCGAAAGTGCGCGGCATCGGCGAGCCGCCGGTGCCACCCGCCGCGCCGGCCTTGGCGGCCGCGATCTTCGATGCGACGGGCACGCGTTTGCGGGAGATGCCGTTCAACAGGTTTGTTGATTTCGTCTGAAGAAGCGTGCTGCGGGAGGTGTCGGTCTGGTTCGCCGATAGTGGACGTTCGGTCTGAGCATGGATGGGCAAGGCTTGGGTTGCGACCAAGGCGAACGACAGCTTTGTCCGCACAGTCGCACCCGACTTCAGAAAGCCCGTCCGCCCGCACCCTGCCGCAACTGCTCCGCCGCCAGTCGAACCTCCTCCGCGATCTGCCGCATCTGTCCGTCCAGCGGGCTCGATTTGCGCCAGATCATGCCGATCTCGCGTGATGGGCGCGGCGAAGAAAACGCGCTGACCGAGACCTGCGCGGCACCGGTCTCCACGCCCACCGCCATCTCCGGTATCAACGTTACACCGATCCCCGCGCCAACAAGCTGCACGAGTGTCGAAAGTGAGCTGGCATCGAGCAGTTCCCGTGGGGCGGAAGAGCCGGTCGAGCAGAAAGCAAGGGCTTGGTCGCGGAAGCAATGCCCTTCCTCAAGCAGAAGCAGCTTCATCTCACTCAGCCCCTGAGCATCCGGCACAGGTTTGGCCCCATCCTCGTCTGGGCGGACGAGGACAAAATCTTCGGTGAACAGTGGAAATTCCGTCAACGTGACCTCTGAGACCGGCAATGCGACGATGGCCGCGTCCAGCCGCCCTTCCGCCAGCTCCGAGATCAGGGTTTGAGTCAGCGTTTCACGCACCCGGATGTCCAGCCCGGCCTGCCTTTGCGTCAGCCGCCCGATCACGCCCGGCAAAAGATAAGGCGCGACGGTCGGGATCACGCCAAGCCGGAAATGCCCGACAAGGTCGTCTCCCGCACCACGCGCCAGTTCACCCAGCTCGTCCACGGAGCGCAGGATTCCCCGCACCCGTCCGGCCACCTCTTCGCCGAACCCGGTCAGGCAGACCGAGCGCGTCGTACGGTCGAAGAGCGGCATGCCAAGGGTTTCCTCCATCTCGCGGATTTGGACCGAGAGGGCGGGCTGCGAGATTGCGCAATCTTCGGCGGCACGTCCGAAATGGCCGTGGCGGGCCAGTGCTTCGAAGTATCGAAGCTGACGAAGGGTAAGATTATTCATAATCAATACCTATCACAATGATGAAAATATGCAATTTCTCTTAATTTATACTCCCTGCTAGTTTCTGTGTGAAAACGCGACGATGACTTCACTCAGGGAGAGACCCATGGACGGAAACAACACCCCCGCAGGCAAATGCCCGGTCGTGCACGGCACCACCAATATGAGCATGCGTTCGAATAGCGACTGGTGGCCGAACCAACTCAACCTACGGATTTTGCACCAGAATGCGCCGGCGACAAATCCGCTGGGCGAGACGTTCGACTATCGCGCCGAGTTCGCCAAGCTGGACCTTGCGGCGGTGAAGGCGGACCTTACGGCTCTGATGACCGAATCGAAGGATTGGTGGCCGGCTGACTATGGTCACTATGGCGGCTTCATGGTCCGCATGGCGTGGCACAGCGCCGGCACTTACCGGACGGCCGATGGCCGCGGTGGCGGCGGGACCGGGCAGCAGCGGTTTGCGCCGCTCAACTCCTGGCCGGACAATGTCAGCCTCGACAAGGCCCGTCGCCTTCTCTGGCCGATCAAGCAGAAATATGGGAACGCACTGAGCTGGGCCGATCTCTACATCCTGGCCGGCAACGTCGCGATGGAATCGATGGGTTTCAAGACTTTCGGTTTCGGCGGCGGCCGTGCGGATGTCTACGAGCCGGAAGAGGATGTCTATTGGGGCGCCGAGACCGAATGGCTGGCCGAGAGCGACGCCGAAAACAGCCGTTATTCCGGCGAACGTGATCTGGAAAATCCCCTCGCCGCGGTTCAGATGGGCCTGATCTATGTGAATCCGGAAGGGCCGGACGGTCAGCCGAGCGCCATCGCGTCGGGCAAGGATATCCGCGAGACCTTCGCCCGGATGGGCATGGATGACGAGGAGACCGTCGCGCTCACCGCCGGCGGCCACACGTTTGGCAAGTGCCACGGCGCGGGCGATGCCGCCAATGTCGGACCGGACCCGGAAGCCGCCCCGCTCGAAGCGATGGGCCTCGGCTGGGAAAACTCGTTTGGTACGGGCAGCGGCGGTGACACCATCTCCAGCGGCATCGAAGGGTCCTGGACGGCCAATCCGATCAAGTGGGACAATGGCTATTTCGACGTCCTGTTCGGTTATGACTGGGATCTCGTGAAGAGCCCGGCCGGCGCCTGGCAGTGGGTTCCCGTCAACCCGTCCGAGGAGCATCTCGCTCCGGCGGCGCATGATCCGTCGAAGAAAGTGACCACGATCATGACCACCGCCGACATGGCGATGCGGATGGACCCGATCTACGGCCCGATCTCCCGCCGGTTCCACGAGAACCCTGAGGAGTTCGCCGATGCCTTCGCCCGCGCCTGGTTCAAGCTGACCCATCGCGACATGGGCCCGCGTACACGCTATCTCGGTGCGGAGGTTCCATCGGAAGAGCTGATCTGGCAGGATCCGGTGCCGGCGGTCGATCACGACCTGATCGACGAGGCCGATATCACGGCACTCAAGGCGGACATCCTCGATGCCGGCCTGAGCGTTCAGGATCTGGTCTCCACCGCCTGGGCCTCGGCCTCGACCTTCCGCGGGTCCGACAAGCGCGGCGGCGCCAATGGTGCACGTATCCGGCTTGCGCCGCAGAAGGATTGGGAGGTCAACAATCCCGAGACGCTCAGCGCCGTGCTTGCCAAACTGGAAGCGGTGCAGGAGGCCTTCAACGCCGCCCAGACCGGCGGCAAAAAGGTCTCGCTGGCCGACCTGATCGTGCTTGGCGGCGCGGCCGGTGTCGAAGCGGCGGCAAAAGCGGCCGGGCATGACATCACCGTGCCCTTCGCCCCGGGCCGGACCGATGCCAGCGAGGCACAGACCGATGTCGAGAGCTTCGGCCTGCTCGAGCCGCAAGCGGACGGGTTCCGCAATTACCTCAAGGCCGATTTCACCCTCCCGGCCGAGGAGTTGCTGATCGACAAGGCGCAGTTGCTGACCCTCTCGGCGCCCGAGATGACGGCGCTGGTTGGCGGCCTGCGCGCCATCGGCATCAATGCCGACGGTTCCCAGACCGGTTACCTTACGGAGCGTCCCGGCGCACTGACCGCGGACTTCTTCGTCAACCTGCTCGACATGGACACCGCCTGGAAGCCGACGACCCCGGACGCCAAGCTCTTCGAAGGCCACGACCGCGCAAGCGGTCAGGTCAAGTGGACGGCGTCGCGCGTCGATCTGGTCTTCGGTTCGAACTCGCAGCTGCGGGCGCTGGCCGAGGTCTATGCCCAGGACGGGACGGAAGGCGCCTTTGTCGAAAGCTTCATCGCCGCCTGGAACAAGGTGATGAATGCGGATCGCTTCGATCTCGCCTGATCGAAACCGGATAACGAAAGAGGGGCGGCTCCAACGGGCCGCCCCTTGCCGTTTCTGCTTTGCACATCCAGCGACATTTCTGGATGGTTGCAACAGGCCTTCTGTCGAGCAGCGAAAAGGCGGACAGCATGAAGCGCCCGCCCGGTCCAGTTACTCGGGAAGGATACGCACGCCCCCCTTGGCGGCGGAACTGGCCAGCATCGCATAGGCCTTGAGCGCCGTGGAGACCGCGCGCGGTCTCGGCTCGGCTGGTTTCCAGGGCAGCGGGCCCTTGGCCGCGCGGCGTTCGGCAAGGATCTCCTCGGAGACGGCCAGGTTGATGCTGCGCGCAGGGATATCGATCTCGATCAGATCGCCGGTTTCGACCAGCCCGATCAGCCCGCCCTCGGCGGCTTCGGGCGAAGCGTGCCCGATGGACAGCCCCGATGTACCGCCGGAGAAGCGGCCATCGGTCAGCAGGGCGCACTTCTTCCCCAGCCCCTTCGATTTCAGATAGGAGGTCGGGTAAAGCATCTCCTGCATGCCCGGGCCACCTTGCGGGCCTTCATAGCGGATGATCACCACCTCGCCAGCCTCGACCTTGCGGTTGAGGATGCCGCTCACGGCGTCTTCCTGGCTTTCGAAGACCTTCGCGGATCCGGAAAATTGCAAGATATTCGCGTCCACGCCGGCGGTTTTCACGATGCAGCCATTCTCGGCGATATTGCCATAGAGCACCGCCAGCCCGCCCTCCTTGCTGAAGGCATGTTCGACCGAGCGGATCACGCCCGCCTCGCGGTCGGTATCCAGATCCTTGAACCGGTTCGCCTGGCTGAAGGCAACCGTCGTACGCACGCCACCGGGCGCGGCGCGGAACAGCTCCTCGGCCTCCGGGTTGTTGGCGACCGTGATGTCCCATTTGGCGATGGCCTCGCCCATGGTCGAGGAATGGACCGTGGGCACATCGGCATGGAGCAGATCGCCGCGATAGAGCTCGCCAAGGATCGAGAAGATGCCGCCCGCGCGGTGGACATCCTCCATGTGGACATTGTGGATATTGGGCGCGACCTTGCAGAGGCAGGGCACCTTGCGCGACAGCCGGTCCATGTCTTCCATGGTGAAGTCCACCCCGCCCTCATAGGCGATGGCCAGAAGGTGCAGCACCGTATTGGTCGAGCCACCCATCGCGATATCGAGCGACATGGCGTTCTCGAAAGCGTCGAAGCTCGCGATTTCGCGCGGCAGCAGGCCCTTTTCCTCGCCCTCGTAATGGCGCTTCGTGATATCGACGATGGTGCGGCCGGCCTGCAGGAAGAGGTTCTTGCGGTCGGCATGGGTGGCCAGCGTCGAGCCGTTGCCCGGAAGCGCAAGGCCAAGCGCCTCGGCCAGGCAGTTCATCGAGTTGGCGGTGAACATGCCGGAACAGGAGCCGCAGGTCGGGCAGGCATTTTCCTCGATATGCTGGACCTGCTCGTCGGTGAACTTGTCATCGGCGGCGGCGACCATCGCGTCCACGAGGTCGATCTTCGTCATGTCCAGATCTTCGATGTCGATCTTGCCGGCCTCCATCGGGCCGCCGGAAACGAAGATCGCCGGGATATTGAGCCGCATCGCCGCCATCAGCATGCCCGGTGTGATCTTGTCGCAATTGGAGATGCAGACCATCGCATCGGCGCAATGGGCGTTGACCATGTATTCGACCGAATCCGCGATCAGCTCACGCGAGGGCAGCGAATAGAGCATGCCGTCATGGCCCATCGCGATACCGTCATCGACCGCGATGGTATTGAATTCCTTCGCAACACCGCCCGCTGCCTCGATCTCGCGGGCGACCATCTGGCCAAGATCTTTAAGGTGCACATGGCCGGGCACGAACTGCGTGAAGCTGTTGACGACGGCGATGATCGGCTTGCCGAAATCGTCTTCGCGCATGCCTGTTGCACGCCAGAGGCCGCGCGCTCCGGCCATGTTGCGCCCGTGGGTAGATCTTCTGGATCGGTAATGTGGCATATCGCTGGACCCGTCGTTATGTATGCTTCGCTTGTTCACATGCCGCTTGCGCCCGAAAGAAGCAAGTACGCCGACAACGAAAGCGCCCGTTTCGGCGACCCGCAGCGGATCGATCGGGGCGCTTGGCAGACCTGTACCACGAGGGTTGCATGGCCAGCTTTTGCGAGACCATGGGCACGGCGCCCGGCACAATCGAAGGTGGCCCGGATGGAACGGGATCAGCCGGTCTTCACCGGCCTTGGCTATCGTGGGCCGGAAGCCGCTCATGGCAGGCCGATCTCGTTGCTGGAAAATGCCGATGTCATTACTGTCGCCTCAATCATGGGCGAGATCTCTGTTGCGCTGAGCGATGAGGACCTTGCCGAACGCAAGAAGAACTGGGCGGGCCCCCTCGAGAGGATCTACGCCACCAGCGCGCTTTGGAAATACGCGCAGCGGGTGGTGGTATGAGAAAAAGGGGCCGAGACCTATCCGGGTGGCAAGAATGAGCGGCACGTTTACTTGGATCTCTGATCCGCAGATCTGGCTCGCGGCGCTCTTCGGCGCCGCCTTGCTTCTGGGCGTCTCGCTCGCACAGGCCGCCGCTTTCCGGTCCGAGGTCGATCCGTTTGCGGCCGAGACCTCGCTTCCTGTCCTCGAAGAGTCCGTTGTTGTCTCCGCGCCTCGCGGCTATTGCATCGATCGGCTGGCGACGCTTTCCGGGCAGACAGCAGCCTTCGTATTGCTCGGTTCCTGCCGTGCCATAACCGGCGACTCCCGGGCCGCTCGTCCAGAGACGCCCGGACTGTTGACCGCCGCGGTCGACGGCTCCGGCACGCAGTTTCCCAGCGAGGCAGAACTGAGCCGCTTTTTTGCATCCGATACCGGACGGGCCGCGCTCTCGCGTTCCGGCGATCCTTTGGCGATGACGCTGGGCGCCAGTTACAATCGCCAAGGCGTCTTCTATCTCCATGCCAGCGAATCCGACGACACCACGAAGCAGCGCGCGCAAAGCTGGCGCGCGGTCTTCGAGCTGAACGGACGCATGGTGACCACGACATTGCGCGATCTCCCGGGTCAGCCGATCGACCGCGACGAAGGGTTCCGCACTGTCGAGCAATTCGTCCGGCGAATCCGTTCCGCGTCGCCCTTGGAGCAGGGTCGGCTGTTCGACGAGTGAAGCCCAGACAAACATTTGCAGGAGTGAAAGGTTTTGCCGTAAAGATTGTCGGCAACATAGTTTCGGGTGTGCGTGAATGGCGTTTGGAGTCAAGAAACTGATCGGGCGGTCCGCGGATCAGCGATCCTTGGAGCACTGGACCAGGCTGGCCGACCATGCCGGTTCGCTGGACTTTTCGGAGTTGAAGGCGGCGCGAACCCGTGCAGGCGAGCTTCGGCGCGAAATCGACCGCTTGTGCCGCGCGGCGGATGGCCGGATGGTCGGTATCAGCCCGGCGCTCACCACGCCCGCTGAAGCAGACTGGTCCTGGCGCCCGGACGCTTTCCGACTGGCCAATCCGACGCCGGGTTTCTCGGGTATCCCTTCCGGAACGGCCGTTTCTCCGGAGATCACGCTGTACCATGATTGCAAGGTAAACGAGATCTCCTTGCGGCAAGTCCGCAACCGCACTGCCAGCGATATCGCACCTTTCGGCCTCCAGATGGATGTGTTCCGTTTCGACGGTTCCTTCCTCTCCCTTGCCGTCCCGTTGCCGGAGGAAGCTACGAATGGCCTGTTGCGTCGGCATCTGGTCGGGTTGCGGATGCTCCTTCGATTGGAGCGCCCGCTGGAGCTTTTTGCTCGGGTCAATGTCCGGCACGGACCGAACACGGAGCAGAAGGTTCGGGAGATTCGGGCGGAATCTGGCGAGGTTACGTTTGAATTCGATCTTGCCTATACGGAAATGAACGAACGCATGGTCGAGAAGGCCTGGCTGGACCTGATCTTTGAAAGCCCGGAGATGAACCAGGTCGAGATCCGGGATATGACGATGTATCGCCGCCCGCGCGCGGAAATGTAGGAGGCGCGGCATGGCCGAGCTCACGATCAGCAATGCGCGGCTGCGCGAAGGAGTCTGGCAAGGGCTGCTCGTGGCGCCACAGGGAAATGCCAGTTTGCCCGAAATCGAGGTGCTGCATCTGGGCGAGGCACTGGAAAATGTCCGGCTGCATGCCGATGCCGAAATGGCCAATGTCTGGACCCTGAGCGTGCCGATTCCGATGGCGTTCATTTGCGACGGTGTTCAGTCCTTCCTGGTCAAGGAAAAGTCGAGCGGGCGGACGCTGGCGAGCTTTGCCATCGCGGCAGGGGCAGCGCTGGATGAGGATCTGCAGGCCGAGGTCGAGTTCCTGCGCACTGAACTGAACCTCCTCAAGCGCGCCTTCCGGCGCCACTGCCTGGAGACCGCACAGTAGGGCGATGCTTTACGTTCACGTCAATTATTGACGCGGCGTTGCGCGTGACATCCCCCCGGCGCGGTCTATCCTGCGATCCAAATCAGGGAGAGATTCATGACCGGGTATCCACATATGCTGGCGCCGCTGGACCTTGGCTTCACCACGCTGAAGAACCGCGTGTTGATGGGGTCGATGCATACCGGGCTGGAAGAGACGAAGGACTGGAACCGCGTCGCGACCTTCTATGCCGAACGCGCTGCGGGAGATGTCGGGCTGATCGTCACCGGCGGCATGGCGCCGAACCGCGAGGGCGGGGTGTTTCCCGGCGCGGCAGGGCTCTTCAACGACAAGGACATTGCCAACCACCGCATCGTCACTGACCGTGTGCATGAAAACGGTGGCAAGATCGCGATGCAGATCCTACATGCGGGTCGCTATGCTTACAGTCCGGAATGCGTGTCGGCCTCGGCGGTGAAGTCACCGATTTCTCCCTTTCCACCCAAGGCGTTGGACGAAGACGGTATAGAGAAGCAGATCGCCGACATTGCCACGGCCGCCGCCCGGGCGAAGGAAGCCGGCTATGACGGCGTGGAAGTGATGGGATCGGAGGGCTACTTCCTCAACCAGTTCCTCGTCGCCCATACCAACAAGCGCACCGACCGCTGGGGCGGTTCCTATGAGAACCGGATGCGGCTTCCGGTCGAGGTGGTGAAGCGCTGCCGGGCGGCGGTCGGTCCGGATTTCATCATCATCTATCGTCTTTCGATGATCGACCTGGTGCCGAACGGGTCGACCTGGGAGGAAGTCGTGATGCTCGCCAAGGCCGTCGAGGCGGCGGGCGCGACGATCATCAATACCGGAATCGGCTGGCACGAGGCGCGGATTCCGACAATTGCGACCTCCGTCCCGCGCCGCGCCTTCACCTGGGTGACACGGAAGCTGATGGGAGAGGTGTCGATCCCGATCATCACGTCCAACCGGATCAACACGCCCGAAGTGGCCGAGCAGGTGCTGTCCGAGGGCTGCGCGGACATGGTCTCCATGGCGCGGCCATTCCTGGCGGATTCGGATTTCGTAAAGAAGGCCGCAGCGGGCAAGGGCGACGAGATTGCGCCCTGCATTGGCTGCAATCAGGCCTGCCTCGACCACACGTTCAGCGGCAAGCTGACCACTTGTCTGGTCAACCCGCGCGCCTGTCACGAGACCAAGTTGGTGATTGTGCCGACCGATGTTTCCAAGTCGATCGCGGTCGTGGGCGCCGGTCCCGCCGGGCTCGCGACCGCATTGACGGCGGCCGCGCGCGGCCACGCGGTGACCCTCTTCGACAAAGCGGATACACTCGGCGGTCAGCTCAACCTGGCCAGGCAAGTGCCGGGCAAGGAGGAGTTCCACGGACTTGTTGCTTGGTTCGAAACGATGGTGTCGCGGTCGGAGATCACGCTGCGGCTCGGCGAGGCGGCCACTCCCGAAGCGCTCACGGGGTTCGATGAGGTGATCGTTGCCACAGGCGTCCGTCCGCGCGACCCGCAAATTCCGGGACAGGAGAACGACAAGGTTCTCGGCTATGCCGAGGTGCTGCGCGACGGTGCCGATGTTGGCGCGCGCGTGGCGATTGTCGGCGCCGGCGGGATCGGTTTCGATGTTGCGCAGTATCTCGCGCACGAGGGCGAGAGCCCGACCGAAAACCTCGAGACCTGGCGTGAGATCTGGGGCGTGGGTGATCCGGAAGAACAGCGCGGTGGACTGGCCGCCGACGGACCGCAGCCCGAGACCTCCGCGCGCAAGATCACGCTCCTGCAACGCAAGGCGGAGAAGCTCGGCAAACGGCTGGGCAAGACGACGGGCTGGATCCATCGCGCCGAGCTGAAGATGCTTGGTGTCGAGATGGTGGGCGGTGTGAATTACGAGGCGATCGAGGACGGCGGCATTCTCGTCTCTTCCGGCGCGGCGCGCGAGAACCCGCGCGTCATTGAGGCCGACACGATCGTGCTCTGCGCTGGTCAGGAGCCGGAACGGTCTCTGGCAAATGCGCTGGACGCGGCAGGCCGGAAGGTCCACGTGATCGGCGGTGCCGACGTTGCGGCTGAGCTCGACGCGAAGCGGGCAATCGACCAGGGCGTACGGCTCGCCGCGACGCTCTGATCCTTCGCCGTGGTGCCCTGGCGCAGGCACCACGGCGCGCCACAACGATGTCAGTTCTGGCGCACGCCTGACCTTCACCATCGCCAAATTGTCCTGAAGTGTTTCCTCAGACACAACGATGCCCGATGATATCCAGACATTGTCGGCAACTTGCCCCAATCGTGCCGGATTTCGTGACGATAAAGACACGGTAAGAAAAGAGTTCACGAGGACCGCTCTATGGATCGCCTGACGGAAATGGAAGCCTTTGCCAATGTCGTAGACCAGGGCGGCTTCACGGATGCCGCCAAGAAAATGGGCATCTCCAAGTCGGCCGTTTCCAAACATGTATCCTCACTGGAAGCGCGTCTCGGTGCGCGCCTGCTCAACCGCACAACCCGCCGCGTCTCGCCCACCGAAATCGGTCTGGCCTATTACGACCGTGCCCGCCGGGTTCTCAATGATGCGGGGGAGGCGGACGCGCTCGTCACCTCGATGCAATCGGCGCCCTCGGGGCTGCTGCGCATCTCGGTCGCGACCGATTTTGGCGTCAATCATCTCTCGCCGATCCTGGGGGATTTTCTGCAGGAATTCCCGGATATCACGGTCAATATGATCCTGAACAATCGCTATGTGGAGCTGATCTCTGAAGGCTTCGACATGGCCATCCGCATTGGTGAACTCGAAGACTCAACGCTGCGCGCGCGCAAATTGACCGAGACCAGCAAACGGATGATCGCCAGCCCCGCCTATTTTGCCCAATATGGCCGGCCCGAGAAGATCGACGATCTCAACGAACACAAGCTGCTGCATTATTCCAACCAGTCTTCCGGCAATCTCTGGAAGCTGACGGCGCCGTCAGGCGAGAAACGCCAGATCCGGACGGCCGGTTGGCTTACCGTCAATGACGGTCAGTCCTTGCTGAATGCGGCGGTGTCCGGCCTCGGCATCGCCTATTTGCCCAGCTTCCTTTATGCCGACGCGATGAAAGATGGCCTGGTGGAAGAAGCGATCCCGGATCTTCCGAAAGAGCCGCTTGGCATTTACGCGGTCTATCCGCCCGGACGCTTCACCCAACCAAAGGTGCGCGCGTTCATCGATTTCCTTGTCCAGAGTTTCGCAGAAAAAGGTCCGCAGACCTGGTAAGAGCCATTCCTTCAGTGTGAGAAGACTTGGGCCAGAGCATCGCTCTGGCCGTTCTTTTGTCACGCGTCGGTCTGGGTCACTCGTCGCTCGCCAACACGACCTCAACCCGGCGGTTCAGAGTGCGGCCGGTTTCCGTCCTGTTTGAGACAAGTGGCACGAGATAGCCGACCCCGTCGGCTTCCATCCGATCCAATGCGATTCCGTACTGGTCGCGAAGGCGATCCCGCACCGATGCGGCACGCTTGCGTGACAGCGCGATATTTCCCTCGAGCCCGCCTTTCGTATCTGTATGGCCGACAAGCACGACCCGCGCCTTTGGGTGCGCAGTGAGCCACGCGGCGAGTTCGTCGAGGGAGGAAAAGGTCGTGTCGGCGAGGCGGGAAGAGCCGGTCTCGAATGTCAGATCTGTGAGGACGGCGCGACCTGCCCCGTTGAGCCCTTCCGAGAGTTTCCCCGGAAGAACAGCTCTCGGCGGCTCGGATTTGGTCGGCTCCGCTGCGCCCTGTTCAGCGCGCGGGCGCGGACGGGGCGAGGTGGATGTATCTCCGGTCTTTGCCTTGGGAGACAGAAGCCCGTCTTCGATCGCCGCGCCAACCTGCGTGATATGGATAAACCCTCGATCGGAAGCGCGGCTGACAAGGAGCGAGACAAGATCCGAGCCGATTTCTCCCGTTCGACTGGCAAGGTAGTAGCGAAAATCGCCGAGATCGACATGCATAGCCGGCTCAGGCAAAAGGTCCAGTGCATAGCGGAATTCGAAGCCACCGCAGGTGCTGGCCGCGCAATCATAGATCGGAACATATCCGGCGGACTGGAGTTGCTCGCGCAGCGGAGCGAGAATCTGTAGCGTCGTCAGCCCGGTTGCGGCGATCTGCCAGGCCTGACGCGTCACCGCGCCCTCGACCGTGATCGTCTCGATTCCGTCGGCAGTCCATGGTCCAGCTGGCAGGCTGAGCCGCGAGAGTGGGTCCGCCTGTTCGGCCTGAAGCCGCGAATCTGCTGGCAATCCGGTCATCTGGGCCTGCGTTGGCAGGGCCGCGAGGCAAATGGCAGGAAGGAGCAGGAGCGCGTGTGGTTTCATCTGCTTGTTTGGCTGCTTTGGCGGCGTGGCGTGCGTGCGCCGAAGGCGGGGGCGGTTTTCGCGCCGACCTGGTCCAAACGCATGACGCCCCCTTCCTGCAGCAGCCGCATCGGTTATTTCACCCTGTAGTGATAGCCGCCAAGCGGTGACAATCCCAGTCCGCAATAGAGCGCGTTGGCCGGTGCGTTCGCCTGCGTGACAAGCACCGCAAGCCAGACCGCGCCATGGTCCCGCGCCCAGATCGCCGCGCCGTGCATCATGTTGACCGCAGTGCCGCTACGCCGCAGCCGCGGTGTCACTTCCAGTGCATGCAGCATGGCTATATCGCCATGGCAGGCGACGAAGGCTGTGCCAGCGGGTTGATCCTTGCTGCGTCCGAGTATGGCACATTTCGGCCCCTCGGCGCGGGCCATGACCGCCAATCGATCCGGCCCGATGCCCCCCTCCAGCCAGAGCTCCTCCTGGATTCGCATCGGTGGCCAGGCCACCTGGAAGGCCGAGACCGGCGGTGGCGCGATGGCGAGAGCATCGACCGGTGCGAGATACAGCGTGACGGGATCCTTGATACGAAAGCCCTCCATCTCAAGCCGCGAATCCAACGACTCCTCGCCTGGGCGGATCATGACCAGAGGTGGCTGGCCCAACCGCTCCTGGGCCGCGATCATGGTGGCGATATCGGGAGAACTGGTGGTTGCCGTCGCGGCGCTGACACGCTGCCCGCCCCCCGCTCCATCGCGCAGCGTCCAGCCGGGCAGGTCGACAATGCGGGCCGGGGGCCAGGTCGCTTCGGTCGCTGCCGTGAGCTGGGCGATATCCGGCGTGATCACGCCGCGTCGTCCGGGAAGGCGCGGGAGAGGCGGGTCATTGCACTGTCGATTCCTGCCGCGTCAGTGCCGCGGATGACAATCTGCGTGCCGTAAATGCCGTCCTTCATGAAAGGATAGGAGCCGATGGAAAGACTCGGGAAGTCCTCGGCAAGCGCGGAGAGTTCGCCCGCGATCTCGCCCTCGCCGAGATTGATCCGCAGCGATTGCGACAGGATTGGATCGCCGCCGGTCAGCCCGCTCAGGACCGAGGCGACCATCGCCTCGAAGATGACCGGGACACCGGCCATGACATGGACATTTCGCAGGATGAAACCGGGCGCGGCGGAGATTGGATTGTCGATCAACGCCGCACCGTCGGGAATGCGCGCCATGCGAAGGCGGGATTCGTTCAGCTCCATCCCCGTCGCGTCGTAATGCGCTTGCAGTCTGGCGCGGGCATCATCGCGGATGTCGATGGGCGTCTCGAAGGCGTCGGCAATACAGTCGGCGGTGATGTCGTCATGGGTCGGGCCGATGCCGCCGGAGGTGAAGACATGGTCATGTGCTTCCGAGAGCGCCCGCACTGCCGCGATGATCGCTGCGGGTTCATCTGGCACGACGCGGACTTCGGCCAAACGAATCCCGTGTTTCGTCAGCGCCCCGGCGAGGTGGTGCATGTTGGAATCACGGGTGCGGCCGGACAGGATTTCATCTCCGATGACCAGCATCGCCGCTGTCGGGTTGGCCATGTCGTGCCTCCTATTTTAAATCTCTGCTTCGGTATAGGCCCCGCTCCGGCGCTGTCCAAGCCTGCTCACGCGATTGCGACTCCGAGGAGGGGTCAGGATCGGGGAATGCTGGCGGCATCGACGAATTTCCGACCGCGTTCAAGTGCTTCACAATGGCCGGCCTCGCTCTGAACCCAGTCGAGGAAGGCCGCGATCTGTGGCCGGGTTTCCGCGCCCTTCTGGCAAAGGAACCGGTAGCGTGCCGAAGAACGCAGGGCGAGAGGGAAGGGTGCCTTGAGACGGCCCGCGGCCACATCACTTCCGGTCAGGGAGGCGCGGGCAAGCACGACTCCGAGTCCGGAGACCGCCGCGTCAATGGCGTGGTCGGCCTGGCTGAAGCGCGGACCGCCCATGGGGGCGTGTCCAAGATCTTCGGCGCGGAACCAGGCGGGCCAATCGACCGGATGGGTCAGAAAGTCAATGTCGTCCTGATGCAGCAATGGCAGGTCGCGGAGGCTTTCCGGGCCGGTGACCCGTTCGGCCAGAGCCGGGCTCATCATGGGCGTGACCCAATCGTCGAAAACCGGGTGGGAGAAAAGGTCGATTTCCTCGGCTTCACTGAAGCGGATGGCGACATCGACCGGGTCACGATCGAGATCGACCAGCTTGAGCGTGGCCGAGAAGCGCAGCTCGATCTCTGGATGCGCGCTGACGAAATTGAAGAGGCGTGGGGAGAGCCACTTTGCGGTGAAGGCCGGGCCGGCGGTAATGGTAAGGCTGCGGGTTTCGCCGAGTCGGCGTGTCGTGCGCCAGGCCTGGGTCAGCGCGTCGAAACCGTCCGAGGTGCCGGGGGCCAGATGGCGGCCTGCCTCGGTCAGTTCCACCGCGCGGTTAAGACGGCGGAAAACGGGTTGCCCGAGATGTTCCTCCAGCGATTTGATCTGGAACGAGAGAGCGGCCGGGGTGACGTTCAGTTCCTCGGCAGCTTTTGCGAAGGACATGTGACGGGCCGCGGCCTCAAAGGCACGCAGCGCTGTAAGAGGCGGCAGGCGGTCGGACATTCAGTTTAGAATTTCTTGTCTGAAAGCGGTTGAACTCTCGTTTGTCACAAATCTGGCAGCGAGACATATTGAAGTCAATCAAGTTGAACTGTCCCGAAGGAGCGCATCATGCAGGAAGCGACCGCAACCGAAATCACCCGTCAGGCTTTCGAAGTCGCCCGCCAGGAACGCGCTGCCGCCTTCGTCTCCATCTTCTCATCTCCTCTTCGTGTCCTGAGCGCCCTGAGATGGCCGCAGGACAGCGCCCGACGGTGGCAAGCGTCGCCGCAGGGCTGTCCCGCCGGGCAATAGGCACCGCTCCGGACATGAAAAAGCCCCCGCGGTTTCGCACCGCGGGGGTTGATTGGATTCGGGCTGCCGAGATCAGACGAAGAATTGGCCACCATTGGCGGAGATCGTCGAGCCGGTGATGAAGCCAGCATCTTCGGACGCGAGGAACACTACACAACGGGCGATCTCTTCCGGCTCACCGAGGCGGCCAGCGGGGATCTGCGGGATGATCTTGGTGTTGAGGACCTGCTCGTCGATGGCCTTGACCATCTCGGTGGCGATATAGCCCGGGCAGATCGCGTTCACGGTTACGCCAAACCGTGCGCCTTCTTGCGCCAGCGCCTTGGTGAAGCCCAGGTCGCCCGCCTTGGAGGCCGAGTAGTTGGTTTGGCCGGCCTGGCCCTTCTGGCCATTGATCGAGGAAATGTTGATAACCCGACCCCATTTGCGCTCGCGCATGCCCGGATAGACCGGGTGGGTCATGTTGAAAACGCCGTGCAGGTTGGTGTCGATCACGTCATTCCATTGTTGCACGGACATGCGGTGGAACATGGCATCGCGGGTGATGCCGGCATTGTTGACGAGAATGTCCACTGGGCCGAGATCTGCTTCGACCCTCTTGATGCCTTCTTCACATCCCTCGTAATCGGCGACCGACCATTTATAGGCCTTGATTCCGGTGGCTTCGGTGAACTTGGCCGCTGCCTCCTCGTTTCCCCCGAAATTCGCGGCAACCTCGTATCCGGCCTCCTTCAGGCCCACTGAAATCGCGGCCCCGATACCGCGGGTGCCTCCCGTAACGACTGCAACTCTTGCCATGGTCTCCCTCCAAGCTGGCGTAATTCTTTGGCAACTCTGTTAAATCACTTGAGGCGCCCTGCGCAACAATATTGCCCGGTCAGGATGAAACAACAAGCGAATCTGCCAATTCGTCAAAAAAAGGGGCGCCGCTTCCGGCGCCCCTCGGTCACATTCCGCCGGGCGCGGATCTTACGGACGCTCGACACAGAGCGCGACGCCCATGCCACCGCCGATGCAGAGCGTGGCGAGGCCTTTCTTGGCGTCGCGGCGCTTCATCTCGAAGAGCAGCGTGTTGAGGACGCGGCAGCCGGAGGCGCCGATCGGGTGTCCGATGGCGATAGCGCCGCCGTTCACGTTCACGATCGCCGGATCCCAGCCCATGTCCTTGTTCACCGCGCAAGCCTGGGCGGCGAAAGCCTCATTGGCCTCGACCAGGTCGAGATCGGAGACGGACCAGCCGGCTTTGTCCAGCGCCTTGCGGGAGGCGTAGATCGGGCCGACACCCATGATGGTCGGGTCGAGACCGGCCGTGGCGTAGGAGGCGATGCGGGCGAGCGGCTCGATGCCGCGCTTTTCGGCCTCGTCGGCGGACATGCAGAGCACAGCGGCGGCGCCGTCATTGATGCCGGAGGCGTTGGCGGCGGTCACGGTGCCGCCGTCGCGCACGAAGGCCGGGCGCAGCTTTTGCATGTTCTCGAGCGTGGCACCGTGACGGATATACTCGTCCGCATCCACGATCGTCTCGCCCTTGCGGGTCTTGATGGTGAAAGGAACAATCTCGTCGGCGAATTTGCCGGCTTTTTGGGCGGCCTCGGCCTTGTTTTGAGACGCAACGGCGAATTCATCCTGCATCTCGCGGGTGATTTCCCACTTCGCGGCAACATTCTCGGCGGTCTGGCCCATATGATAGTTGTTGAAGGCGTCCCAGAGGCCGTCCTTGATCATCGTATCGATGTATTTCATGTCACCCATCTTCTGGCCGGCGCGAAGAGCGGCGGCATGGGGGCTGAGTGACATGCTTTCCTGGCCACCGGCGGCAATGATGGAGGCGTCGCCGAGCTGGATGTGCTGCGCGGCGAGTGCGACGGCACGCAAGCCGGAGCCACAGACCTGGTTGAGGCTCCAGGCGGCAGACCCTTCCGGGAAGCCGGCGTTGATATGGGCCTGGCGGGCGGGGTTCTGGCCTTGGGCGGCGGTCAGGACCTGGCCGAGAATGGTCTCGGAAACGTCCGACGGGTCCACACCTGCGCGCTCGACGATGGCTTTGAGCACGGCGGCGCCAAGGTCATGGGCCGGGGTGTTGGCAAAAGCTCCCAGGAAGCTGCCTACGGCGGTACGGCCGGCCGAGGCAATAACAACATTGGTCATGATAACTCCTCTTCATGTCTGAAGGGGCGTTGCCGCCAAATTGGCAGCCTCCCTCGAACACCCCCTTGATCCGTAACTTGGTTAGGGGGCGGCAGGGAAGTAGGCAACGGACAGGGTGTCCCACCCTGTGCTGGGATGAACGGACCGGTTTTGGGACAATTGGCGTCAAATCGGATTTGAAAGCGGTTTGATGCTGCAATGCAGCGTCGGGAATGCCGGCAAAGCCGTTTGAGTCCCGGAACTCGTCAGGGTTGTGCCACGGAACAGACGGTAAAAAAATCTAAGGAAGTCGCACTATTTTGGTTCGTTCTACCGGATGTCGGTCAGCGAAGCGGCTCCCGTCAGCCTGTCTGAAGCAGTTCACGCGGGAATTCCGGCCAGCTCGGACGGGTAGTCGGCACCCCGAAAAAATACCCCTGCATGCAGTCGACTCCCATCTTTGTCAGCAGTTGAGCATCCTGCTCGCTCTCGACAGATTCGGCGACCGTGAACATCTCGAATTGGCGGGCAATTGTGATCATGGCCTGGGTAAGAACCTGGTTGTCGGGATCCTTATGGATCCCGCGAATGAACTCGCCGGCGATCTTGATGATGTCGAAATCGAAATCCCGAAGGTAACGGAATGCAGTGTAGCCGGCGCCGAAATCGTCCAGCGCGAAACTGACTCCGAGGAGCTGCATCTCCTCCATAAAGGCATGGGTTACGTCCGGCATCACGATGGTGGAGGATTCCGTGATTTCGATAATCAGGCGCTCTGCGACAGTCGGTTGCCCGTCGAGCCCGGCATGCAGCGTCTTTATCCAGCGTGAAAACCCGATTGAGCGGGCAGACATGTTGATCGCGAGTCGCAAAGAGGGAGCTTTGGCGAGCGCTTGAAGCCCGATCTCGAGAGCCAAACAGTCCAGAAGGCGCCCGGTTTCGGTCTTTTCACAGGCGCTGATGAAGTCCCGGGCCGGAATGACTCGTCCCGTATCGTCCAGCACTCGCAAAAGCCCTTCGAAAAACACGATCTTGCCGGTCTGACGGGCAGATACGACCGGCTGGTAGGCGAGGAGCACGTCCTTGCGTTCAAGAGAGCGGCGCACCATCGACAGGACATCCCGGTCCCGCTCGGCAACGGCGGCCGAGAGCGGGCTGGCCACCTCGTCGATTTCGGCCGGAGAGAAGAGTTCGGGTCCGGATTGCATGACAGGCTCCGCTGGAAATTCTGCTCCATTTGTGCACCTAGGCTTGAAGGAAACGTAAAATCTTCAAACCGTCTTAAATCGTAGATAATCCGGGGGGATGGAAAATGGCCGAAAGATGCGGATGGGTCGGCACGGACCCGATTTATGTCGCCTACCATGACGAGGAATGGGGCGTTCCAATATTCGACGGCGCGGCATTATGGGAGAAGCTGGTGCTCGACGGGTTCCAGGCGGGCCTGTCCTGGATCACGATACTGCGCAAACGGGAGAACTTCCGACGAGCTTTCGCAGGGTTCGATCCGGAGGTGATCGCCAGTTGGGGCGAGGCGGAGGTGGCGCTTTTGCTGGGCGATCCGGGCATCGTGCGTCATCGCGGCAAGATCGAAGCAACCATCGGCAATGCGCGCGCCTGGATCGAAATCGAATCACGCGACGGATTCTCGGAGTTCCTTTGGGAGCGGGTTGGCGGCGCGCCAATCCAGAATCGGTTCGAACGGCAGGAAGACGTTCCAACGCAGACGGCGCTGTCGCGGCGAATCTCGCGGGATCTGAAGGCGGAAGGTTTCCGATTCTGTGGACCGACGATCGTTTACGCTTTCATGGAAGCCGTGGGTATGGTGAACGATCACCTGACTTGTTGCCCGCGTCACGCGGAGTGCGCGTTGTTAGGCAAGTGAACGATTTGATTTGACAGGGTTTCCTTAGCGATTGGCAGTCGCGGCTCGGGCGAAGGCGTCGCCGGAATTCGAGGTTCGGGCTCCTCGGACGGGTGCGAGTTGTCCGGGTAGCGGCAGCCACATCCCGATCCAGTTCGTCCCATCGGTCACAAGGAGCGCGCCGCTGAGGTTCGACCGCTTCAAAATATCGGAAATCGACCGTGTCATGGCTTGTCCCCAAAAAGTTGTGCACCGTTTCTAGCTAGTGATGCGGATTCTCCTAACAAAATGTTAAGCGATCGGCGATGGGGCGCGCGCTTGCGGGTTTTCGCGCAACAGGGCCGGGAAATGGTTCTCCGAGCGCCCGCGAATCGGTGCTGCCCGGATTCTGTTCAGTTTCGGATGCTCGGCAGGTCGACAATGACGAGCGAGATAGCGACGAAGAAAAGCACGCTGCCGGCAAGGACGAAGACATGCCAGATCGTGTTGTGGAAGGGCAGGCGCACTGACAGGAAGAAGGCGACGCCGACCGTATAGGTGAGCCCGCCGATCAGCATCAATGCGGGGACAGCGGGCGGAAGGTTCGCGAGCATGCCCCCGCCTGTCCAGACGGCTGCCCATCCCATCGCAAGGTAGAGCAGCAATGCAACCCAGCGAAACCGGTTCGGAGCGAGGATTTTCAACGTGGAGCCAAGTGCGGCCGAGCCCCAGAGTCCGGCCAGCATCCCCGGCACCTGGGCGCTGGAGAGGAGCACGAAGGGCGTGTAGGTCCCGGCAATCTTGAGATAGATGCCCGAATGGTCGAGACGCTGAAGGATGCCTTTCCAGCGCGTATTGTCGATCATGTTGTAGAGCGCCGAGAAGCTGAGCATGAGGATCAGCGTTGTGCCATAGATCGAGACGCCGACCACGGCCGTTTCCGTCCGGAACAGGAGCGTCAGCGCGATCAACACCGGAACAGCCATCAGGGCGGAAATGACCCCGACAAAATGCACTGCGCCGTCGCTGATGCGCTCTGCACGGCTGTAGCCGGGGCGAATATGGGCAATCCGAAACATCGCACTCAGGGTAGTTTGGCTCCGCCAAACCGGCAAACGAAAAGAATCCGAGGTCTGGAACGTCAGAGAAGGTGTCGTTTCGGGTCCACCTTTCGACAGGTTTCCGTCACACTGAACAAGAAAAGATATATTTGTCATAGATCAAAGATTGCTGATCAACATCTTCCTGCGGTTCCCTCGAAATAGCGGCAGAGCCCTGATCGAGGGAGGACCTAGCCATGCCGAAACTCCGGAGTGTTTTCGTCACAATCGTGGCCGCGGCCCTTTTCGCGGCGACGCCGGGAATGTCCGACGAACATGGAAAACCACTTCCGAAAGATCTTTTGAATAGGGTCAGTACGACCGATCACTCGAAGCTCAGGCCATTGCAGAAGACATTCACCTCTGGTCCCGAAGTGACGGCCGCCTGCCTGACGTGCCATACCGAAGTCGATGATCAGGCGATGCATTCGATTCACTTCACCTGGGACTATGACCACCCGGTGACGGGACAGAAACTCGGAAAGCGAAATGTCATAAACGCCTTTTGTGGGTCAGTTGCCGGCAACGAGCCGCGCTGTACCTCGTGCCATGCGGGCTATGGCTGGGAAGACATGAGCCAGCCGCCGCCGCAGGAGAAAACGGCGGTCGATTGCCTGATCTGCCACGACACGACCGGCACCTATACCAAGGTCGCGACCATGGCCGGCCACCCACCGCTGGACCCGGTTCCCGATGGGGCCACGGATATCACCGGCAAACCGGCTGTCGCCGTCGATCTCGCGAAAGTGGCTCAGAATGTCGGTATGCCGAGCCGGGACAATTGTGGCCAATGCCATTTCTATGGTGGCGGCGGAGATAACGTGAAGCACGGGGATCTTTCCTCGGCGCTTTATAATCCGGATGAACATGTCGATGTGCACATGGCGTCGGACGGGCTGAACTTCACCTGCTCGACCTGCCACAGCCAGCAGGAGCATGTCTGGGCCGGCTCGCGTTATAACTTGGCGGCCAAGGACATGGGCGGCACCGGCAAACCGCATGGGGACCGCTTCTCGGCAAGCTGCGAAAGCTGCCACAGCGCAACACCGCATGGGAATAGCATCGTCGGGTTGAAGCTGAACGATCATACCGACAAGGTCGCCTGCCAGACCTGTCACATTCCCGAATATGCCAAGGGCGGAATTGCGACCAAGAGCTACTGGGACTGGTCCACGGCTGGCAAGATGAACGCCGAGGGCAAGCCCTTTTCCGAAGAGAACTACGTCCAGGGCGACGGGAAGCACCTGCACACCTACATATCCAAGAAGGGTGATTTCGAATGGGCCGAGGACGTCGCGCCGTCTTATGCCTGGTTCAACGGTGTGGTCGAATACACCAATGACGAGAAGCAGATCGACCCCGAAGGCGTGGCGCCGGTCAATTCCATCCAGGGCGACCCGCAGTCCGGCGACAGCCGGATCTGGCCGTTCAAGGTCATGAAGGGTCGTCAGGCCTATGACAGCGTCAACAACACCCTCGTCTACACCCACGTCTTCGGGCCGAAAACCGACACCGCCTTCTGGAAGAACTACGACTGGGCCAAGGCGATCCAGGCCGGCATGGAGGCGGCGGGCAAGGCAGACAGCTATTCCGGCGAGTTCGGTTTCGTCGATACCGAGATGTACTGGCCGATCACCCATATGGTCGCGCCGGCCGAGGAGGCCATGGATTGCAGGGAATGCCATTCGCAAGACGGTCGGCTGGTCAATATCGCCGGTGTTTACATGCCGGGGACAGAGGACGGTGGGCTGGTTGGGTTGCTCGGCAAGATGATGGTCCTGGCCGTGGCGCTGGGCGTCGCGGGGCACGCACTGCTGCGCAAATTCGCCAGTAAGAAAGAGGGAGGCGATCATGGCTGAGCGCTGCGTCAAGGTGTACCCGCTGTTCGAACGCATCTGGCATTGGAGCCAGATGGTTCTGATCGTGATCCTCATGTTCACCGGCTTCGGATTGAACGGGATGCACGCGTTGCTGCCGTTCAAGGGGTTGGTGGTGATCCATACGGTCGCCGCGCTGATCTTGCTGGTGCTTTGGGCCTTCGCCACCTTCTGGCTCTTCACCACGGGCACCTGGAAACAGTTCGTGCCGCGCTTTCACGGGCTGGTTCAAGTTGCGCGCTACTATGCCTGGGGCGTGTTTCGCGGCGAAGAGCATCCGCACCAGAAGATCTATTGGCGCAAGCTGAACCCACTTCAGGTCGCGACCTATTTTGGCATGAAGATGGTGGTCTTCCCGGCGATCTGGAGCACAGGTATCCTCTACCTGACCTATAATCTCTGGTCCGGGCCGGACAGCTCCCGCGCGTTGACCATCATCGCCGGTATCCACGTGCTCGCCGCCTTTGCGATCTGTGCCTTCGTCATCGTCCATGTCTACTTGCTGACGCTCGGACACGGCTTCCGCGCGCATGTTCGTCCGATGATCGATGGATATGAAGAGATCGACCTGACACCGGAACAGGAGGCCTATCTTGAGACGAACGAGCCGGAGCGGTTGAAGCAGGATTGTGCGCAGCAGCAGTTTCATCCGGCGGAGTAGCGTTTTTCGGAAATGGCGGGACCAACGGCAACGCGCGCCGAGTTTCGGCGCGCGTTGATCTTTTGCGAGGCGTGACTCAAGCGGCTTCGTGGCTGATTGCGGCGATGATCCCACGCAGCTCGGCCAACCCCTTGAGGCGTCCGATGGCCGGGTATCCCGGCTGGGCCTGACGGCCGAGATCGTCGAGGATGTCCTGCCCGTGATCTGGACGGAAGGGGATGTCGGAATCCGAGCGGCCGGCTTCCCGGCGACGGGCTTCCTCGGCCAGCGCGGCGCGGACCAACGCGACCATGTCGGTGTCGCCTGCAAGATGCTCGGCCTCGTGGAAATCGCCACGAATCTCGCTTGTCTCGCGCTTCACATTGCGCAGGTGCAGGAAGTGAACCCTGTCGCCGAGCCGTTCCATCATGCCAGGCAAATCATTGTCTGGGCGCGCGCCGAGCGAGCCGGAGCAAAGCGTGATGCCGTTTGCCGGCAGATCGACGGCCCGGACAAGCCAGCTGTAATCCGCTTCCGTCGACATGATCCGGGGCAGGCCAAGCAGCGGAATGGGCGGATCGTCCGGATGGCAGCAAAGCCGGAGGCCGAGCTCCTGCGCCAGCGGCGCGACCTCTTCGAGGAAGGCGGCCATATGGCTGCGGAGTTGCTCCGCGTCGATCCTGGAATACTCCGCAAGGTGCTGGCGCACATCCTCGAGCGTGAAATTCTCCGCTGCTCCCGGCAAACCGCAGACGACATTGCGCGCGAGCTTTTCCTTGTCCGCGACGCTCATGGCTGCGAAACGTGCGGCGGCGGCCTCGCGAAGATGTTCAGGAAAGTCTTCCTTTGCGCCCTCGCGCTGGAGGATGTGAAGGTCGAAAGCGGCGAAATCGGCAAGGTCGAATCGCATGCAGGTCCCGCCGGAGGGCAGGCGGTGGGCGAGATCGGTGCGGGTCCAGTCCAGCACCGGCATGAAATTGTAGCAGATCACTTCGATTCCGGCTGCGGCGAGATTGTGCATGCTGGCCCGGTAGGTTTCCAGATGCGCCCGCCAGTCGCCGGTCTGTTTCTTGATGTCTTCGGAGACGGGCAGGCTTTCGACGACATCCCAGTTCAGCCCCGAGGGCGAGCCGTCCCGCATCGTTGCGATCTCGGTCTTGCGCGTCGCGATCTCTTCAGGAGACCAGACCGCCCCTGTCGGGACGTGATGCAATGCCGAGACCAACCCTTTGGCCCCGGCCTGCCGGATGTCATCCGTCGACACCAGGTCACTCGGACCGAACCAACGCCAAGTCTGTCTCATTCTTTCCTCCCAAGGGCTGCGCGCAGGGCGAGTCTGCGGCTTCGGGCGGGAAGATAGTCCCTGCGAAATTCGTTGACAAGTATGGTAGTATGGAGCAGAAACCCTCAAGACATGAATCGCCAGGCAACCAGGGAGGATGGCTGTGCCGTACGATCCGTCGCTTCCCATCGGTCCGCAATTGCGGGGAATCCTGCGTCAGCAGGTGGTGCAGAACGAGTTGTCGCCCGGCACCCGGATCTCCGAGGCTGAGATTGCCCAGCAATTCGGGATCAGCCGCCAGCCAGTGCGCGAGGCTTTCATCAAGCTTGCCGAAGAGGGGCTGGTCGAGATCCGCCCGCAGCGCGGCACGGTCGTGCGCCGGATCGACCCGGCGGAAGTGCTGGATGCCCGTTTCGTGCGCGAGGCCGTCGAGTCCGACATCGTGCGGTTGCTGGTCGAAAAGCGGGACCCCGCCCTTGTCCGCGAGTTGCGCCGGCAAATTGCGGAACAGAAGAAACTGGCCGAATGCTCGCCGAAGGACTTCATCCGGTCGGATGAACGGTTCCACAGGACATTGGCCGAAGGAGCGGGCAAGGGGAATGTCTGGACCATCCTTCAGGGGCTGAAGTCCCAGATGGACCGGGTCCGCTTCCTCAGCTTCGACCTCTACCGGAACGACCGGCTCATAGACCAGCATGAGGCCATTATCGACAGTATCGAGCAGGGCGACGACGAAGGCGCGGAGGAAGCAACGCGTCGCCATTTGCGGGCAGTTCTCGAAGACCTGCCCAACATCATGCGCGCGAATCCGGATGTCTTCATCGAGGCTCCGGAGGACCAGATCTAGACGCGTTGACACAGAGGAGGAATCCATGATCATCAAACGAACCCTCGGCGGCCTGCTTTCGGCAGGACTCGTTGCGACCCTGATGTCGGGTACGGCCATGGCCGCCGACATGACCCTCAAGCTTGGCCACCTGGCCAACGAGGAAAACCCCTGGCACCTGGCCGCCGTGAAGTTCGGCGAAGAGCTCTCGGCGCTGACCGACGGCCGCATCGAAGTCGAGGTTTTCCCCAATGAGTCGCTCGGCAAGGAAATCGACCTGATCAACGGTATGCAGCTTGGCACCGTCGACATGACGATCTCGGGCGAAAGCCTTCAGAACTGGGCGCCGATGGCTGCGCTTCTGGCCGTTCCCTATGCCTACAAGTCGCTTGAGCACATGGATGCCACCGCATCCGGCGAAATCGGCGATGCGATCAAGGCCCAGATCATCGAAAAGGCCCAGGTTCGCCCGATCGCCTATTTCGCTCGTGGTCCGCGCAACCTGACCTCGAACGAGCCCTTCGTCAGCCCAGACGATCTGAACGGCCTGAAGATGCGCGTGCCGAACGTGCCGCTCTTCGTAGACGTGTGGAAAATGCTCGGCGCCCAGCCGACCCCGATGGCTTTCTCCGAAGTCTTCACTTCGCTGCAGAACGGCACGATCGGCGCACAGGAAAACCCGCTGGCGCTCATCAAATCCGCCAACTTCAACGAAGTGCAGAGTCATGTGAACATGACCGAGCACGTTCGGTCCTGGATCTACCTGGTGCTGGCCGAATCCACATGGGCCAAGCTGTCGGAAGAAGATCAGGCCGCCGTCATGGAAGCTGCAGCCGCTGCGCAAGCCTATGAGCGTGGCCTGCTGGAAGACAGCCTCGCCGCCGACCGCGCCTATCTCGAAGAGAAGGGCATGACCTTTGTCGAGGTCGATGGCGCTGCCTATGCCGCCAAGGCCAAGGACGCCGTGCTTGCGAATGTCTCCGATGAGATCAAGCCGATCGTCGAGCAGCTCTTCGCCGAGTAATCTCCCTGAGCGACTGCACCGACGTCCTCGTGGCGTCGGTGCCCTTTTTCGGACATCCCCAAATGGCACTTCTGGACCGGCTCACGAAGCTCCTGGCGGCGATCTGCATGGTCGGCGTCGCGCTTTCCTTTGCCACCCTCATCACCGTCGTCCTGATCCAGGTCGTCGGACGGACCATCGGCTCCTCGCCGGTCTGGACCGAAGAGCTCACCCGTTTCGCGCTTCTATATCTCGCGGCATTCGGGGTTGGACTCTCCTTTCGTTCCGGCGATCTCGTCAATGTCGACGTGATCTGCGACAACCTTCCTTCGCCGCTGCCATGGTTGCTCCGGCTGGTCTCGGCAGTGCTGACAAGCGGGCTCGCGCTGCTCCTGATCTCCCACTCCTGGAAATTCACCTCCATCGGCAAGATGCAGACCTCACCTGCGGTCGGCGTCCGAATGGACATGATCCACTTCACGGTCACGCTGCTTCTCGTGCTGCTCTTCGTCTTTTCCGCGCTCCGGGTGATCGCGATGTTGATGGGCGATGACGGGCTGCCGCTCAAGCAGAAGGAGGGCTGACGCAATGGAAGTCTGGGTCCTTTTCACTGTCTTTGTTGGCGGCCTAATTATCGGCGTGCCGGTTGCCGTCACACTCGGCCTCTCCTCGGCAGTCTATCTGGTGATGTCCGGCATCCCGCTCGTGGTCATGCCGCAGAAGATCTATGCCGGGATGGACGTCTTCGTCCTGCTTTCCATTCCCGGCTTTATCCTTGCCGGCAACCTGATGAACCGGGGTGGCATCACCAACCGCATCATTCGCTTTGCCAATGCCATCGTCGGTTGGATCCGCGGCGGTCTGGGCCTCACCAATATCGCCGCCTCCATGCTCTTTGGCGGCATAACCGGCACCGCCGTCGCGGATGCCGCCTCCATCGGCGGAGTCATGATCCCGGGGATGAAGAAAGCCGGGTACCCGGCCGATTTCTCCGCAGCCGTGACCGCCGCCTCCTCCACTGTCGGGCCGATCATCCCGCCTTCCGTACCGATGATCATTGTCGGCGCGTTGTCGGGCATCTCGGTGGGCAAGATGTTCATGGCTGGCGCCGTACCGGGCATCCTGATGGGGCTTGCCATGATGGTGACCTGTTACATCATCTCCGTGCGCAAGAATTTCCCGCGCCAGGAATGGCAGGGGGTCGGCGAGGTCGTTCGTTCTTTCGGTGCTGCCTTCTGGGCGCTGGCGATGACCGGCCTGATCATCTACGGCCTGCTGTCTGGCCTTGCCACACCGACCGAAACCGCCGTGGTCGCCTCGACATATGCTTTCATAGTCGGTGCCTTCGTCTATCGCGAGTTGCCGGTGCGGGAACTGCCGCATGTGCTCGTCGAAAGCGGCATCTCCTCGGCAGCGATCCTGGCTTTGGTTGGCTTTGCCAATGTCTTCGGCTGGATCCTCGTCTCCGAACAGATTCCGCAGGCCATCGCCAATGCGGTGCTCTCGATGACCGACAACCGCATCGTGGTCATCCTTATCATCAACCTGCTGTTGCTCTTCGTCGGCATGTTCATGGAGACCATCGCGGCGCTGATCATCCTCTTCGTGCCGCTCCTGTCGCTGGCGCAGGCGGTCGGTATCGAGCCGCTGCATTTCGCCACTTTCGCGGTGCTCAACCTGATGATCGGCCTCACAACGCCGCCGGTCGGTGTCTGCCTCTTCGTCTGCGCCGGTATCGCAAAGTTGCAGCTTACGCCAGTCGTGCGCGCCATCTTCCCCTTCCTGCTGACGAATATCCTCGTGCTGCTCGCGGTCTCTTTCTATTCGCCGCTGGCCACCTGGCTTCCGTCCCTGCTCATGCCATAGGAGCGCCCAATGAAAACCCGTGTCTGCCGACTCCACGGCCAGAATGACCTCCGCATCGAAGAAATCCCCGTCGAAGGCCCCGCTGCGGGCGAAGTACTTGTTGCCGTTGGCGCGGGTGGGATCTGCGGGTCCGACCAGCATTACTATTCGCAGGGCGGTATCGGCGTGATCCGCGTCCGCGAGCCGATCATCCTCGGCCACGAAGCTGCCGGTACCATCATCGAACTGGGTGAGGGAGTCGAGGGCTTCGCCGTGGGTGACCGTGTCGCGATGAACCCATCCCACCCTTGCGGTACTTGCAAGTATTGCACCTCCGGCCGCCCGATCCATTGCCTTCAGATGCGGTTCAAGGGATCGGCGATCCGGTTGCCGCATGAGCAGGGCCTGTTCCGCGACCGCGTCGCCATCGGCGCCGGGCAATGCCACAAGATCGTCGACGGTATCACCATCGGCGAAGCCGCCTGTTCGGAGCCGCTCTCGGTCTGCGTCCATGCCCGCTCGCGCGCGGGCGATCTGAAGGGCAAGGCGGTGTTGGTGACCGGCTCGGGTCCCATCGGTGCGCTCTGTGCTGCGCTCGCGGCAGAGGCTGGCGCTGCAGAAGTCGTGGTGACGGACCTTCAGGACGTCCCACTCTCCGTGGCCGCGCAGATGGGTGCCACCGAGACGATCAACGTGGCGAGGAACGGTGAGCGCATGGCGGATTTCACCTCTGAAAAGGGGCATTTCGACGTCTGTTTCGAATGCACCGCCGCCGAACCCGCGATCCGTTCAGCCATTGACGCATTGCAGCCCTGCGGCACGCTGGTGCAGGTCGGCGTTTCCGGTGACCTGCCATTGCCGATCAACTTCATCGTCTCCAAGGAGATCACATTCCGGGGCACGCACCGTTTCGACGCCGAATTTGGCGAGGCCGTCTCGCTGATCAACAGCCGTGCAATCGACCTGCGCCCGATGATCACGCAGACCTTCCCGATGGAGGAAGCCGTGCAGGCCATCGAACTGGCCGGCGACAGGAGTTCTGCGGTGAAAGTCCAACTCGGATTCGCCGGAGTCTAAGAGAACGAAGAAAGAGGCCCCGGCCAGTGCTTGCAAACACCTAGGTCGGGTTCGCGTTGTCGCCTTTTTCGAGGGGACGGCGCGCTTCGACGAGCCGGTAGAGCAGGATCGCGAAGGCGATCGTGATGAACGAGAAATAGAAGTCGGAAATGACCTGTCGGAACAGGCTCTGATAGGCAACCAGCGCCAGAAGGAAGAGGCAATTAACCGGAGATAGAAGGCCTTGGCCCCAGATCCGGAACATACGGAATAGGAGAAAGAAGACCATCGCTGTTCCGAGGAAACCGTACTCACCGAGCATTGTACCGATGCCGCTGTCGTGAATACCGGTGCCTTCGATGACCGTCGCCCATCCATCGATTCCCAGCATCACATAGGCTTGCGACCCGTGCGAAAGAGGGCTTGCGAACATGCCTCCTCCGGCCCCCAGCGGAAAGAACTCCGTCGCAAGGGTGAAGCCTCCCGCAAGAATGGCCACCCGGATATAGCGGAGACCGGAATCCAACGTTTGTGTCGCCTTCTGAACGGTGTCGAGAATTCCGAACTCCGTGATCAGAAGGTAGAGCGTGGCGGTGGCGATGACCGGCGCGACCAGCATCGTGGAAAGGCTATGTTGGCTGACGTGACGAAAATAGAGGAAGATCAACGGGGTGATCGCAATATAGGAGCGCGATCCGGTCAGCAAAAGGATGGCCAGCATAAGCAGAGCCAGGGGTTTCTTGCGGCCCACAAACCAGAAATACAGGAAAAGCAAGCTCGCCAACGCACCCTGACGGTTGGCATTGAGGAAGAATCCGACCATGCGCTCCGTGTTCATTTTGAAGGAGACGTCAGGCAGAAGAGAAATGAAAAAAGACGGGAAGGACAGGCTCACCGCGCCTCCGACAACGCAGAAGACAAACAAGGCCCGCATTACATTGCTCAAGTCGTAGAGTGGGGCATTTCGAAAGGCGAAAGCGACCAGAGGGAGCTTCCAGAACAGCAGGGCGGACAGGATCGAGATCGGAAGCGTCGGGTTGAGGCCGCCAAAGGAAGAGAGCAGGGTCAGGCAGAGAAGGCCGGCGAAATAGACCGCCGCCAGCATGTGAACACGACCATGGAGCAGGCTCAACGATAGTCCGATCGCGAAGGCTCCAACCAAGAAGAGCTCATCGAGTTGGGACAGAGCGGATAGCTTTGTCGTCCTCACAAGGAAGGTCGCGCTGAAAAGAAGCACGAGGAGCGTCGGCCAGATGATACGCGGAATGATCCCATGTGGATTGGGCAGTGGTCTGTTGACCAGCTCGGTCATGTCAGCTTCCAGATCTTCTTCGATGCCCGATACGGGATGGAGTCCAGCGCACGCTAGAGGAGTTTCGATTTGGCGTCCATTGCTTCAAACGAACCTCGCTCGAGCGATACCCTCCCATCTTCCAGGGCGGAAACGGGCTCTCCGGCGGGTATGATGGTGACCGAGGAGAGTGGTCTCTCAACCCGAATTGCATTGGTCGATGAGAAAAACCGGACTTAACGGGAAAGGTCGAGTTTCGGGTACTCGACGTGGTGCGCGGCGGCCGTCTACCGACCGGATCTATGTCATCTGCTTACCTGGGCGAGGTGGTCCTGGGTGCCAGATTCCATTTGGGCATGTCCCCTGACGACTATTAGAAATAGCCCGTCACAAGTGCTTCGGCGATCAGCGTCCAGCCATTTGCTACCGCAAAGAATGCAAGCTTGAAGGGAAGCGAGACAAGCGCTGGCGGAACCATCATCATCCCCATCGACATGAGGATCGCGGCGACGACAAGGTCAATGATCAGGAAGGGCAGAAAGATCAGGAAGCCGACTTGAAATGCATTGGACATCTCGCTCAAAAGAAACGCCGGAATTAGTACCGATTGGGGAGGCGCAGTGACATCGGCCTGGCCGCCGGAGGTGTTGGCTCGTAGTTCCGCCATGGTTTCCAATGTCTCCGGATCGACCCGCGCCAACATGAATGTGCGGAATGGTTCGACAATTCTTGAGATGGCTGTTTCGGCGGGCATTTCCTCGCGCAGGAAGGGCTGCACACCGTCGGACCATGCCTCGAGCAACACCGGATCCATAACGTAATAGGTCAGGACCAATGCCACAGAGATGATCAGCATATTGGGTGGCGATTGTTGCAGGCCGAGGGCTTGCCGCAGAATCGAAAACACCGTCACGATGAAGGGAAAACAGGTCGCCATGATCAGCAAACCGGGCGCGAAGCCGATCAACGCGACAACTGCAAAGAGCTGGATACTCAGCCCGGTGAGAGAAACGTCCTCACCAAGCGCCAGAGAGAGGTCCTGAGCTGATGCGATGCCGGGCACCAACACCATCAATCCCAAAAGCAGCAGGGTGGCCGATATCAAGCGCATGAGGCGTCAGACCCCCGTCGCCTCGCCGAGACCGGCGATTTCGATCAACCTGACGGCAAGCTGTCCTTCCCCATCGCCCTCCTGTTCGATCAACTCGCCCCGCGCGATCAACTTGTCGCCGACATAAAGTTCGACCGGGTCCTCGACCTTCCTGTCGAGGGGCAGCACAGCATTGCGTTCCAGTTTCAGCAACTCGGAGATTCTTGGACGCGCCCTGCCAACGGAGACCTGGACCTCGACGGGAACCTGGGAAAATGGATGCCCGGTTTCGTTCGATATATCAGACATTTACTGCCTCCATCTGGTCAGGTATCTCGAAAAACTCGGCGACCGCGTCGGACAGGCCCTCGAGTACAGCCTCGAGGTCGATCTTCTGTTCACTGCTGCCGAGGCGGATATAGGCTTGCCCTTCACCAAGAGACGCTTCCTCTCGCACCTGGACGGGCGGCGCGATCATTCCTTCGATAAGGATACGAATTCGATCTGCGTTTTCGGGATTCACGACAATCTCTGCGGTGATATCGGCTGCGCTTTCCGCAGCTTCGTTGACTCGTTCAACAATCATCTGGCCGAGCGTGCGTTCCATCGTACCGGGCAGAACACGCGAAACGACCCCTTTCAGGATGCCCTCCATTTCGCGAAGCACCGCACTGCGGGCTTCATGGTAGGTAAAGGACAAGGCCTGAAGGTTTCCTGCCAGCTCAGCGGTAATGGTCGCTTGCTCTTCCGCATGCGCTTTCGCCGCATCATCCCAGCCATCCTTGTAGCCCCGGTCGAAGGATTGGAGTCGTTCGTCTTCAAGGAGATTGTCCGAAACCGGCATTGAAACGGATGCTACGGGATCAGCCGTGTCAAAGCTCTCGAGTTGCCAGGGCCGGCTCATTTCGCTTTCTCCTTATCATCTTCCATCCAGGTCTTGAGCACCTCAACAGTGTCCTGCTGACGATCTCGGATCAGCTGTCGCAACCGCTCAACGGGATCATCCGAGTCCATCGGAAGCATCGGCAATCCGCCCTCGGAGGCAGCCCCAAACCCGATATCCGGTAGGGCCATCGTGTTGTCGCCCGTGTCGATCTCTCCGGTGAGGGCTTCGGGCCGTCCTTCAGCCGTTTCGGCGATCAGGCCTTCGGCAGAAGCCGGGGGCGAGAGCTCGAGCATCTGGGGCGCCGACTTCTGCATCATGATCGGGCGAACGACGAAAAGGCCCAGGATCAATGCGACAATCGACAACACGGCGATCTGGGCAATCGAGATCATGTCCAGACGACTCATGCCGTTCTCAGAAGGCAGGCTTCCGGAAGTTGCCAAAGGCTGAAACTCGAGCGACCGGATCGTAATTTGATCGCCCCGCGCTTCGTCGTACCCGACAGCGGCTTCGATCAGCGATTTCAGGTCGTTCAATTCTTCCTCGGAGCGCGGCAGGGTGACCTCGGCGCCGGCGTCATTGACCTGTGAAACTGCATTGACCAGCACCGCAACTGTCATGCGCTTCACCGCGCCGGGCACGCGCAGGATTTCCCGCTGTGTCTCGGACACCTCGTAATTCGTGCGTTCCCGGGTCTGGCTGTCCTGGTCGGACTGCTCGCGACCGCCAGAACCGACGTCGCCGTCGGGCAGGTTGCTTGCGACCGTGACCCCATTGCCTCCGGATCCCTTGGAAGACGAAGAAAGCTCTTCTGTTTCCGTTGAAATGGCGACCCGGCCTTCCGGGTCGAAACGCCTTTCAACGATCGATTCACGTTCCGTGACCGCTTCGAGACTCAGTTCCACGATTGCATTTCCCGGTCCGACTCTGGCTTCCAGCAACCGCTCGACATTGCGTTTGAGCGCGGCGGCCCGCTTCGTCGATTCCACCGATGGCGTGACCTCTCCCCCGATGACCTGGCCGCTATCCCCATCAATCACGGAGACTTCCTCGGGTTTCAGGCTCGGCACAGCAGAAGCGACAAGAAATCGAAGCCCGCGCGCATTGGTTTCTGTCAGCGCCGCGCTCGCAGCGGTCACAACGACGGAAGCCGTCGCACCCTGATTGCGGCGAAAACCACTCGCCGGTGGTGTCGAGATATGCACTCGCGCAGACTTGATCTGCGGGCTTGAGACGATGGTTCGAGCGAGTTCACCTTCCTTGGCGCGCCAATAGGCGGCATCGAACATCTGAGATGTCGTGCCAAATCCCGACAGGTTGTCGAGCAGTTCATATCCAGCCGAACCATTCGCCGGCAGACCCTGACCGGCCAGGATCATACGCAGCTCGTCTCTCTGGCTGGCGTCAACGTAGATTGAACTTCCACGGACTTCGTACACAACGCCCTGTTGTTCGAGTGCAGTGACAACATCGCCGGCCGCACGACTCTCCAGCCCGGCGTATAGCAATTCCAGGCGTTTGGTAGAGACCATCTGTGACAACGCAAGTACGGCCGCGAACATGGCGACCGTCGCCACGACCACGGTCACCTTGCGGCGTGTGTCCAGTCCTGACCAAATCCCGAGTACGTTCTGCACGCGACACCCTCCATGAAACCGACTCTTCTGAGTCTTGGGGGCATCTTTCCCGAATCCTGCTTAAGATCAGCCTAATGCAAACCCCTTGGAATCTTTTGAAATGCGAAAAACGCAGGACGCCGCGGACTCAAGTGAAAGCTGGCCTGGAATGGCGGCGCCGGAAATCCGCCCGAGTGACAAAAAGAATTGCGATTCGTGGATGTGCTGCCTATTACGCCATCTTCGATAGCGGAAGAAGACAGACACGAGACCTGATATACGGTATCGACCGTAGCTCGCATGGGGTTCCGAAACGGAAGGCAACAAGAATGACACGCAGATTTCTCCCCGGCATCCTGGCCATGGCAGCGGTTGTCGTGGTTTCCAATATTCTCGTCCAGCACCTGCTTGGGCAATGGCTGACATGGGGTGCGTTAACCTATCCCTTCGCGTTTCTCGTCACCGACCTTATGAACCGGCTCTACGGTGCCGGCCCGGCACGCAGGGTCGTTTTCATCGGCTTTCTCGTCGGAGTCGCCTGCTCTCTCATCGGCAGCCAGATCCATGGTGAGTTCGGGCCGCTCGTCACGCTTCGTGTCGCGCTTGGATCCGGAACCGCCTTCCTCGCCGCCCAACTGCTGGATATTGCGGTGTTCGACCGCCTTCGTGAGGGCCGTTGGTGGCGCGCACCGCTTGCATCGACCCTTGTCGGCTCCTCCCTGGATACCGTGATCTTCTTTTCGATAGCCTTTTCGGCCACGTTCAATGGGCTGGAACCAGGCAATATCCCGACTTGGGCTCAGGACAGCCTCCCCGTGTTGGGCACTGGCCCGGAAGCTCCGCTCTGGGTCTCGCTCGCGTTTGCCGACTGGATGGTCAAGCTGTCGCTTGCCCTGATCGCATTGGTTCCGTTCCGCCTCATTGTTGGGCGTTTGCAGCGGCAGGCTGCAGATATTCATTGACAGGTAACCGTTTTGTGCCACGCTGAAAGCAACCGCAACAAGCGAAAGGAGGTGATCCAGTGTCGAGAGTCATGCTGGAGAAGGGTGTCGATGATATCGAGGAGACCCGCCGTTAGGCAGGCCCGAGAGGCCTAGGTTCCTCGACGGACTTATGTGTCCATGAGACCTCACCTCCATGATAGCTCGGAAGGCCGCTCCGGATAGGAGCGGCCTTTTCATTTCACTATCAGCCGGTTTGTTCTGTCTTCCGTTTTCGCCTGCGCTGAGCCGGTGCCCATTGATCTTCTGAAGCCCCCTCATCGCTCCGAGCCTCTAGTATCAGGGCGATGCCTGGTGGAAATCAGATGTGGCGCGATGGACAGACGGCTCTTTTCAGGCTGGAAGACCACGCCGCCTTCAGCCTATTGGAAGGCAGGAGACGTCGGAAAAATGCTTAGAATCAGCGAAGAGATCATGATCGAGGACTGGGAACTGACCGAGCAGTTCAGCCGATCCTCCGGGCCGGGCGGTCAGAACGTCAACAAGGTGTCGACGGCGGTAGAGCTGCGCTTCGAGGCCGCGCGCAGCCCTGGCTTGAGCGGTGCCGTCAAGTCGCGCCTCAAACGGATTGCCGGACGCAAATGGACGGCCGACGGTGCGGTCCTTCTGCGCGTAGAAGACACTCGCAGCCAAGCGCGAAATCGCGAAATCGCGCGCGAGCGGTTGGCCGAAATGATCCGGAAAGCTCTGCAGGCGCCACGCAGGCGGATCGCAACGCGCCCCACTTTGTCCTCCAAGCGCCGCAGGTTGGAAAAGAAGAGCCAGCGAGGTGCGGTCAAGGCATTGCGAAAGCCGGTTTCGGACAAGGATTGAGAGCGTCTCAGGGAAGTCGACCGCCCTCTGTCGCGCCAAGACGACTCTTCGGTCGGCTGTAGCGTGCCCCTAGACTGTCACCGCAATTGGTGTCTGTTCTCCGACCTCAAATACACGCTTGTATCTCGCGACCTCCTCGGGCGGCCCCATCGACTTGTTGGGATTGTCGGACAGTTTGACGGTCGGCATGCCATTGGCCGCAACAGCCTTGCAGACGAGCGAAAACGGTCGCAAGGCATCGTCTGGCACGAGCCCCATGAAGTCATTTGTGAGCAGGGTGCCCCAGCCGAAACTCGCTCGGACACGGCCGTTGAATCGGTGGTGCAAGTCGATGATCCGGTCCTCGTCTAGACCATCCGAAAAGATGACAAGTTTTTCACGAGGATCTTCCCCGCGCGATTCCCACCATGCGATTGCCGTCTCGGCGCCTTCCACGGGGTCTCCGCTGTCGATCCGGATTCCGGTCCATCCTGCAAGCCAATCGGGTGCTCGTTCGAGAAAGCCCTTGGTTCCGTAGGTGTCTGGCAAGATGATAAGCAGGTTTCCATCATGCTCGTCCTGCCAATCCTCCAGGACCTGGTAGGGCGCCTGTGCCAATGCGGCATCGTCCTCGGCCAGCGCGGCATAGACCATGGGCAGTTCATGGGCATTCGTCCCGATTGCCTCGACCTCACGCCGCATTGCGATCAGGCAGTTGGACGTCCCGATAAAGGTATCGCCGAGTCCTTCCATCATCGCCTGGACGCACCAGTCCTGCCACAGGAAGGAATGGCGACGTCTCGTGCCGAAATCCGCGATCTTCAGGTCAGGCACCTTTCGCAGTCTCTCGACCTTTTCCCAGAGCTTGGTCATCGCGCGCGCGTAGAGCACCTGCAGCTCGAATTTCTTCATCTGATTCAGGACAGCCCGGCCACGCAGTTCCATCAGGATCGTCAAGGCCGGGATTTCCCAGAGCATGACCTCGTGCCAGGCCCCTTCGAAGCTCAGCTCGTATTGCCCGTCGCGTTTTTCCAACTTGTATTCCGGCAGGCGCATTTGCTCGAACCATTCCATGAAATCCGGCCGAAACATCTGGCGCTTGCCGTAGAAGGTGTTGCCGCGCAGCCAGGTGCTCTCGCCGCGCGTCAGGGACAGGGAGCGGGCATAGTCGAGATGTTCCCGCAACTCCCCTTCGTCGATCAACTCGGCCAGATGGATATCCGAACTCCGGTTGATCAGGGAGAATTCGACGCGGGCATCAGGCTTGTTGCGAAAGATCGACTGACACATCAACAGCTTGTAAAAATCCAAGTCGATCATTGAGCGGACGATCGGGTCGATCTTCCATTTGTGGTTCCAAACGCGCGTGGCGATATCCACCATGAAGCGACCCTTTCTCTTACAGTACGGTTCAGGCTATCGACACGCGCGCCGGAAGGAAAGAGGCGAACCTAAGCGCCTTTGTGGAGCGCTTTCGGCCGTCCAGCGTCTTTCGAACCGGAGCTGTCGCGCGGTATGAAATCATTGAGCGCCAACAAAAGATCTCGCTTCCGGAAGGGTTTGGTGACAAACCCGTTCATTCCGGCGTCCATACACAGGTCCCGGTCTTCCGGAAAAGCGTTCGCGGTGAGCGCGATGATCGGTGTGGCCACTCCACCGGTCCCGGTCTCGATTTCCCGAATGGCCCGCGTCGCCGCGAGCCCGTCCATGATCGGCATGTGCATGTCCATCAGGACAACATCCGGTCTTTGCAAGCGGAACATCTCGACGGCTTCCCGTCCGTTGATGGCAAGCTTCGTCCGAACTCCCGTTCCATGGAGCATCCGCTCAAGAAGCAGGATATTGGTCCGGTTGTCCTCGGCGACAAGCACCGTCAAACCCTCCAGAAGACCGGCCTGATCGAACTCCAGGGTGGCATCGGCAATCGGGAATGCTTCCGAGGTCTCGGCAAGTGGCAAGGTCAGTGAGACAAAGAAGACCGATCCTTCACCGGGTGCCGACGCCACCGAAATCTCGCCGCCCATCGCCTGAACGAGAAGTCGCGAAATCGTCAGACCCAGGCCTGTGCCGCCAAACCGGCCGGCAATACTCGAGTCTGCTTGGGAGAAGCTTTCGAAGATCCAATCCAGCTTTTCGGGTGGGATTCCCATCCCGGTATCCCGCACAGCGATCAGGTAGTGGCAGTTGCCTTGTTCCAGTCGAACCGACACTTCCAGCCTGACGCCGCCGGTCTCGGTGAACTTGATCGCATTTCCCAGCAGGTTCAGCAGAACCTGAGCGAGACGGCGATTGTCGCCGATGGCGCTTTGCGGCAGGCTTGCCGGCAGCACGAGGTCGAGCGACACTTCCTTCGCATCCGCAAGGGGTTGGACGAGATCGACGGCGGAACGAAAGCAGTCACTGGGTGAGAACGGTTCCTGGGCGACTTCGAGTCGGCCGACTTCAAGTTTTGAGAAATCCAGAATGTCGTTGATGATTCCGAGCAGGGACTCGCCGGATGCCGCGATGGTCCGCACCAGCGCATTTTGTTGATTGTCGAGATCCGTTTCCAGCAGCAGATCCGTCGTTCCGATGACCCCGTTCATAGGTGTCCGAATCTCGTGGCTCATGGTCGCCAGGAAATTGTGCCGGGCGCGCTCGGAGTTCTCGGCGACGCGGCGGGCCTCTGCCAGCGCATGTTCGCGTTCCTTTGCCTCGCCGATATCGCGTTCGATACTGACGATGCTCAACACCTCTCCTGTGTCGTCGAAAAGCGGGCAGGTATTGGCCTCGATCCAGATCGGTGAGCCGTCCTTATGGTGACACATGATCTCGAGGCGGATGGGGCTGACCTCTTCCCGGGCGCGAAGCAGCGCCTCCGAGGCGGCGGGATCGGTCTGAGGCCCTTGGAGGAAGCTGACATTGCGCCCGATAGCTTCCGTGTAGGAATAGCCGGTCACTTTGGAGAAAGCGCGATTGATCCATGTGATGACGCCATTTTGGTCCGTGATGACGACGCTGTCATTTGCTCGTTCGGCGACGAGCGCAAGGCGCTTCGCAGTGTTTCGGGACTGGACCAGCGCATCATTCACATGTGCCAGTTCCTGCGCGCGCTCGAGCATATCCATTCGCGTGGCGTTTCGGATGTTCTGCAATTTGAATACTTTGCGGACAACAGTCCAACAGATGTAGAGCAGGAAGGAGACGCTCAGAAGATCGAATAGGAGGGCATCGTCAACGTGACCGGTGACACCCACCTCCTGGATGGCGATCACCAGCAATGCGACGCCATACACCAGGATTCGTGCTATCGCGGCTCCGCGGTGAGCCGACAGCAACAAGGCGGCATCCAGGATGCCCGCAAAGCAGGCGGCGCCGGCGAGGATGCGGGCCTCGCTACCACCGAGCGTATAGATCAGCGCCACGCCATAGGTATTTGCCAAGGCCTGGATTCCGCCTGTCAGGGTGGCAATGCCCATCGCGACAGAAACCTGACCGTCCATCGATCGGCGACGCCCGAATCGTTTCAGAACCGCCACGTCCAGCAACTCGCCTGAGATGGAGACCAGGGCTCCGATCAGGGCAATCGTTGTGCCGCCAACATAGAGCAGGATCGGAAACAGAATTGGGATGATGATTATTCTGTCCGGAAGACTTCGCACCCGTCCGCGACAATAGGAGAGAAAGCGCCCCTCAGACGAGCGCTTTGCCTGGAACGCCTCCAGTGCCTTGTCCGCTGCCTTGGTTCCGAGGTCCATATTCGCTCCACAGGACGGGTCGACGGATGTGTTGGTCGGCCTCTTCGTGGTGATTGAAAGCAAAAAAGCCTTCCAGACTGGTTAACTCTTCCTGGCTCAATGATCGGTCAGGACGATTCCCGCATCTGACATTCCGTCCAGAGCGGCAGCGAGTGACCCGTCCAGGTCGATCGCCCTGCAGGCTTCAAGGCCGACCTCAACCCGGAAACCAAGATGCGCGGCATCCAGGGCGGAATAGTTGACGCAGAAATCGGTGGCCAGACCGACCATGACGAGTGAGTCCACGCCCCGCGTTCTGAGATAGCCCTCCAGCCCGGTCGGGGTGCTGTGGTCATTCTCGAAGAAGGCGGAATAGCTGTCGATCTCGCGCCGGAAGCCCTTGCGAATGATGAGATCGGCGGGATCTGTCTGCAGGGCGGGGTGGAATGCGGCGCCCGCGCTGCCCTGAACGCAGTGATCTGGCCAGAGGACCTGCGCTCCGTAGGGCATCTCGATCAACCCGAAGGGCGATTTGCCCTCATGCTGCGAGGCGAAGGAACTATGCCCGACGGGGTGCCAGTCCTGGGTAAAGACCCGGACCGGATAGTCCGGCAACATGGCATTGATCCGTTCTATGATCTCGTCGCCACCGGGCACAGCCAGCGCGCCGCCGGGGCAGAAGTCGTTCTGGACATCGATCACAATCAGGGCTTGGGTCATGGGCCACCTCCTGTGCAATGGCTAGGCAAGCTGTGAGGCCGGGTCAATGGAGGCATAGCGAGGCATGCAGCTCGAGCGGGCCTCGAAACGACTGCTCCCGCCGGGTTGAGCTGGCGGGAGCAGTGTCTTTGTGGTCCCGTATGGCCGGGGCGGTTGTAGAAAGCTCGGCGCGGATGCGCGCCTTACTGCGCCAGCGCGGTGATCGTCGAGTTGAGCAGGCCTGGCGTGATCTGGGAGATGATCCGGTTCCACTGTGTCACAACCTGTTCGGAGACAAAGATAATGTCGTCGGGGCGCAGCTCGAACCGGGTCGACAGCATTAGCGACGCCGCGTTTCCAGCATCCAGTTTCCACGCCGTGACAGAGCCGAATTCACGCGGATCGGTCGAGCCCCGCAGCACGTAGATCTGGCGGATATTGCCGGTGATGGTCGGGATGCCGCCATCGTCATAGATCGCGTCGGCGAGCATAGCCTTCTGATTGTAGGGCAGCGGGAACCGCCGCTGCTTGGTGACCTCGCCGGCCAGGTAGACATAGTCGCGGTCCTCGGCGCCCAGTTCGAGCCGGTCCTTGAAAATGTCGCGTTGCTCGTCGAGCTCGGCGCGGCGCAGCAGGATCTCGGTTTCGAGCTCATCCACGGCATCACGGCGCGCGTCCCGACGGCTCTCGGTAAGCTGAATCTGTTCCTGGAAATAGTCCTGTGCCCGGTTGAGATCGAATTGGGTATCGACAAACACGCTGTCGCCATCCTTGAGGGTAATTCGCTGCAGGCTGCGGTCGGAATAGAGCTCGCTCAACGGAATCTGGTAAAGGTCGCCATCGCGATAGATCCGCACCGAAGCGTAGTCGTAGTCCCGCTCACTGGCCGTCGCGCCACCGACGCGGGAGAGGGCTTCGTCGAGATAGAGAGGTTGCAAGTCTATCGGCAGCGTCGCGGGAGTGCGCACCGCGCCGCCGATCGCCACGCGTTGCGAATTGAAATCCGCGACTTCCAGGCTGAAGGCCGGCTCGATCTGGTTGCGCACCAGGGCCTGGAAGACCTTCTCGTTCGCGCCGTCGATGGTGTCGCCGGCAATCGGAATCCGACCGACATCCGGAATCGAGATCGCACCATCATCCTGTACCACATATTCCTGTCGCCGGTTCTGTGCGGCCAGCAGCCCGGACAGTTCTTCCACCGAGTTGCCGCCGGATGGCGTTGCCAGGACGACGACATCGCCGACACCGATCTGGTAGGGACCAGTGGGGGCTTCGGGCGGGATTCGGCTGGACAGGCTCGTCGGGCGGTTCTCCGGCTCGAGCGCCGGGTCGGGAAGAGACTCGAAGCCGCGAAGACCGCCGCCGCTGCCCGCCGATTGCGAGAAGACCGCGGGCAGGGTGGCCGGTCGATAGGTCGTCTGGTTCGCAGCGAGGGTCGTTTCAGCGGTGATGGGAACCACGCGCACCTTGGTGCCGTCGACTGTCCCGCTGGTGACCTGCGGACTGTTGTAGATCGCGCCGCAGGACGACAGGACAAATGCGGCTCCCATTGCCAGGGCGAGGATTTTCGTTTTTCTCATCTTCGGCACCCTTTCGGATCGGCGGCGCTAAGGCAGGTAGTGTTTCAGGACGAGGTGTTCGAGCTCCGGCCCCAGCCATTGCCGGGACAACACCATTTGACCCGAACCGTTCATCCAGTAGGAGTTGGTGAAGCTCTGGGTCGCGTTGTAGCAGTCTTCGTCGGTTCGGTTCAGCAGCAAAGTCTCTGTGCCAAGGGATAGTTCAACCGGGCTCGTCTCGGACAGAACACAGCTATAGGCGCGTATAAAGACCTGTTCTTCGCCATCGACATAGCGATGCACGCGCGGCGCAGTGGCGGGGCGCGGTGCCCCCAACCATTGGGACGGCAGTGCCGCTTCAACGGACAGGAGGTCCGGTGTCAGGGCGCGGGTGCCCAGCACGATGCCCTCCTGCAAGGTCAGTGTGTCACCACTCTCCGAGCGCCAGATCTCGACCCCCGCACGGCTGGAGACGCGCACCAGGGCTTCGTTCGATCCGAATTTCTCCAGGCCCGCATCCATGAGAACTGGTCTGGAGCCATCGACGGGAATGGGAATGCTGAACTCTTCGCTCTGTTCGACGCCGGTGAAGCGTTCGAGCCGGCCCACGTTTCCGTCGCACCCCGCGAGGGCCATGACCGGGATCAACAGCAAGGCCGCTGCGGTATGTCTCATCGCCAATACCCCGCCCAGCGTTCGCGCAGTTCCGGATCCTGGTAGGTCTTGACTGTGGGATAGAGGCGGTTGCGGACGGCCAGCCGCGCACCGCCGTCGCGTTGAATCGGACGGATTGCAGTCGCAAAACCTTGACGGGACGGAACACCAGAGAGCCATGCGAAGGGAACTTCAACGAAGATGCCCTTGTCGAAGGAGCCTTCGCCAAAGTCGTCATAGCTGACATCGGTGAACGTCGCGAAGGCACCGAGGCGGACGCCATTGTTGAAGTCCCGGCTGAACTGGAGTGTCGCGCCGTAATCGCCGGCAAGGTATTTTCCGGCATCGACCTGTCCGAAATAACCGCCGCCGAGCTCGTAATACGCCGAGAGGTGGCCGGTCATGACATCGTAGTCCTGAAAGCCGAAACCACCCTCGAAATCTCGCTGGACAACGTAGTTCAGTTCGCCGCCAAGAGCGAGCGGCCCTTCTGTCGGCTTCCACAGAAGTTCGGCGGAGATACCGCCATACATCCGTTCGAGCAGGCCGGCAGTCGTGCGGCCGTAGATGTTCTTCCCCGGACGGAAGAAGTATTCGGCCGTCAGGTGGCTGATATAGGATGCGCCGTTCTTGTCGTATTCGACCACATCGGAGCGGACATGTTGCAGGACAGAATCCGATTCCCGGGTCGACTCGTCCCGATTGCCGAACAGCTTCTGGCGGTAATTCGCGGAGAGTACGAGTCCCGGAAGCGGTGCATAGCTGCCACCGACATCGATGCCGACATCGGCGCGGAGGGGATCGTCGGGGTCGAACAGGGCGGGAGCGAAATAGGGGCGCGCATACCAGCGGTGCTGCGGATAGGCATCCGCCACGAAGTCCGAGAAGCTCAGGTCGCCGGCATCCTCGATCTCTGCCCGGACATAGGACTTCCAGATACGGTCCGGTGCGGCTTCGAGATCCTCGAGATCCGACCGGACAATCGTGATGGACGAGGTGCCCTGGCCGAAGACGAGGGGTTGCAACACGAAGGTCTCGACATGTGACGGAAGCATCGCTGCGAGGATACGCGACGCCCGGCCAAGTGCCTGCGGTCGAGAATTGTACCTGATACCGGCAAAGGCGACGCGTGCGCTGTCGCCCTCGATCTCGAATCCTTCGAGGGTAAGCCCGTCGGCTTCGAAAGCGGTTGCGACCTGCGCTCGGATCGTTGCCTCGCTCTGTCCGTCGAGCTGGCGCGACGGCAGGTTCCATGCCGCCAGATCGACGGTCCCGCCAGCGCGTGGCGAGACCGGCGGCGGAGCCGTCTCGCGGCCGTCCCGGAAGGGAGGCGCCTTCGGGTTTGCCGTGAAAGAGGCGGTGATCCCGATTGTTGAGCCGTTCAGAGCATAGGCGCCGATGTTGATCCCCGGGCTTGGCCGGTAATGCAGGCCGAGATTGATTGGCGTGTTGTGCTCATAGACGTCTGCGTCCACTTCACGCTCATAGGCATCCGAGGAGTATTCCAGAATGGCGGTCCACTGGTCGTTGAGCTTCCACTCGACACCGCCAAAGAGGGCCGCCGGGCCCCGAAACCACTGACCGGATTCAAAGGTGCCGCCCTCGCCGAAATCCGTTTCAGGACGGGTTTCGAAACTATCGTTGATGTAACTCAAAGGGTTCTTGAACCCGTTATAGCTACCGAGACGACCCCAGCCGATACCGGCAGTGACCTTGAGCCGATCCTCGAAGGTCTTTGTGGCTGAGATGTATTCCGAGGCAAAGACGCTGGTGCCGGCCATGTCGTTGATGCCAATGGCGATGGAGGGTCGCCAGGCGTTCTCTTTCCAAAGGCGCGCCGAGAGACCGAAGGCCCGATCATACAGGTTAACAGGATCTCCGAAATCCGAGATCGAGTACTGATAGGATGCGAAGAGCCATGGCGCGATCTGAAATCCGAGCGCCGTGCGCTTGCGGCCTGAATAGTAGGAGAACGTTCCCGTGACTTCCGCATCCGGAAGCATAACGCCAGTCGGCATGTCGACCATACCGGGCATGCCGTAGAACGACAGGAGCGGTTGGTTGGCCCGTTGGTATGAGAACTCCTGCGCGCTGGAAGCGCCCACGCCGGCCCAGAGCAGGCAGGATGCCAGAGCGGTCGCATTGCGAAATCGCGTCCAGGAACTCATTCCCGGAGCCCTTCCGGCTCTTCTATGTCGGGTCTGTATTCCTGCACTTTACGCGTCGTCGTCCCATCTCGTTCCCGGTCTTTTTTGCGCCGGTGAGCCATTTCTTAGGGAGGTACATACGCGTCGTCTTGGATCGGAGCAAATGTTTGATTCCAGATTTCCGTAGCATGTTGAAGCGGTGTGCTCCTGAACGGAAAATTCCTCGCGACGTATGCCGGAACAAAACGCCCTGAGCCATAGCGTGCAGGGCGTCTTTGCTCATGTTCCGGGAAGGGATTCTTCGTGGGTGGTTAGCATGCGCAATGTCGTGTCCCGGAGACGACATGTGCGAGCGATGCCGAGGATGACGGCGGCGCATGTACCCAGGTCGCTATCTCTCGCCGCGTCTGCTGTTCAGCGGCTGCCAAAACCGGTGAGCATGACCTGCAAGGTCCGGACAATCACGAAAGCATCGAGCTTGGCGCTGTGGTAGCGGACGTAGAAGCGGTCATAGCGGGCCTTCTTGCGCGTGGAGTCCTCGCAGGCCGCGTAACCCTGAACCACTTGTGCCAAACCGGTAATCCCGGGTTTGACCTCGAAACGCTCACGATACCCGTGGACCGTGTTCACATAGACTTCCGCTTGCTCCTTGGCGTCCGGACGGGGACCAATCACGTTCATATCGCCGCGTGCGACGTTCACGAAGTTCGGCAATTCGTCGATCCGGAACTTGCGCAGGACGGCGCCCAGCCGAGTGATGCGGGCCTCGTTGGCCGTGAAGCAGGTCGACGCATCTTCCGGTGCAACCGTCATCGTCCGGAACTTGAAAATGGTGAACACCCGTTCGTTGCGGCCAACGCGTTTCTGGCGGAAAATCAACGGCCCGGGATTGTAGCGCGGATTCAATACGAGAAGCAGTAGGCCGGCTGCGAACAAGCTGGGAAGGGCGAGCAATGTGAAAACCCAGTTGACGACAAACACCCAGACAACCTGCGAAACGCCCGGAACGGTTTGGATCTTTTTGAAGCCTTGCAGATGAACAGCACGCGACGACGGCCCCGGGGGGGCGTTCTGCGTCGCGCGGAGCGGTTCAGCGAGATCGCTCATGAGAATGCATCCTGACGTGCCAAAATCCGGTTTCGAAATGTCATATCGTGTTTCGGGCAAGTGAAATCGAAGCCGAGTTTCCGTGGTCGGTACCCCAAGACATACTCCACACACCTACATATACAACGGACTTGAGGCAAATTTTACACTGAGTCAAGCTAGCTGAACGGCTAGTCCCGACCACTTTTTTCTCGGATTTCAGTCGTTTCCCGTGCCCAGCCCGCCCTTCTGGAAAAATTCGAATTCGCGATTTTCCTAGCGCCGTTTGGGCGAGACTTCCTCGAAGCGAGTTGTTCCGTCCGGAGCAACGCGCGCCATGGTGAGGCGGCCAGTGGCATAGGCGCCGGAATCGGTTGAGATGGTCCCGTTCTCCGCCATGGGCGCATCGACAATAGTGTGGCCATGCGCGACCCAGATTCCGTCGCTTCGCGGCACCCTTCCGAAATCAGGATGCCCCCAGGTCTTCACGCTTCTGGGTTGCATCGAGACGGGAAGCATGGGGTCGAGGCCTGCATGAACCACACAGAGCGTTCCGCTCGTCCATGCCGTTGGCAGGTCCTCGATCCATTCACGCAGATCGGCTGTCAAAGCCTCGGTGACCGCCGCGGCCGCGTCCCGGAGCCGTTCTTCTTCCGAGGACTCGGTTACACCACCGACACCGAAACTTTCCAGAGTCTGGAGGCCACCATGCCGGAGCCAACGACGTGATGGCCCCGGATCTTTCAGGAAGGACAGCATCATCTCTTCGTGATTGCCGAACAGGCAGATCCAGCCTTCCTCGACGCTGCGGGCATGGGCGATTTCAAGAACCGACCGGCTGTCCGGCCCTCTGTCCACATAGTCTCCGACAAGGATTCGCGTCGCACCTTCTTCGACAGGTGGAAGTTGTTGGAGCAGGTCAGCGCGACCATGCAGGTCGCCGACGATCTCGACGACGCCTTCGGGTGCGGGTGGCTGGAAGCTGACCTGAGGCGGGCGTTTTCGGAAGAGTTTGGACAGCATTCCTTGAACCTTGCATACGTGCTGCAGGAACCCATATCGCTTGCGGTCCGTGTGCGCCAGAGCCTCAACCGGTGTGGCCGATACCTGCACCGCGGAAATCCGCTTGGCTGTCAGGTCAGAACGACGTCTGTTCCCCAGTCGCGGCACAGTCGGTCAAGGGAGGCTGTGAGTGGGGCGTCCGTAAAGAAGCTGTCAATCTCGCCCAGCGAGGCGATCCGTGCCGGCGCCGAACGCTGGAACTTGGAGTGATCCGCCACGAGATAGCTTGCGCGCGCCTGCTGCAGAATGGTCTGCGAGACATGCACCTCCTCGATGTCAAAATCCAGCAGATCGCCGTCATGGTCGAGTGCCGAGCAGCCGATCACGGCAATATCCACCTTGAATTGCTCGATGACGTCGCGCGTCGTCGCTCCGGTGAGGCCGCCATCGGACCGCCGCAGCTTGCCGCCAGCGACCATGATGTCGATCTCGGGATTGGCAACGAGGATATTGGCGACGTTGATATTGTTGGTGATCACCATCATGTTCCGGTGTTGCAAAAGTGCGCGTGCCACCGCTTCGGTGCTGGTTCCGATATTCAGGAAGACCGAACAGTCATTGGGGATCGTCGCGGCGCATCTTGCCGCGATCTCAGCCTTGGCATTGGTATTCAGGTCGCGCCGGTCCTCGTAGCCGAGATTGGAGACACCGGAGGGTAGCATTGCGCCGCCATGAACGCGTTCGAGTTCGCCGGCATCGGCCAGGTCGCTCAGGTCGCGCCGGATTGTCTGATGTGTCACGCCAAAGCGCGCCACCAGGTCTTCGACGGTGACTTTGCCCTGCTTGCGCGCAAGCTCGAGAATGTCGGTTTGACGGAAGCTCTGTGCCATGGCGCGAAAATGTTCGAAATCTTCTCTTTTGGAAAGCGAAAAATTGAAAATTCTTGTTCCTCGTTGAAAGTAAGGGGAAATGCGGCCCAGATTCGCGCGAAAACGAGCTTAAACGAACATATTCGATTGACCGACTCCATGATTTCATGCTTTCTGCAGGCAATGGAGTGCGAAGGACCGGAGTCCGACATGAGCAAGAAACGCCCGGAACGGGATATTTTTGACGTCTTCATCATCGGCGGCGGTATCAACGGATGCGGCATTGCCCGGGATGCGGCTGGGCGCGGGTTGAAAGTCGGCCTTGCGGAGATGAACGATCTCGCTTCTGCCACCTCCTCGGCGTCGACCAAGCTGTTTCATGGTGGCCTCCGCTATCTCGAGTATTTCGAAGTGCGACTTGTCCGTGAAGCGCTGATCGAGCGTGAGGTTCTGTTGCGGGCGATGCCCCATATCAGCTGGCCGATGCGCTTCGTCCTCCCCTATCATTCGGGCATGCGGTTTGATGGGCAGACGCCAGCCTCCAAGCTGCTCAGCTGGACCATGCCCTGGACAAGAGGGCGGCGGCCCTCCTGGATGATCCGCTCTGGTCTCTTCATGTATGACACGCTGGGTGGCCGGAAGATCTTGCCCGGAACCTCATCGGTCGACCTGAAGAACGATCCGACCGGTGCGCCGCTGGATGACAAATTCTCCATGGCCTATGAGTATTCAGATTGCTGGATCGAGGATTCCCGGCTCGTGGCGCTCAATGCCCGCGATGCTGAGGCGCGCGGCGCGCATATCATGGTGCGTACCAAGGTCATTCAGGCCATTCGCGATGGCGAGACATGGCGGATCACGATGGAAAACGCCGATACGGGCGCGCGTCGCGAAGTGCAGGCCTCGATGCTGGTCAACGCCGCGGGTCCGTGGGTCAAGGATGTGATCGACGGCGTTGTCCATGTCGACACGCGGGAGAGCGTCCGCCTCGTGCGCGGCTCGCATATCGTCACCCGCAAGCTCTTTGACCACGACAAGTGCTATTTCTTCCAGGGTAGCGATGGCCGGATCATCTTCGCCATCCCATACGAGACCGATTTCACCCTGATCGGAACGACCGACAAGGAGCATGGCAGCGCCGACACCAAGCCCGTCTGCACCGAGGAAGAGAAGCAATACCTGATCACCCTCGCGTCCAGCTATTTCAAGAAGCCGATCGCCGAGGAAGATGTCGTCTGGAGCTTTTCCGGTGTTCGCCCGCTCTATGATGACGGCGCCAGTTCCGCCACGGCCGCGACGCGGGACTATGTGCTGCGGATCGACAAATCGGGCGGGGCGCCGTTGCTGAACATCTTCGGTGGCAAGATCACCACCTATCGCAAACTGGCGGAATCGGCGCTGGAAAAAATCTCCGCCCATGTCCCCGGTGCCACCGGGAAATGGACCGCCGGAGCCCCACTTCCGGGCGGTGATTTTCCGGTCGACGGGGTTGGAGCTCTCATCGACCGGGCGCAAGCCGATTTCCCCTTCCTAGATCCGGCCTGGGCAAAGCGGCTGGTGCGGGCCTACGGTACCGATCTCTGGCCATTGCTCGGCGAGGCGCGCGATGCGGCCGATCTCGGCCAGCATTTCGGCCACAACCTCACGGAACGAGAGGTTGTGTGGCTGATGGAGAAGGAATTTGCCCGCACAGCCGAAGACGTCCTCTGGCGCCGCTCCAAGCTTGGACTACGGCTCTCCGAGGAAGAGGCCGCGGCGCTTGAAGACTTCATGCTGGCACGACGCCCCGACAGGTCCGACGCGTCCTGAGGACGCGTTTTCGTTTAAGCGGCGACATGTCAGCCTGAGAGAAACCTTCCGCCGGTTCGCATGAGGAGACCGTGTCGGCGGACAACCCAGAAGACAGGGCGGAGCCATGACCCATATCCTTGCAATCGACCAGGGAACCACTTCCAGCCGCGCGATCCTCTTCGACCGCCAGATGCGCATCCGCGACTCGGCGCAGGAGGAATTCACCCAGCATTTCCCGGCCTCGGGTTGGGTCGAGCATGAACCCGACGATATCTGGGGCAGCGTGGTCCGGACCTGCCGCAGCGTGATCGAGAAAGCATCGCTCCAGCCCTCCGACATCGTCGCCATCGGCATCACCAACCAGCGAGAGACAGTGATCGTCTGGGACAAGGAGACCGGCGAGCCGATCCATCGGGCCATCGTCTGGCAGGATCGGCGAACGTCCGGAATCTGCGAAGAGCTGCGCGAGGCCGGTCATGAGGCACTTGTCAGCGAGAAGACCGGTCTGCTGCTCGACCCTTATTTCTCCGGCACCAAATTGAAATGGCTGCTCGACACGGTCGAGGGCGCACGAGAGCGGGCGGAAGCGGGCGAGTTGCTCTTCGGCACGGTGGATTGCTTTCTGATCTGGAAGCTGACCGGTGGCAAGGTCCACGCGACCGACGCCACCAACGCCGCGCGCACCCTGCTCTACGATATCCACAAAGGCGGTTGGAGCCTGTCGATCTGCAAGTTGCTGGGCGTACCGGTGGAGATGCTGCCCGATGTCCGCGATTGCGCTGCCGACTTTGGCGAGACCGACCCGGCGCTATTCGGCGAGTCGATCCCGATTCTCGGCGTGGCGGGCGACCAGCAGGCCGCGACGATCGGCCAGGCCTGTTTCGAGCCCGGCATGTTCAAGTCGACCTATGGGACAGGCTGCTTTGCGCTGCTGAATACCGGCGACACGCCGGTGCGTTCCAAGAACCGGCTGCTGACCACCATCGCCTACCAGTTCAACGGCAAACCGACCTACGCGCTGGAAGGTTCGGTCTATATTGCCGGCGCGGTGGTGCAGTGGTTGCGAGACGGGCTGAAGATCATCAAATCTGCCCCCGATAGCCTGCCGCTGGCCCAAAGCGCCGATCCGGAACAGAATGTCATCCTCGTTCCGGCCTTCACCGGCCTCGGCGCGCCCTATTGGAATGCCGAATGCCGTGGCGCGATATTCGGACTGACACGGAATACCGGCCCGGCCGAATTTGCGAAAGCGGCACTGGAAAGTGTCGGTTTCCAAACCCGGGACCTGCTTGAGGCGATGGAAGCTGACTGGCCGGAGCGTGATCCGAACTCGGTGCTGCGAGTCGATGGCGGCATGACGGCGAATGACTGGGCAATGCAGTTCCTCTCCGACATCATTGGCGCTTCTGTCGATCGTCCGGAAATCCTGGAGACCACGGCGCTTGGTGCGGCCTGGCTGGCGGGCATGGAGGCGGGACTCTACCCGGACCGCGCAGGTTTCGCGAAGACCTGGTCTCGCGAGCGTCGTTTCGAACCGTCGTTGGAGGACACCCATCGCGACGAGAAATACGCCGCCTGGAAACGCGCGGTCGCGGCGACGATCTCCGCCTGATCGTCTCGGTCTGCCGGTATCGGAAAGAAAAAAGCCCGCCTGCATCACTGCAGAGCGGGCTTTATTCGGCTCGGGATGGGGTCAGCGCCCGATGGCGACATATGTCTCGAAACCGGCGGCTTCGGCATCCTGCGCCGTGTAGATATTGCGCAGGTCCGCCATGCGGGGCGCGGCCATGGAGGCGGCGACCCGGCCAAGATCGAGGGCACGGAACTCGTTCCACTCGGTCAGGATAACCAGCGCATCCGCGCCCGAAGCTGCTTCGTAAGCATCTTCCAGCCATTCGACACCGGGCAGGAGACCCTCGCCCTCGCGACGCCCCTGCGGATCCACGACACGCACCTTTGCGCCGCCGCCGACCATGGCCGGAACGATGGTCAGCGAGGGGGAGTCCCGCATGTCGTCCGTGTTGGGCTTGAAGGTGACGCCGAGCACGGCCACGGTCTTGCCGTTGAAGCTGTCTCCGCACATCTCCTTGACCTTGTCGATCATGCGGCGCTTGATTGATTCATTGACGCGGATGACCGTCTCGGTCAGCTCCTGCGGCACGGAATAGTCCTGCCCGATGCGGGCCAGTGCGCTGGTGTCCTTCGGGAAGCAGGAACCGCCATAGCCGGGCCCGGCATGAAGGAACTTGTTGCCGATCCGGTTGTCGAGCCCCATCCCCTTGGAGACGGATTTGACATCGGCGCCGACGCGTTCGCAGAGCGCAGCGATCTCGTTGATGAAGGTGATCTTGGTCGCGAGGAAGGCGTTCGCGGCATATTTGATCATCTCCGCGGATTCCAGGTCCGTATAGACAATCGGGAAGTCACGCAGGAAGAGCGGCCGGTAGACCTCGCCCATCAACTCCTTGGCGCGATCCGAGGTAACGCCGACGACGACTCGGTCCGGACGCATGAAATCGTCGATCGCCGCGCCTTCGCGCAGGAACTCGGGGTTGGAGGCCACGTCGAATTCGAGGTCCGGCCGCGCTTCGGAGACGATCCGCGCCACTTCACGGTTGGTCCCGACCGGTACGGTCGATTTCGTGACGACCACCGCGTAGTCCTTCAGGCAATGCGCGACCTCCTCGGCCGCGGCATAGACGTAGGTCAGGTCCGCATGGCCATCGCCGCGGCGTGTCGGGGTGCCGACGGCGATGAAGACCGCATCCGCTCCTTCGACCGCTTTCGCGAGGTCGCCGGTGAAAGAGAGGCGACCGGCGGCGACGTTGCGCTCCATCAGCGCGTCCAGCCCAGGCTCGTAGATCGGCACCTCACCGCGTTCGAGCATCTCGATCTTGGTCGGGTTCTTGTCGACACAGACAACCTCATGGCCGAAATCCGAGAAGCATACGCCCGAGACAAGGCCAACATAGCCCGTGCCGATCATTGCAATTTTCATTCTTTCGCCTCCGATACTGCCTGACAAGTCGCACCGCGAATGGGACATCTGGCGCGTGCTGTCAATCTGTGCCGTGAGTTGTTGGCCGGGTCGCGCCGAAAATGCCGCTCAATCCACGAGACAACGCTCAATTCCCTGACCCGCTAGCGCAAGCAATTGGCATCAACAAGGAAGACCTTCTGGGATCGTCGCGCGTAAGCGCCATCTTCCGGTTCGATATGCTCGAGAAGCGGCGCGGCGCAATTGCCGGGTTGCCGGTTGCGTTTGCGCACATAGAGGAGAGGGCCGGTCACCTCCTCTGGCAGGCTGTATTTCAGCACGTAGTGATTTGATGGCCGTCCGGTTTCCGGGCGTGCATAGACGTCCACATCTCCGTCCCGGTTGAAGTAGAAAAGGTCAGCCAGCACATCGCGGTCATCCGCCACGATGATGCCGACGCCTTCCCGTTCCGCGATATCGAGGATCGTCTGGCTCATTTCGGACCGCCCGAGATAGCGTGCCAAAAGCAGATCGCCATCAGGCCCCACCCGCAAGCCCGTTCCGAACACCGTCAGAAGCGGCAAAAGAATCGCCACCGCGCCATTCAGTATCAGGTTGCCGCGAAGCCAGGGCGTCCTTCCCTCCAGCAGCCAGGGCACGACAAGCAGCGTTGCGGCGAGATAGGCCGATGCGGCCCAATTCGCATACGCTTCGCTGAGAAGGGCCTGAATCGAGACAACGGCGAGAATCGGCAGCGAAAAGAACAGAGCAAAGCGGCGTTCGGCAGACAAGCTGGAATAGCGAAACCCGAGCCACAGCAAGGCTGCAAACAGGACCGGCCCGAAGATGATGAACTGTGATCCCAGGAACTCTCCGAGTCCACTCAGGTTCAACTGGGCCCGATCGCCCGGTGCCCGAACCCAGTCGGCATTGTCCAAGGTATGTTCTACAGTGCTAAGCCCGTTCGCCAGATTCCACAGGATATTGGGGGAGATCGTGAGTAGAAACGCCACCGCACCAGAGAGGGCCGGACCCCATCCTGGCCGTCCTTGCCAGAGGAAGATGGCCGCGAGACCCGCTCCGAGGACATAGTAGATCGCGGCGTATTTCGCGAGAAAGGCCAGTCCGAGCGCGACGCCCGCAATGATGGACCAGACATGCGAGCCTCCGATGTCCAGTCCGCGCCACCAGGCAAGCAGGGCCAATGCAAGGAACGGGGCCATGACAGTATCGGTCGAGATCATCAGGCTGCCGACGCTCACCATCGGCAGGGTCAGATAGATCGCGGTAACCCATATCGCGGCGATTTTACCGGCGCGCGGCGCTGCGATTGCGCCGAGGAGAAGGGCGGTCACGCCATGCAGAATCGGCGCCGGCAGCCGGACCCAGAATTCCGCATCCGATCCGCCCAACTCGGTGAATGCCCGGATCGTCCAGCCGATGAACGGTGGTTTCGAGTAGTACCCGAAAGCGAGTTCCTGACCCCATAGCCAGTACTGCGCCTCATCGACAAAGAGATCTGTCGAGTTCGCCGCGAGCAAAGCGATGCGGAATGCCGTGATGGCGCAGGCGATCAGTGCCGCCGGGTAGAACCATCCGCGGCGGTCAGCCGGCAGCGTTGCGTCGACGTTCGGCATGAATCAGCCAGAGATTGCGGCCATAGATGAATACACCCATCGACTGGCCAAGGATGAAAACGGGGTCCTGACGATAAACCGCGTAGGCAAAAAGCACGAGCCCGCCGCCGATCGAGAAATACCAGAAGACCAGAGGGATAACGGAGCGACCGGCCCGTTCTGACGCAATCCACTGTACGAGGAAACGCGCTGTGAAGAGCAGTTGCCCACCAAGGCCGATCATGACCCACCAGAACTCGCCCCAGGATTGCACGGCCAGGATGCGGAAGACCTGTTCGATCATGTCTCAGGCGCCTCCTGGACCTCGGCGAAAAGCTCTTCAGGCTGGGCTTTCTTGCGACGGCGAATAAGCCAGGAGACCGCGAGAAGATCCGGAATGCCGACAATTGCCCGCATGAAATTGGAGTAATTCGACTTGCCCGCCTGCCGTTCGCGATGGCTCACATCGACGAGAAGAATCTCCCACCCGTCCCTCCGGAAGAGTGCAGGAAGATACCGGTGCATGTGATCGAAGTACGGCAACGTGAGAAAGATATCCCGGCGGAAACCTTTCAGTCCGCACCCCGTGTCGCGTGTGCCGTCCTTCAGGATCCACCCCCGCAGTCCGTTGGCGAATTTAGAGGCCCAGCGTTTCGAAAACGTGTCCTGACGCGCGACACGCTGCCCGGCGACGAGGCCAAGTTTTCCTGTTGTGTCCTCAAGCAGGGGCATGAACAGTTTCGGCAGCTCCGAGGGGGGGTTCTGTCCATCTCCATCGAGAGTGCAAACGACACGCCCTGTCGCCGCGAGAACGCCACTATGCACAGCTGCGCTCTGTCCGCCCGAATTCGCATGCGACACCAACCGGACGGTGCCGAGTTCCTGGGCCATTCGGAGCGCTTCGGAGGGAGTGCCGTCATCGGAGCCATCATCGACCACGATGATTTCGTAAGCCTTGCCTTCACAGGCCTCCGCGATCCCATTCACCAGAGGCGCGAGATTCGCCTCCTCGTTCTTCATCGGGATCACTACCGACACTTCTATCATTTCGGCCTCGCTCTACTGCACCGGACCACACGGACCGTACCCTGCAGGCGTTTAACGCCAACACAATCGGCATGTCCATGAGATGCGGTCAGTTCCGTTGAAGGGTGTCCCCCAAAGTCAACTTTGGCATCAACACAACCTGTTCTCCACCGGTCGAACCATCGGCACCGGCCCGCTCTGCGACAATCCGTGCAGCGGCTTCACCGATTTCCCGGCGACAAGAATCCATTGTGGCCAATTGCATCGGCAGACCATCCAGCAGATCGATCCGGTTGAAGCCGGCCATCCCAAGGTCCTGAGGAATGGCGATCCCTTTTTCGAGGCAATAGAGCATCCCACCGGCGCCATTCAGGTCATTGGAGTAGTACAGAAAGTCCAGATCTGGCGTCCGCTCGAGAATCGCCTGGGTCATCTCGCGTCCTTTGCCGAAACCGGAACCGCCTTCGTAGAACTCCTGGTCGGCCAACGAAATCCCGGCGGCGTCCAATGCATCGGTGAAACCCTCCAGCCGCTTTCGGGCCCGGTGGTCCAGGGGCATTTTCGAGCCAAGGAATCCAATCCGGCGATAACCGGAATCGATGATCGCCTGCGCCATCATGCGTCCGGCCCGGCGATGAGAAATACCGACCATGGAATCCACGGGTTCGCCGTCGACATCCATTATTTCGACGACAGGGATCCCCGAATTTCTCAACATTGCACGCGACGATTCGGAGCGTTCAAGACCGGCGACAATGACCCCTGAAGGACGCCAACTCAGCATCTCGTAAAGGACCTTTTCCTCCTGTTCCGGCCGGTAGTGAGTGACACCAAGAACAGGTTGAAGCTCCGTATCCTCGAGCACTGAGGAAATCCCGTTGATCACTTCCGGAAAAACAAGATTTGACAGTGATGGGATAACGACTGCGACGAGATTGACCCGGCTTGATGCGAGCGCGCCTGCGATCTTGTTGGGGACGTACCCCAGTTGTTTCGCGGCGGCCAGAACACGCTCTCGTGTCGCTGCGCTCACATCACCACGGTTCCGCAATACCCGGCTAACCGTCATTTCGCTTACCCCGGAAGCTTCCGAGACGTCGCGGAGCGTGAGGGGGCGGCGTGTCTCCGGATGAGACTTCGTCACGGGTCCGGAGGGGGGAGGGAGTTCATCTGTGCTCATGCATGTGTGTTAGCGCCAATTGTCTGCCGGTGAAAGCGTCCAGAAAGGCAATAGTCGCTTTGGAGCAAGGCAATCTGTCGCGACCTGACGGGCTCCTGGAATGGGGCCCGTGTCGATGAGAACCCGTCAACCAAAGTCCTGACGGGCGATGTCCGTGATCAGGACATCGTAAATATCGGCCCCCAGAAGCTGTTTCGCCGCAAGTCTGAGTTCCTGCCTCAAGACATCCATCTGGTCTCCCCGGGTGAACTCACCATCAAACCCGCCTACATTCGCATGGTCGAAGAGAACTTGCAGGAAAGTGTCGCGAATGCGGGGTTCGCGCGAATACACCAACTCGCGCTTGCCTATAGGCGTTTCCAGGCTGAGCGATAGAACAACCATGGACTTCACTTTTCCATCGGTGAGGACTGGAACCACGAACTGATTGTTGAGCTTGGTGAATTCCGAATCTGTACTCGTCGGGTCATGCGCATCCTCGTCACCGTGATCCGAACTCGAAGTGTGGCCGTCGGAGTGAGCATTGTCAGATTCTGTCGGCTCGGCGTGCTGTTCCGCATTTTCGCCATGCGTTTCTTCCGTGTGAACGCCGCTTTCTTCTGCTGGCTTGAGGTACAGGCCAGCACCGACGCCGGCACCGGCGCCGATCAATGCCAGAACTAGGGGAAGAACAAACCGCATTGGGTTTCTCCTCAGAAGGGAAGGAGGATATCGGCGACCTGCTGGCCGTAGCGCGGCTGCTGGACATCCGTGATCTGCCCGCGCCCGCCGTAGGAGATCCGCGCCGATGCGATCTTGTCATATGTTATTTCGTTCTGGCGCGTGATGTCTTCGGGACGGACGTAGCCTGTCACCAGCAGTTCCCGCAGCTCGAAATTGACTCGGACTTCCTGACTGCCCTGGATCTTCAGGATGCCGTTTTGAAGCACTTCGACGACAGTCGCCGCGACGCGCAAGGTGAGCTTCTCCGAACGTTGGACGGACCCATCGCCTTCCGAAGAGCTGGAGGAGCTCAAATCCACAGCGGGCTCGAAGGATGCGCCATCCGGCAGCCGCTTGGAGAGCCGTTCCGGCAGTCCCAGCAGATCGGACACTTCCATGTTTTCGCCGGAACTGCGCGAGCGCTCGGTTGAGTTGGAGATCTTCGCCTCGTCATCGATCTCGATGACGACCGTCAGGATGTCACCTTGTTGACCAGCACGTCGGTCACCCAGCAAGGATTGCCGGTCGCGGCTCCACAGGGAAGCTGTATCGCCCGGATGGTTCGGGGCAAGCGTCTCGGGAAGAGGCACAACGGACATAGCCCTATGCTCGTAGGTCCCTGATGATTCTGTGAAGTCCGGGCGTTTTCCGACATCCGCCACCCGGTCGCAGGACATGAGGGCCAGTGTCAGGGCGGCAAGGATTGCGACGTTTCTCATCGCTATGTCTCCATTCTTGTAGAATTCTAATTTTGAGAACCGACGAAGACTCGCCCATCGGGGCTCACGACGCCGGAAACGGTGTTTCTGGATGAAAGGTTCATGACTCGAACGCGTTCGCCGATCGCGGCGCGTGACAGGGAACGACCCTCGGTGGAAATCGCCAATCCGCCCTGGTTGAAGACCAGCATGACGATCTGGTTCCGTTCGATTGCGGCGGGAGGGACGAGGTCCTCGGGGCGGATTGCCCGTCCTGCATAGAGAACCACGCGCGCCTCCATTCCGATCGCAGCTTCGGGATCGGAGAGTGCGCCGGGCAGCGGGTCTGGTACGAGTTTCACATCTTCCGGTGAGATGATGGACCTGGAACGCACCGTGTGCGTCGCGACGAGCGATTGTGCCAAGCACTGGTTGGCAAGCAGAGTCGTCAGCAGGAGGGAAAGGAAAACACGGGTCATCGGATCTGCGTCGTCGCGCCAAGCATCTGATCAACAGCCGTGATGACCTTGGCGTTCAGTTCGTAGCCCCTCTGGGCCTGAATGAGGTCGGTGATCTCGCGGACGGAATCGACGGAGCTGTCTTCGAGATAGCCTTGGCGAAGGGTACCCAACCCGTCCTCGCCGGGCGAGGAGACAAGCGGCGGTCCGGATGCCTCTGTCTCGAGGAACAGGTTGCCGCCAATCGCTTCGAGACCCTTCTCGTTGGAGAAGTCTGCAAGGGTAAACTGACCGAGCAGTTCCGCATCCACCTCCCCGTCGAAATAGGCGTAGATCTCGCCATCTGCATTGATCGAGATACTTCGTGTATCGTCCGGGACAGTGATGTCCGGGACGACCGAGAACCCGTCCGAGGTCACGATCAGCCCATCTGCCGAGAGTTTCAGGGCACCATCGCGAGTATAGCCGGAAGCGCCGGAGGGAAGGGTCACTTCCAGATAGCCTTCGCCATCGATGGCAACGTCCAACTCTCCGCCCGTCGACGACAAGGAGCCTTGTTGATGGTTGACCGTTACAGAGGAGGGGCGAACGCCAAGGCCGATCTGAACGCCGGTCGGCACAATCGTACCATCGGAGGCATTGATCGAACCCGGGCGCGTAAGCTGTTGATAGTGAAGATCGGCAAACTCGGCGCGACGAGCATTGTAGCCGGTCGTGCTCATGTTGGCGAGGTTGTTCGAGATGACGTCGACCCGCATCTGCTGGGCGGCCATGCCGGTAGCGGCGATCTTGAGAGATTGCATTGCGGTCTCCGATTATCTTGAAAGCGTGTCGATGAGGCTCGAAAGACGTTTTCCTTCCCGCTCCGAGAAGGACTGGCCGAGTTCGTAGCTGCGTTGCACCTCGATCATCCGTGCAACCTCGACCACGGGATTCACGTTGGATCCCTCTACGAATCCCTGAAGGACACTGGGGGAGTCGACGGGTTCGTAGCCACCTGTCGCCGCGAACAAAGTAGAGCCCTCGCGTGTCAGGCCAGCAGGGTCCGTTGGCGTGACGACGCCGAGCTGCGCAAGGGGGCGGCCATCGGCACTGACGGTCCCATCGGTCGCGATGGAGATCCCGCTGGCATCCGGGGGAATGAAGATCGGCGCACCACCATCGTCCAGGACAAGGTTGCCGTCGGGGGTCATAAGGTCGCCGGTGTCGCCGGGAATGAAGTTGCCCGCGCGGGTCAGACGTTCGCCCTGCTCGGTATTGACGATGAAGAAGCCGTCTCCCTCGATGGCCACGTCGAAGGTGCCGCCAGTCGGTTCGAGCGTTCCCTGAGTCAGGTCGAGATGGCGACCGCGGGCGGCTGCAAGAGAGACGGATTGGTCCGGATTGCCACCGCTCTTGATGTATTCGGAGAAGACCACGCCCTCACGCCGGAAGCCGGTCGTCGACATGTTCGCGATATTGTTCGCGATTGCCTGCATCTCGTTGAGAAGGCCGGATTGGCGCGATAGCGTCACATATCCTGTGCTCATGGTTCTAGACTCCCGCAACGAGCGGAATGATCCGCGCGGTGAAGAAACTGACCAGCGTCTGCGTCATGTAGTTCATCGACAGCCAGAACACCGTGACGATCGCCAGCAACTTCGGGACGAATGTCAGCGTCATTTCCTGAATCGATGTCAGCGCCTGAAACAGGCCGACGGCAAGGCCGGCAACCAGCGCAACAGCCAGGATCGGAAAGGCGATCATCACCGCCGTCCAGAGCCCCTCGCGCATTGTATCGAAATAGATGACCTCATTCATCGGATCAGACCGGCATCCGCATGATTTCCTGGTAGGCTTCGACGACCTTGTCGCGCAGGGTCGAAGCCGTTTCGACAGCGAGTTCGGTCTGGGTCAGCGCCATGACCAGAGCATGGGGATCGGCTTTGCCGACCATTGCCGCTTTTGCGGTCCCCTCGGTCTGCTGCAGGCTCGCGGTGAAGTTCTCCGCCGCGAGTTGGAAACGGTCACCCGAGTTTCCGGGACTGGCGTTCGGGATGAGGGCGGGCTTTGCCGCCTGGTAGCCGCGTTCGGCACCGGTTGCGCGGATTTCCATTCTGGACTCCTTTATTTCCTGAGCAACTCGAACAGGCTCGAGGTCATCTGCCTGGCCTGATCGAACATCTTGAGGTTCGCCTCGTAGCTTCGCTGCGCTTGTCTGGCGTCGGCAATCTCGACCACAAGGTCGACATTGGATCCGTCGAAATACCCGGTTGCGTCGGCCATCGGATGGGCCGGGTCGAAGACGCGCTCCAATTGTGTATTGTCGAGCTGCACCGGTCCGGTCACGACTTGGCCGATGTCCCGCGATCCGCTTTGAAGCGGTTCGAAGGCGACGGTCTTGCGGTGATAGCCGGGCGTGTCGACATTGGAGATGTTCTCCGAGATGTGACGCAAGCGGGTCGATTGTGCCTTCATGCCGCTGGCGGACAGAGAAAGCGTGTTCAGAAGGTCGCTCATCAGGATTCTCCTTAGCGGCCGAGGCTGGCGCGCATGATGCCCAGCCCACTCTGATAGATGGAAAGTGCCATTTCATGTTGCTGGCGGATGTCGGCGGATGTCAGGATTTCGTCTTCAAGGGAGACGTTGTTTCCATTTGGTTTGACGGTTCCGCCGTCCTGAACACGTGCCTTCATCGGCATCGAGTCTGACATGGCGCCGAGATGCCCTGGCCGGGTGGCACGCATTGATGCGCTGCCACCGGAAGCTTCATATGTCTCCGCGAAACTTGGAAGGCCCAGTCGCTTGAAGCCGGGGGTGTCGACATTTGCGATATTCTTCGCGACGACAGACTGACGCGTCGCGGCGTGTTCCGCCAGCTTTTGCGCCATGCTCAGCAATTCGATTCTGTCAGTCATCGGGGTTTCTCCCACGGGTTTCAACCTTGGCTTAACCCCGATTCCTTTAGAAACGGTGTGCGACCAAAAAGGGAACACAGCATGAACGGCAGAAGCCTAGAGACACTCGCCTGCGAAGTTCAGACGATGACACCGGTGCGACCGGTGGGCCGCGTCGTGGCGGCGGGCCATGGAATAATGACGATTGGAGGGCTGCATCTGGAAGCGGCCCTGGGAGATCATGTTCGGCTGGAGACTCGGAATGGCGCCTTGCGTGGTGAAGTGGTCAATGTGTCGGAAGAGGGTGTCGTCGTGCTTCCGGACGGTTCGGGAGAAGGCGTCCGAATCGGAGATCCCGCGCTCCTGAAGGGGGCGCCGGTCATTGCCCCGTCCGATCATTGGATCGGTCGAATCGTTGATCCCTATGGTCAATCTCTGGATGGACGAAGCCTCGGTCGGGGTCTGACCGAACGTCCCTTGCGCGCGAAACCACCCGTCGCCACCCGGCGCCGCGCGCTTGGAAACCGGCTATCCACGGGTCTCGCTGTGTTCGACACCATGCTGCCGCTGGTGCGCGGCCAGCGGGTTGGCATCTTCTCCGGTTCGGGCGTCGGGAAATCGACGCTCCTGGGGAACCTGACCCGGGAGGTCGATTGTGACGTGGCCGTCGTCGCGCTTGTTGGCGAGCGGGGGCGCGAGGTTCGGGAATTCGTCGAGTCGAATCTCGGTCCGGAGGGCATGAAGAAATCCATCGTTGTCGCCGCCACCTCCGATCAGCCGCCGCTGACCCGGCGTCGCGCGATGTGGACCGCCATGTCCATCGCCGAGCATTTCCGCGACCAGGGGCGGCATGTCCTCTTTCTTGCTGACTCGGTGACACGTTTTGCCGAGGCACATCGCGAGGTTGCACTTGCGGCCGGCGAATCCTCTTCTCTGCGTGGTTTCCCTCCTTCGACGGCGCATCAGATCATGGCGTTGGCAGAACGTGCTGGTCCGGGTGACGAGGAGTGTGGCGGAGACATCACGGCGGTCTTCACCGTGCTCGTTGCAGGCTCTGACATGGACGAACCCATTGCCGACATTCTGCGCGGCGTCCTCGACGGTCATATCGTGCTTGATCGCCAGATCGCGGAGCGCGGTCGTTTTCCCGCCGTCGATCTCTTGCGATCTGTCTCGCGAAGCCTGCCCGCGGCCGCGAACAAGGACGAGAACACCCTGATTCGCGTCGCTCGGCAGCGACTCGGCGCCTATGATCGCGCCGAGGTCATGATTCAGGCAGGGCTCTATGCTTCCGGGAGTGACCCTGAAATCGATGCCGCGATCCAAGTCTATCCGCTTCTGGATGCCTTTCTCTCGGAGAACTCGCCCGATGGGCCTGAAGGAGCCTTCGCGCGGTTGTCGGAGATCCTGATGCGGCACGGTTCGGGATGACACCCGGCCCTTGAGGCGGGGACTCCTCGGTGCTGGACATCTCTCAGCGGGCGATCGCCGTCTTCAGGGCGGCGCTCGGAAAGCAGGTTGCTACCTGGCCATGAGCCTCCTGCCAACGACCGATCGAACGCCGCGTCTTGAAACCCGGCAGACCGTCCACTCCGCCGACATCATTCCCCTCCTTGACCAGCGCGGCCTGGATCCGGGCCACGTCGGAGCGGAGAAGCCCTCCGACTTTGCCCCATGGCGCGGAGAAGTCACCGGAGCCATAGGCGATCCGGTCGCCGACATGTCCAACGAAGAGCGCATAGAGGTCGCTCATATTGTAGTCTTTCAGCACGTAGAAATTCGGCGTGACGATGAATGCAGGACCGTGCCGGCCGGCCGGCATAAGCAGGAACCCCTGACCCTTTCGTTCCGCAGCTGGAAAGGAACGGCCAGACACGCGGGCGATTCCCATCGCCTCCCAGTCATCAATGCGTCGTCCCTGATCCGGCCCTTCGAGCGCACAGGAGACGCTGTCCGGCACTCGCACCTCGAAGCCCCAATCGCGGCCAGGTATCCAACCATGCGCGTCCAGATACCGCCCGATCGAGGCGATCGTATCGGCCTCCGACCCCCAGATATCCGCCCGCCCGTCGCCATTTCCGTCCGCCGCGTATTTCAGGAAGTTCGTCGGCATGAATTGCGGCTGTCCCAAGGCGCCGGCCCAACTGCTCTTCATCGCATCCGCCGGAACATGGCCAGAGTCTGCAATCTTGAGCGCCGCGATCAGTTCGTCAGTGAAGTAGTCCGCACGTGTGCTCATGAATCCTTTCGTCCCAAGCACCTCGAACGCATCAAGCGGGATGTCGACCCGCCCGTAGGCGCTCTCACGGCCCCAGATCCCCAGAATGATATGGCCCGGAACACCCGTTGCCCGCTCCGTCGCTGCAAGGCTCGCGGAGTGCCGTTTGGCCATCTTCCGACCGACGGAGGTCGCCCCATCTATGGAATTTCGGTTGAAATACTTCGCCGGAGAGCTGAATTCGGCCTGATGCTGGGTCTTTGGCGTGACCGGTTCTGTTCCCGGCGGGACGAGGTCGGGCAGCTTCCAGTTGAGCGAGACCCCGGCAAAGGCCTGATCGAAGGTTTGGCGCGACACCGATTGCGCGCGCGCTCGGGGCCAGACCGTTGTCTCCAACCATTCCTGGAACTGGTTTTCGACCTTGGCGCGGTTCTGGGCAGTGGCCGATACGCAGGAAAGAGCAAGAAACAGAAGAAATAACAGGGAATGGCGAAGCACGGGCACGGTCCTGGTCATGGATGTTTGCGGGTATCCTAGCCGCTGGTGGGGCCTCTGTCGCCCTTGCCTGTCGGTTCGGAATTGCAGACGATCTCCCTGCTTCAGCCACATTGTTGACGAACTGCGCAATAGACTAGGCGCCGGGAATTCGAAGGTGTTGTTATGTCCAGCGATCGAACAAAGGACGAGTTTGCAGAGCGTCTGCGCCGTATCGAGGCGAAGCGACGGGCTGCGACTCCCGGCTACAAGCCACCCCGGTTGCCCGATTTCTCCAATCTTCCCGAGGACAAGCTGATCCGATCGGCGCCTCGGCGGGGCATTGGCGCAGGTGGCGTGATGCTCGGCCTCATGAGCTTCATGGCCTGTGTCGGCGTGGCGGCGGCATATGTTCTGCGCGACGACCTGCCTTTCGAGGTCGCTTCCCTCACCGATATCAGCCGGGAAGCTTCCCTGGTGGCCAAGGCGGGGGTTCAGGCACTCGGAGGTCCTGTCAGCTTGGTCGCACAGAAAGAAAAACAGCCAGAGGCGCCGCTGAAATACTCCGATGATGGCCGTATCCTGCGCTCCCCGCTCGTGGCGACCGCGTGGTATGGAGACGTGGCGATCGACGAAGTGGTCAATGGTTTCCAGCCCAATACCTCTGACACTTTTCCAGCCTCCGTCACGACCTACGAACCGGCAGGGAGCTGCGTTCCGCGCCCACTCGGAACCGGCGAGTCGCTCGCCAATATCCGGATCGACAGGGGCGGACCTGTCGTCGGTGTCCAGTCCTTCTCCAACGCCGCCTTGGCCGACCGCTTGTTGCGCAATGTCGAGGCAGAAATCGTGCCGGGGAAGGCCTATGACAAGGGCGGTCGTCTCTCGCCCGAGATGCGAGTCGTGGATGTCTTCCTGACGGATCTCTCCGCACCGCAATATGTCGTGTTGCAGAACCTGAGCGGCGCGATCCTTTGGAACTTGCAGCCCGCACCCGGGGTGGAGATCGCCCATGTGTTGATGATCTCGCCGGGCGGTTCGGCAGTGTCTACGGGGAGCGATACGCTTTCCGTGCAGGCATTACGGACGGGCGATTTCGTTTCCAAGGCGGATTTTGAGTCAATCCGCGTGAACTATCGTGGAGATCCCCCCGAGAACGACTGTTTCATCAGTCCCTGGCGCAAGCCACAGGAGCACTGGCTCGGCTGGCAGAAGGCGCAAAAGCAGAACATGCTCTTCGTGAACCGGATCCATACCTTCACGCATGGCCATGCGCGGTTCGACGAGTGGTTCACCCGCAGCTTTGGGCAATCCGCGGCGGATGGCGTGGTCGCAGCAGATGAGGCCGCGCATGTGCTGGTCGGACCGGTGCCTGAAGCGACCTTTGCGTATGTCCCGCTGCAGGAGCGACCAATCTGGATGTTGAATCAGGACCACATCGTCATTGGCAACGCAGCGGCGCGCGCTGAGGAAATCGAGTCGATCCATTGGGAACGTCTGACGGCGGCTCTGGGGGGAGATGCGTCGCGCCTCAACCCGGCTCCGAAAAGGGCAGGGCAATGACAGCAAGACGTCTCATGAGAGCCGCTCTCTTCCTGGCAATTTCACTCCCTCTGATGGCCACCGGACCAAATGTCCAGGCCAAGGAGGGAATGGTCACAGCGGATGGAACGAAGCCGTCGCTTCTGAGTTGGCTTGGCGCGCCGCGGCCGGCCGAACGAAAGGCGTCGCAGAAGCTGACCCGGGAGCATTCCGTTTCCGTTTACGAGTTTGTCCGGATCGAGGACATCCTGGCGCCGGGTGAGGTCATGCCAGACCCGGTATTCCACAAGCTTTATGTCACGTCGCGCGCACCAATGCGGATGATTGCCTATTGCGATGACGTGATAGAGACGATCGGTCTGCTTTGCGATGTGGGTGCGCCCAATGTGCGGGATTGGGGCGACGGGCGGTACGAGATAACGGCCCGTCTCTATTATCGGCCGAGCTTCGATATGGGAGAGCGCAAGCTGGTCCGTGGCGGTGGCTGGCAAACGGGGACGGTCGATCTTGGTGGAAACCGGCGGAGTGACGATACGGCTCCGATCTACAGCACCGGGAATCGGCGCGCGGCACTTGAGCGGGTCCGCGATATCTGTGGGAAACTGGTGGCGCAATATGGCACCTGTGTGCCGGCAAGTATCAAGTTCAATCGGGCGGGGTATTTCGGAGCGGAGAGCGAGGAGAAGGAGACGCGCATGTCCGTCTCTGTCAACGTGAATGTCTACGCGATGCAATCTGAGAAGAGTTATCGCGAGATCCAGGCCGCCATACGGGACGCAGCCGGGCCGGATCGGAGCCTGGCCGCGACACCGCAGTCGGGGATTTCGGCAGCGGGTAGCATGTCCTCTCCAGTCCGGCACCTGATCCTGCTGGCCGTTGCCCGGCAGATCGGGGATCTGGACCGAATGACCCGTCTCATGGCGCGCCCCTGGCAGACGCTGCCCGCATTGATTGCGCGCAGCGCCATGTAACCTCGAGGGAGGATCAGGGCAATTCGCTGGCCGCCTCGGCCGCGATTGCGGAAGCGACGCCGACCTCCAGCATGCTTGTCAGCGCACCGATCACTTCGCCGCGCCATTCCGGGGCAGCCATCAACGTCTCGGGGAAGACGCCACGCAGCGCGGCAAGGGCGCTGAAGATGCTATCGCCCGTCTGCGCATTGGCCAGTCGTTCGGAAATCTCGACCTCCATCGGATCGCGCAAAGCGTAGCGTTCGCCATCATCTGTCCGCCCGAGGCTGTAGCGCATCCAGGCTGCGGTCGCGAAAGCGAAGGGCCGGACATTCTGGCCCGATTGTAGCGCCGCGAGGGCCGGTTGAAGGATCCGCTGCGGCAGCTTCTGCGTGCCGTCCATGGCGATCTGGTAGGTCTCATGAGCGATAGATGGGTTGGCAAACCGCTCAAGGAGCTCTTGGGCGTAGGCGTCGAAATCGATCCCCGGCAACGGGTCGAGCGTCATTGCGGCTGAAGAGAAATGGCGTTCGATCAGGCGGCGGAGGTCCGTATCGGCCACGGTATCCCGCACGTAGCGATGCCCGGCGAGAAACCCCGAATAGGCGAGCATCGAATGGGCGCCGTTGAGCATCCGCAGTTTCATCTGCTCGTAGGGCGCGACATCCTCGACGAAAAGCGCGCCGCCGACCTCCCAATCCGGACGTCCGGAAGGGAAACGATCCTCGATGACCCATTGGGTGAAGGGTTCGGTCTCGATGGCAGCCGCGTCGTCATGGCCGGTCAGGCGCGCGGCATCGGCAAGCGTCGTCTCTGTCCGCGCGGGCGTGATGCGGTCGACCATGCAGGAGGGGAAAGCCACCTCGCTGGCGATCCAGTCCGCCAGATCCGCGTCAAGGCGATTGGCGAAATCGACCACGCCGGAGCGCAGCATTGTGCCGTTCTCCGGAAGGTTGTCGCAGCAGAGCACGGTGAAAGGCGCAACCCCGGCGGCGCGGCGCAGCTTGAGTGCCTGGACCAGCAGGCCAAGCACGCCCTGCGGTGCCTCGGGGGTGGTGAGGTCGGCGATGACGGCAGGGTGGGACTCGTCCGCCCCCCCTTTGGCGCGGTCGATCCCGTAGCCTTTCTCGGTAACCGTCAGGGTCACGACACGCGTCGCCGGCGCGGCAAGCGCGCTGCGGACCTCTTCGATATCGGTCGCGCCCGAAACAGCGCGGGAAATCGCGCCGATGATCCGGGCTTTCGGTTCGCCCGCGCCGCGCTCGATCAGCGTGTAGAGCCCGTCCTGCGGCGCAAGCTCGTCGGCGGGCGCGGTGCTGCGCAACGAGACGCCGAGGATGCGCCAGTTGCCGCCGGAGCGGGCAAGTGCATCGTCTGTATAGACGGCCTGGTGAGCGCGGAAGAAGGCGCCAAGACCGAGATGGACGATGCCGGTCCCGTGCTCGGACGGCGTGAAACCTGGAGCCGCAACGGTGTCAGGCAGCGATACGGAAGCGTTCAGGCGGGGCATCAGGCGATCTCCTCATGGCGGGTGGCGGCGATGATGCCGCGCAGTTCGGCCAGCCCCTTGAGGCGGCCGATGGACGGGTAGCCGGGTTGGGTCCGGCGGGTCTGGTCGTCCAGGATGTCCTGCCCGTGATCGGGGCGGAAGGGGATTGACCAGTCGGCGCGGCCGGCGGCACGACGGCGGGCTTCCTCTCTTAGAGCGGCTTGGACAACGGCGACCATATCCGTGTTGCCGCCGAGATGTTCGGCTTCGTGGAACGAGCCGAACAGCGCGTCGGATTCGCGCCTCACGTTGCGCAGGTGCAGGAAATGGACGCGGTCGCCGAGCCGTTCCATCATGCCGGGCAGGTCATTGTCGGGCCGGGCGCCGAGCGAGCCTGAGCAGAGCGTGATTCCGTTCGAGGACAGGTCCACCGCTTCGACCAGCCAGCGGTAATCCGCTTCGGTGGACATGATGCGTGGAAGGCCGAGCAGCGGCATCGGCGGATCATCGGGGTGACAGCAGAGCCGCAACCCGAGTTCCTGCGCCACCGGCGCGACCTCCTCGAGAAAGGCGGTCATGTTGGCCCGCAATTGTTCGGGCGTCATGGAGGCATATTCGGCCAGGTGCTTGCGGACATCTTCCATGGTGAAGTTCTCGGCTGCCCCCGGCAGCCCGCAGACCACGTTATTCGCGAGCGCGGCCTTCTGCGCATCGCTCATCGATGCGAAGCGGGCCGTCGCTGTTTCGCGCAGCTCCACGTCGTAATCGTCCTCCGATCCCGGACGTTCGAGGATGAAGAGATCGAAGGCGACGAAATCCACGAGGTCGAAGCGCATGCAGGTCGCGCCATTGGGCAGACGATGGGCGAGGTCGGTGCGGGTCCAGTCCAGCACCGGCATGAAATTGTAACAGATGACTTCGATCCCGGCCGTGGCGAGATTGCGCAGGCTCACCTTGTAGGTCTCGATATGAGCGCGCCAGTCGCCCTTCTGCTTCTTGATATCTTCTGAGACGGGCAGGCTTTCGACCACATCCCAGGTCAGCGTAGAGGCGCTGCCATCGGACATCGTGGCGACCTCCCGTTTGCGGGTCTCGATCTCCTCGGGCGTCCAGAGCGCGCCCGTAGGCACGTGGTGCAGCGCCGAGACGATCCCCTCGACGCCGGCCTGTCGCACGTCGTCAATCGAAACAAGGTCTTTCGGGCCGAACCATCTCCAGGTCTGTCGCATCGCATCCTCCGTTGTCGGCGCGGGCGCGCCGCTCGGCGTGTCATAGCACCGCGCAGATATGCTGACTAGCATACAAGTAGGCAAGCCTGCCCTGCGAGCCGCGACAGAGCGCGCCAGGCGGAGCGAAATGGGCTAAAAACCGCCGCCTCTCTGCTCTGGACGTTACGTCCCCTGTTCTTGTTCAGAGATTTTTTAGATTGGGACTCAGTGCCATCTTGCTAGGATCTGAACTCGGAAACGTGGTCGTGGCGAGCGAAACCGGAGGGTGAGATGCCGAGACGAGCGCTGCAATATCCCCGGGCTCTGGCGCAGGCACTGCAAGTGAAACGAAGGGCACTCCGAATGCCGGAACCGGACGGTCCTCGGCATGGCGTGACTGGTGACGGCGCAGCCATGCGACTGTTGGTGCTGGGCGATTCCTCTGCGGCCGGTGTCGGCGTCGCGCATCAGCGCGATGCGCTGACCGGGCAACTCGTCGCCCGGCTCTCCGAGCGATCCCGCGTGAACTGGCAGCTTGTCGCGGTTTCCGGCGCGACCACGGGTTGGGCGCTGAAGCGTCTTCGTGCGGCAGATCTCGGGCAATTCGACCTTTCGGTGATTTCGTTGGGTGTCAACGACGTGAAGAATGGCGTGCCGCAGGCGATCTGGGCGCGGAACACGCGGGAAATCCTGCGAACACTGGTCGAACGCCACGGATTGCGGCGCATCTACCATTCTGCGTTCCCGCCGGTCGGTCGCTTCCCCTTGCTGCCGGAGCCCCTGCGACGCATCCTTGGCCAGCGCACAGAGCGGTTCGATGCTGCCCTGCGGGAGATCGTTCAAGGACAGCCCGAGGCCCGATTCCTGTCGTTGGAGATGGACCATCTTGACGAGCGGCACATGGCAGAGGACGGCTTCCATCCGGGCGCGGCGATCTACGAAAGCTGGGCGGAACGCGTGGAGCGCGCTCTTGCCAGCGAGCCGCTCGGGGAGATCGAGACACCGCGCGCAGCCTCCTGAACGGCGCTTGAGTCGTCTGGGTTAAGCCGCCCCGCCCCGTCTCGCGTCGATTTCGAGAAGCTTCGGCCCGTCCAGTGGCAACAGCTTGTCCAGCGCCGCAGCGATCGCTTCCGGGGAAGGGGCCGCACTGGCATGCGGCATGGAGCAGGCAGCGGCGATACATCGGTAGTCGGGGGCGACGGGATCGCAGCCGACGACCTCGATACCGACATCGCGCATGGCATTGCCGATCTCCAGGAAGGCGGAGTTGTTCCAGATGACAAAAAGGACGGGCAACCTTTCCTCGACGGCGGCCATCATTTCCGGCTGTGTAAACTGCGCTCCGCCATCGCCGGCCAATGCGATGACCGGAGTGTCCGGCGTTCCGATGGCGGCGCCGATGGCGGCTGGGATTGCATAGCCGAGCGCGCCGAAGCCGGTCGAGCCGTTGAACCAGCCGCCGGGCCGGTCGTGATCATAGGCCAGATTGGCCGCGTATATCATTTGCGTGGAATCGCCGGCGATGATGGCGCCGGGCAGCCGGTCTCGCAGCGTTATCAGCATCTCGACGAGGCCGGGATAGGGCGCGGCGAGGTCTCCGAGGCCCGCCATCGCGGCGGCGCGTGTTTCGGCGGCCCGTTGTTTTCCCGACGCCGATGGCGTCCCCGCGGGCAGAGCTTCGACCAGTTTCGGCAGCAGCATCTCCACCCGCCCTTCGAGCGCGAGTTTGACCGGGTGGCGCGCCAGTTGCTCCGCGCAACAATCGATGCGGATCATGGGTGGAAAATCAGGCAAACCGCCAAGCGCGTACATGTCGTAATCAGTTGGCCCAAGCTCGGTGCCGAGCGCGAGGACGAGGTCGGCGCTTTCGATCAGGCGACGCACCGCGGCAAGGCTCGGGCTGGCCGGAACCGCCAGTGGATGGCCATGCATCAACCCGCGTGCATTGGTCGTCTGAACGACCGGCGCGCCGAGTCGTTCGGCCAGCTGCGTCAGTGGGGCATCCATCCGTGTTGCCCCGCCTCCAGCCAGGATCACCGGGTGTCTTGCGGCTGCAAGGCGGGGGGCTGCGGTCGTGAGATCCGGTAGCGGGTTTGGCTCCTTCGGCGATGCAACCGGTACGAGGGCATGCTCCATCGGCATCACGTCGGTCGGAACCTCGATATGCACCGGCCCCGGGCGGCCAGACGTCAGCGCGGCAAAGGCTCGGTCGAGGGCCGGTTCGAGTTGCATGGGTTCCTCGACGGTCTCGGAATGCAACGCCACGGTTCGGGCAAGGGCAAGCTGGTCGGGCAATTCGTGCAGACAGCCAAACCCCTTGCCGAGTGACTCCCGTCGGTTCACCCCGGAGATCACGAGCATGGGAATTGAATCAGCCCGCGCCTGCGCCATCGGCGTCAGAATGTTGGTCAGGCCCGGCCCGGTGATGACAAAAGCCACGCCCGGCTTGCCGGTCGCCCGCGCATAGCCATCAGCCATGAACCCCGCACCTTGCTCATGGCGCGGCGTAACATGCCGGATGCCGGAGCCGGCGAGGCCGCGATAGAGCTCGATCGTATGCACGCCGGGAATGCCGAAAACGGTATCGACCCCGCGCGCCTTGAGACTGTGGACAAGTGCCTCACCGACCGTCGTCATGCCGCACACCCTCCGCTGCTCCGCCGTGCGGCATGGGTCAGGATGCGGTCGCAAGCGCGTTCGAGATCGGCATCCGTCACGGTTAGCGCCAGCCGGACCCAGCCGGGCAACCCCGTTCCGAAGGAGCAGCCGGGCATGACGGCCACGCCGGTCTCTTCCAGAAGCTCGAATGCGTAATTCAGTGAGGAGAGACCAAGCGCCGAGACGTCAAGCAGCGCAAACATCCCAGCCTGCGGTCGGTGCACCCGGATCTCGGGCACATCTGCGAAACGTTCCACAAGGAAATCCGCCCGCCGCGCAAGGCGCGCTCGCATACCGGCCGCAACCTCGGAGGGCGCTGCGACGGCTTTCGCGGTCATGTCGGCGATGAAGGGCTGGTTGCCGAAGAGCATAGTCTCGGCAACCGGCAGCAAGCGTTGGGCGAACTCTGCCGAGCCGATGCACCAGCCGGACCGGAAGCCCGGCGCGGCATGAGACTTGGAGATCGAGGTCGCGACCACGGTCCGCTCGGCCAGCTCCGGAATGTCCAGCGGTGACACGAATTCGACATCGTCAAAGACCAACTCCTCATAAACCTCGTCGGACAGGATCCAGAGGTCATGGGCCTTTGCGACCGCACCGATCTCGATCAGGTCCGCGCGGGTCAGCACCGCGCCGGAAGGGTTGTGGGGTGTGTTCAGGAAGATCACCCGCGACCGGGGCGTGACCCGCGCCGCGATGTCCTCCGCCGCGATACGGAAGCCGCGCTCGGGGCGCAGCGGTACGGCAACAGCCAGAGCACCGGTCGAGGCGATCACCCCCTCATAGGTCGCATAGAGCGGATCGCCGACGAGCACTTCGTCGCCAGCGGCGGAAAGGGCGGCCATCACGGCATAGAGCGTGGTCTGGGTGCCGGGAAAACAGAGGATCTGATCCGGTCCGATCGCTCGTCCGCACCTCGCGGTGTACCGTGCCGCCAGCGCGTCGAGCAGATCCGCCTCGCCACGCCCGTTGGAGTAGCCTGTCCGCCCCTGCCGCAACGCGTTGATGGCGGTTTCGACCAGCGCCTTCGGGGTTGGCACGTCCGGCTCGCCAATTGTCAGTTCGATGATGTCGCGCCCCTGTGCGAGCAGGTCTTTCGCGCGGATGTGGACATCCCATTTGGCGCTGCCGAGGCCGGTCAGACGGTCGGTGATCGGAGCATATCTCATTGTTCTGCACTGTCCTTCTGCACGAGGGGAATTCCGGTGATGTCGCCAACCGACTGCAGCCCGATCCGGGTGAGGTCTTCGGCGGAGAACTGTTCCGGCAGGATGGAACCCTCGAGCCATAACCCGTCGAGCAGAGCGTTGACGGCGATAGCGAGTTGACGCACCCGGGCGGCGTCGGCAACCAGCCCCTGTTCGGTAAGCGCCGCCGCGATCAGCCCCTCCAGCACCTGTCGAAACTCGCGATAGCTGTCCATGTGGACCCGCCGAAGCTTCGGCCTATGCCCGATCTTCTCGATGAAGGCGGCCCAGAGCTGAACCGCCTGTGCGCCGACAACCGGAGGCGCCAGTGTCCTCTGGACGAAACCCGCCAACCGTTTGACCGGCGTCCCCTGAACTTCGTCGAGGGCCAATTCGCAAGCCTCCAGCAGCACTGTCATGTGATGGGCATAGGCGGCGCAAACCAGGTCTTCCTTCGACGCGAAGTAGTGCCGGATCAACCCGGGTGTCACGCCGGCTTCGGCAGAGATCGCGCGGACCGAGGCGGCTTCGAGTCCCTTCGAAGCGATCACCTTGAGGGTTGCTTCCATCAGTTCGATCCGCCGCCGGTCCGGTGACGCGCGCCGATAGCTACGCGTCCTTTCCTGATCGCCGTTCATCGGCCGCCTCCTTTGTTATACGTTCGTATAATAACAGAGCGCGGAGATTGACAAGTCCTTGTGGCGTCTGGGTATTGTTTTGTGGACGAAGTTTTCGTGTCGTTTGCTGAAGTCATAGGTCCTGAAGATGATTGCACCAGAGCTTGGCAACATGAGCCTCGGAACGGACTGGCATGCAGGCGAGAAACAAGGTCTTTCGTCGAAAAGGTCGGGTAGAGGCTCTTGCCATTTCTCACCTGGCCCTGTAATCGCCTGCCTCACGGTCGGAGTGTAGCTCAGCCTGGTAGAGCACTGTCTTCGGGAGGCAGGGGTCGGAGGTTCGAATCCTCTCACTCCGACCAATGTAACCACTTGATGTGCAAAGCATCGAATGTGGTTGCTCGCATCGACGCGCGTGGTCGAGCATCTGTCTGTCACTCTCTCGTTACTCGTAAAGCAACGCTGCCCCAACGATGGAGCAAGCGAAGTGGCAACTATCAGGAAGCGTGGCAACAAGTGGTAGAGCATCGTCAGACGTGACGGCAGAGGGCTTTCACTTCGTCCCCGATTTCGCGGCAACCGCCCTTTTCAGGGATCGGGTCCCGCCTCTGCCGTGGTCATCAACAGAGCCCATTTCATTCAGGTAGCGCCTACGCTAGAGCTTGGGAGCCAATGACACTCGGGGAAAAATCAAACATGCCCATCGAGGTTTCGGTCGTTATTCCGACCCACAACAGATGCGACGACGTAGAGCACACGATCAAGACGCTTGCGGCAATAGGGGATTTCGAACTCGAGATCATTGTCGTCGATGACGCATCGACCGACCGAACGGTGCCCATGCTTGAAGCTCTTCGCTCCGAGCAACGCAACTTGAAGGTCGTCACCAACACCCGAAACCTCGGAGCCGGTAGATCAAGAAATGCAGGATTCAACGAAGTTCAGGGACAGTACACAATCTTCCTCGACGCGGATGACCTGGTCCATCCCGCAGGCCTGGTTGACATGCACCTGGCAGCCGTGACAACGAATGCGGATATCGTTCTGGCGCCCTTCGATCTGAGTTCCGGTGTCGGGCATCCAACGCGAGACATGCACGGGCTCGAGCGCCGGATGTGGGCGCGGATGACAGAACTTGCTCCTGACGGCATTTTCACACTGGGCGCCATCCCGGAAGTCATGCGAATCGCAAACTACCCGTGGAACAAACTAATCAATACGAGATACGCGCAAAGCATTGGCCTTCGTTTCGGGGATACACCTGTGCACAATGACGTGTTCGCGCATTGGCAAACGATGTTGCAGGCTCGATGGATTGCCTTCACAAAAACAAATATATGTACACATATTGTTCCCATAACGAGCGGTAACATTACGAATATTTCCGACAAGCGGCGCCTTGGGCTTTTTGATGCGCTCGAGGAAGTGGAAGATTTCTTCGACGAAAAACCGTTTCTCAGAGCCAATTACTACCACCATTTCCTGTCCTTCAAGGTCGATGTGCTGATCTGGGCGTCAACAATTATCGACAAGGCGCACGGAGCGGACTTTCTATATCGCAGCAAAGACGTGCTTAGGCGGGTCAGAGTATCGGATGCCCTGCGTCTGGCCGAAGATAATCCTGAAAAAGCAAAAACCTTCAGAGTTTTGCCCGCGATTCTTAGTGCGGATCTGGATCTGGCTTGAAGGGAAGCAGATGCGAAAATTATCGATAATCGTAACGTCCTACAATGTCGAATCGTATATCAAAGAATGCCTTGACGACATCGCCGGCCAGACACTCGACAATTTCGAAATAATTGTCGTCGATGATGGTTCAACGGATCGTACTCAGGAGATTATTCGAGATTTCGCCGAAGGCAAAGACAATGTGAAACTCATCCTGAATGAGAAAAACACCATTGGCGGCGTTGCCACGGCGGCAAACATCGGATTGGATGCTGCTACGGGAGAGTTCATTGGATTTGCTGATGGCGATGACAGATACGACAGGGATTTTTTTGCCACTCTCTACGATGCCGCGATCAGGACTGAATCCGATCTTGCTCTCTGTAATTACTTCATCCTCGACGACGCCAGTGGTGCGTTGTCGAACCCAGCCGACTTCCTTTTATGGAAGCAATTTCCGCGCGAAACTTCATTGCCCTTGAATATGGAGACGCGGCGTAAACTTCTCTCATTCATCGCGGTTCCGTGGCGTAAGATCTACCGGCGACAAATGATCGAAGCCGCAGGCATTCGGTTCCCCGTAGGTGATTTCTTCTTCGAAGATAATCCGTTTCACTGGCGCACGTCTCTCGCCGCAAAGCGCTGCGTCTGGGTCCCTCAGCAATTGTGTCAACACCGGGTAAATCGCGCCGAACAGACAATGGCCACCGTCGATCGTCGGATCTTTAAGATGTTCGACCATCATGCGATTATCGCGGCGGACCTTGAAAAAGCGGGACAACGCGAGACCTACAGCGTTGATCTCGCGAATTGGCTGATCGGACAGGCGAGTTGGATAGCGCCAAGATGTCCCGAGGAGTTACGCGTCGAGTTGTTGGAAGCGATGGCTCCGAGGTTTCGAGAACACAGCCTGGACGAGCTTCGTTCGGCGCTTGAAGGCAGGGGTAAGCGCGATCAGGGGAGCTGGATCGCTCTTATGGCTCGAACTGGAAAACGCCGATATTTCGATGAGGTCTTTCGCGAATATGGAAAACGCCGTCTTATGGCGCGAGCAGTTTTCAAATTCAATCGATATGGGTTGGTGAAAATTGACTGGGTGGACATTTTAAGCGCTCCGCTTCGCTTGACCTCCTATATCGCTGACAAAGTCCTGTTGCGTGGCGTCAATGCGCGCCTGACGGTACTGGACGAAAAGCTCGATGAAATATCGCGGGAGCTTCGCGTGCAACGAGAGGGAAGCTTTGCATCTTTGGAGCTCTTGGAGCGGGACGTTGAAGAATTGCGCTCAGATCTGGAGCATGTCGGTCTTGATCGGCTTCGGGGTCCCGGCCACCCGCGGCGCCCAGATGCATAGATTCCGACGCCCGGCGGTCTGAGAAAACCTTGACACCCGTGGCCAACCCGATGCGGTGGCGACCGGCCATTGGGTGTCTATCTTGACGACTGCACGTTCCAGGCCAGCAGTTCGTTGACCCAGCATTGGGGGTGTCCTGCGGCTATGGCATTCAGCGCCACCCTTGGCAGGGCACAGATAAGGTTTTCCGGCTGAGAGTTTCGTTCGTCTGCGTTTTTTTCGACCTATGAGCCAAGGGTTGACCGGCTCTCCGCTCCTTCATCCAGACCATGGCCGCGCCAACCTTGCGAAGTAGTCGTCAGCCATCATCACGGAGAGACGCGCGCAGATCCTTCCACAACGCGTGCAGGGCGAAGGCGCCTCCACAGGATCAGGTGCCGTCGGCCGAGACTTCCGTAACTGTAGTATCCACTCGACCGGGTGCCTGATTGAGCCAATTCATCAACGGATCGAGTTTCTCAGGGGGCGATCAACAATCCTGTTGGAATCAGCAGAAACTGAGTATTTTCGGTTCGGTCGGTCGCTGGCAGTGGAAGACAGCGCATGCCGCTGCCATCTCGTGACCCCCCTTTGCTTGGTGCAACCGACCCTGAACGGGGTCCAGCATTCAAGACTGAAAGACCACGTAACGTGCCACACTTAAAACTCCACAAGTCCACTCACCCCGGTGTTCGATGTCATAGAAGACAGTCTGACCATAAACTTCGGACTCGGCGTCCAAGTGTTTAACCTCAGTGCCGATACCGACGCTGAACCCGGTTTTTTGTGTCTGTCATCTCGTGGCGGATCGCCTTGCTACAGCGGCGGCAGCATGGCAAGAAGACCCGGCGAGGTTGCACGAAACAAAAGGGGGCCGGAATGCCGTTGGATCGCAGGATTGTTTGCGTGGGCGCAGGGTTCTCGGGTGCCGTGATTGCACGTGAGTTTGCAGAGGCCGGTTTTGAGGTCCTTGTGATCGACGAACGCGGTCATGCGGCGGGCAACTGCCACACGGAGCGCGACGAAGCCACCAACATCATGGTGCACAGATACGGGCCGCACATCTTCCATACCGACAATCAGGAAGTCTGGGATCTTGTGAATCGGTATGCCACTTTCATGCCCTATGTGAACCGGGTGAAGGCCGTTTCGGGTGGGAATGTCTATTCGCTGCCCATCAACCTTCACACAATCAACCAGTTCTTCGGCATGCAGATGAACCCAGCCGAGGCTCGGGAGTTCATCCGTTCGAAGTCTCGCCAGGATATCGACGAACCGCAGACTTTCGAAGATCAAGCGCTAAAATTCGTTGGCGACGAAATCTATAAGGCCTTCTTCTACGGTTACACACGTAAGCAGTGGGGGATCGAACCGAAGGAATTGCCGGCATCTATTCTCAAACGCCTTCCGCTGCGGTTTACCTATGATGACAACTACTTCAATCATCAGTTTCAAGGCATTCCGGCTGAAGGCTACACGCACCTGGTTGAAGGAATTCTCGATCATTCGAATATCGAATTGCGTCTCGGCGCAAAATTCGAGGAGTTGGACGAGGCGCCACTGCATGTTTTCTATTCTGGGCCAATTGACCGCTACTTCGCACACAAGCTCGGCCGGCTCGGATACCGGACACTCGATTTCGAGGAGATCCGCAGCGACGACGACGAGGGGATCGGAAACGCTGTCTTGAATTATGCGGACACAGATGTGCCCTGGACACGGATTTCGGACCACAAGTTTTTTGCGCCATGGTCGCTGGACGAAACGAAAGGCAGCCTGCAATTCCGTGAGTATTCTCGCGCATGTGAGCCGGGGGACACTCCTTATTATCCTGTCCGACTTGCCACCGACAAAGAACTCCTTGGCCAATATGTCAAACTCGCGGGGGAGACCGAAGGTGTGACGTTCGTCGGTCGCCTTGGCACGTACCGCTATCTGGATATGGATGTAACAATTGGCGAAGCGCTCGAGGCAGGTCGTGCAGCCCTGTCTGCCATCAAGGGTGGAGACCTTCCCCAGACCTTCTATGAATCCGTTCTGTGATCGGGGCGCTTCGTGCAATGCACCCCGCTGAACTGGTCGGGTTTCTACCTTGGTACAACAAGCCAAGGATTCACTAGCCACAAGAACCAGTTATCCGCAAGCTGGGCGAACTAGGGTTCCGATCATGCGCAAGATTCTCCAGAATGTCGTTCTGCCCGAGTATGGAGAACAGGCTAGCGCTGAGCTTTACTATCGGAAGAACGATATTTCGCCACCACGCTATAACGACAGTGGATTGGCACTCCGATTCGGACAACAGGCCGACTTCTGTACCTTTTACAATGTGTTTAGCTGTAAGAAGTGGCGCTCCTTTGCGCCCATTTCGGGTGCCGCGTTTCGCCTGTACGGAACTGGAACCGTTCGTTGCCAGATCTTCGGGCATACGGAGCACGCTCTCAAAATTATGCTTCGTGACCTAGAGTTGGACCTGGGATCGGAGGTCGAGATTCCTTTGGAAGACGATGAGATTTCATCTCTTGCGGCCATTTCCTTCAGGATTGTCGGTTGCAGAGAAGAAAGCACCCTTCTCGGGGGGGCGTGGTCAGTTGAAGGCGCTCCGAAGCGCGAGGTGAAGCTGGACATCGTCATTACGACGTTCAACCGTGAGGATTCGATTCAAAAGACCATCGAGGCGTTTCGAAACGTTGTCTTGCCAGGGGTTCCTGATCGGCAGGTTCATTTGACCGTGGTCGATAATGGTGAAACTATAACGCCGAGCGTCGAACCCGGAATCGAAATCCTGCACAACCGCAATTTGGGTGGAGCCGGCGGGTTTACTCGCGGCCTGATGGAGTCGCTCAAGTCGGACCGGAACGCGACCCACGTCCTTTTCATGGATGACGATGCTGCCTGCCAGAGAGAAAGCATCCTGCGGACGCTTGCGGTTCTGGAGTATGCTGAGGATGATCGGACTGCGGTCGCCGGCGCCATGCTTATCATGTCCAACCCGACTGTCCAATTCGAGAAATCGGCGAGATTCTATCATGACATGTCAAGGGAGAAACGGACGATCAAGCCAATTGGCAGCGAAATAGATCTTTCCTACCCAGAGAATGTGATTCGCAACGATTTGGGAGAAGACGGAAACTACGGGGCTTGGTGGTATTTCGCCTTCCCCGTTTCCCAGGTCAAGCACCTTCCATTCCCGTTCTTTGTGCGTGGTGACGATATTGATTTTTCACTCTCGAATGACTTCAATGTCGTGACGTTGAATGGTGTGGCGTCGCATTGTGACGATTTCTCAACCAAGAAGAACCCGATTTCAGAATACCTTGCGCAGAGAAGCAATATGGCTTTGGCCTTCATGCATGGAGAAGATGATCGGATAAGGCGCCAATTGACGCGATTGTATCGCAGAATTGTCGGATTTGGAAATGTGTTCGATTTCGGAATGATGAGGGCTGCAATCTGGGCTCTGGAAGATGCTATCGCCGGACCAGAAGCTTTCGCGCACTTACCGTCACCGAAGGAACGTCTTCAGCAACTCAAGCGCCTTTCAAGAGGAGGGGAACTCTCAAAGTCAGATTTGCAAAGCTTGGTGCCTGTTCCACCGAAGAAAGGCTCTCTGGTGAGTCGACTGTTTCAGCGACCTCAGACGAATTTTTCCGCGGTGAAGGATGAAACAAAAATCGGCGTTATAAAGACCGCAAACAACTCGCATAGATTCGACACTTGGGCGTTCCAACGCGTCGTTCTCAACTACGAGGATGTTCCGTGTGTCTTTGAAAGGGATCAGGCCACGTATATCGAGCTCGAGACGGTCGTAAATGAATTGATCCGGACCGCGCGTAAAAACCGCGCTGAAATTCGTAGCGCTTACCTTCACCGGTCAGGTGATTTCAGAACCGAAACCTATTGGCAGTCTGTCCTGGGGCTTGAAACGGGCGATTGAGAACGGGCGTGCTGGAAAGTCTCGTCCGATAGCGTATCCGAGCCATCTCTTCTTCCCGTTCGTCGTCCAAACAATGCCCCGGACTTTAGGGGCAGTTCCACGACCATGTTGTTTCGTAGAACGGGGCGTCACGTTTCATTGGATAAATCGTTGCCAGAAGAGCCTGCCGCCAATACCTCGGGAACTTCGAACGGGCGCTTTTCGAGCGGAAACGAAAGGCGCAGGCGCGCGGGATCAGTATGCATATGCCATTCATGGAACGCCTCGTTGTACTGCCGGCGGGTCTGGGAGACACCGGCGGCCGTGCGCAAGCCGAACTCCGTGTGGTTGGTGAGGCTTGTCGACAGGTTGAAACAGATCATCGTCAATTGATCGTGATCCTGGAAGGCCGGTCCCAACACTTTCTCTGCCCGCTTTATCATCTCGCCGTCGGCACCGAACCGCACGGAATCCCAGAAGCCGAGCCTATCGTTCAGCGTCTCGCGCTCGAACAGGCAGGAAATGAAGGCCCGTCGTCGGATTCCATCGGGAGAATGGTGCGCGCTCGCCGGAATGAAATCCTCGAAACAGCCGGTGGTGCCGACGCGCAACATCGACACGGTACCGGCCTTGACTGCGCCCTCGCTCTGCAGGATCGCCCGCAGGTGCTTCTCGAGACGTTGGGGGTGGGACCAGTCATCGCCGTCCTGCCCTGTGATCCATGCGCCGGTCGCGTCCTGCAAGGCGATGTTCTTTGAGACGAACGGACCAAGGTTTTTCTGGTTGCGGCGAATCTTGACCCGGGAATCCGCATCCGCAAGCTGTTGCAGGATCGTCCAGGTCCCGTCGGTGCTGCAATCGTCCACGATTAACAACTCAAGGTTGGTCCAACTCTGGTGGAGGATCGATTCGACCGCGGCCTGCACCGTGTCTTCGGAATCGAAGACGCTCATGAGAACGCTGACCTTTGGCCCGCCAGTCGTTTTCGCGACCGGACCGGTTGTCAGCCGGTGCAGCAGTGTCCCGCCGTCGGCGAGCACGATCGGCAGGATATCGAACGCATCGAGGTAGCCGTTCAAACTCGCCAGCCAGTCGCGTTCGGAACCGGCCAGCAGCGCACGGTTCGCCCTCAGGATCCAGGCAGGCGACGGTACGAGCGAGCGCGCATGCTCCCGGACAAGGGTCATCGCATCGTCGATCCGCCCCGCGTCGCACAGGGCCTTGGCAGCCACCATCACCAGATGGGCGCGAACTTTCGGCTCTTCCATTTCCAGACGTCTGCGCAGGGCGCTCTCGGTGGCCCCTTGCTGCGCCGGATCAGCAATCCGGTAGAAGGCTTCGCTGAAACCCGGCCCGGGGTCGCGGCGCATGGCAGCGCCCAGGGCAAGAAAGTGCTCCAGAGGTTCCATGCCGCTGCGCGCCACGTCAGGATAGGCCCGGGCGTACCAGTCTGGGTCGAACAACCCGGACTTCACCAGGCGGTCACGCCATTTTCCTGTCCAGTCTTCCATCCCAGCTCTCCTCCCGGCGTCGCGCCTCAAAGCCGCAGATCGGATTCCGCCTTGTCGAATGCCGCTTTCAGGTCGAAGAACACGCCGTCCGGTTTCAGGTACCGGCGCAGGGCCTGTGGTCCCGCGGCGGTATATTCCTTGTGGGGGACGGTCAGAACAATCGCTTCATACGCACCGTCCTCGGGTTTTGTGAACGACACGCCGTATTCCTCGGAGATCTCCTTGGGGTCGGCATGGGGGTCGTCAATCTCGGTGTCGATTCCCCATTCCTGCAGCGCGGCCATCAATGCGATGACCTTGGTGTTGCGAGTGTCCGGACAGTCCTCCTTGAAGGTCGCGCCGAGAAGCAGGACCTTGGCGTCCTTGACCGGGAGGTTCTGCTCGATCATCGCCCGCACCAGCCGTCGCGCGACCTCCCGGGGCATCCCGTCGTTTATCTCGCGAGAGAGGCGGATGATGTCGGGGATGTGGCCGGACCGTTCCGACTTGTGCAGCAGGTAGTAGGGATCCACACCGATGCAATGTCCCCCGACAAGACCGGGGGTGAGGCGCATGAAGTTCCACTTCGTCGCCGCCGCCTCGATGACATCGGCCGTATCGATCCCGAGCCGCGAGAAGACCATCGAGAGTTCGTTGATCAGGGCGATATTGACGTCCCGCTGGGTGTTTTCGATGATCTTCGCAGCTTCGGCGACCCTGATCGAGCTCGCCTTGAAAGTGCCTGCTGGGATGATCGAGCGATAGAGATCGTCAAGGAAATCGGCCACTTCCGGCGTCGATCCGGAGGTGACCTTGACGATCTTGGTGATCGGGCGGGCCTTGTCGCCGGGATTGATCCGTTCGGGGCTGTAACCGGCGAAGAAATCCTCGTTGAAACGCAGCCCCGACAGTGCCTCGATCACCGGCAGGCAGTCGTCTTCGGTTGCGCCGGGATAGACGGTGGATTCATAGATGACGATGTCGCCCTTGGAGATCACCTTGCCCACCGTTTTGGAGGCCGAGATCAGCGGCGTGAGGTCTGGCTTGTGGTCGATGTCGATCGGCGTGGGCACGGCCACGATGTAGACGTTGCACGACGCAATGTCCGCGAGGTCGTCGCTGAAGCGCAACCCGCTGGCAACGCTCAGATCCTCCACCTCGCCTGTGACGTCGATGCCGTTGCGCAGTTCGTCGATTCGTTTGCGCGATGTGTCGAAGCCGATGGTCTCGTACCGCTTCCCGAATTCCGTCGCCAGCGGGAGCCCAACGTAGCCGAGCCCAATGATTGCAATCCGTACGGAATCTAGACGCATTACGCCCCCTGAAGACAGTAAATTCGTTCGGAGGTGCTTATAGTGAGAACCACTTGCGCAGGCAATGACACAGGCGGGTCGGCGCGGGTTCACCGCCGACCTGTGGTCCTTTGGCCGATCAGGATCTTTTTCGCTTTCCAAACAGCTTCTTGAGCCGCCCCGCCAGACCGCGATTTTTCTTCTTCTGGAGCTTGGCCAAGTGCTTGTCGATCTGCTTTTGGGCGTCCCCGAGGCGTTGTTCGGCTTCCATGAGCGCGCGCGTCAGGATTTCCGTTTCCCGGAACCGGGCGTCGCGTTCTGCCGCGTGTTCGTTTCGTGCCTGCCCAAGCTGGGCTTGCAGGATTTCCGAGCCGGGAAGCCCAGTTTCGTGCTGCGTCTCGAGCGCGTCGCGCAGCAGGAAATTCTCGTTCTGAAGCCGGATCAGTTTCCGGCCACGCTGATCGAACGCGTCGCGTTGTGCCAACTGTTGCTTCTCAAGTGCGGCCAGCTTGCGTTCCAGCTCCTCGGAGAGGTGGTGGTCCGGCGTGTTCTCGGGAACCGGAGGGGCGTCTTGTGTCATGGTCGTCGGTCCTGGATGTCCCTGGATGTGGGTTGGACGGTTTTTCCGGTCATTCCGGGGAATGGCGGCGCAGCAAAAGGCATCGGTTCGCGTGTTGGACGTCATACCCGTCCAGCAGCAAGTCTGGCAGCCGCTCCGTCGCTTCGTCAACGAGCAGCAGGTAGGCCGGCTTGATCTTCTCCAGCGCCAGCTTGAGTGGGCGGAGGGTCGTTTTGCCGCCCACGACGATCAGGTCCGGGGTCACAACGCCGAGTCGGTCGAGGCAGCGCCGCAGGAACGACACCTCTGCGGATGGTATCGCGACCGCCGCCAGCGGCGACGCGGTGTCGAGCTGTTCGAGTTGCGCGATCTGCCGGTAATGTGCGGCTCCGGGATAGAGGATCAGATTGACCAACCCGTCGTCCACGCAGGCCGCCAACAGTGCTGTGACCGGCGCGTTCAGATGCAGCGACACCCGTGCCTGGCGAACGGCGCTCAGGATCAGGGTCGCATCCTCCTGCGTCAGCTCCAGCGCGGAGCCACGGAAGCGCTTCGGCTCTTCGGCACGCCCGGCAATCTCGATCGCGTCCGACAGTCCGCAGGCGAACAGGTGTTCCATGGCGGCCCGTGCTTTGGGACCGAGTGCGGGATCTCCCGTCCCCGGGTCGCCGATCGGAAGCGGCGTATCGAGAACACCCTCCCGATGCAGGGCGCTGTTGCCCGAGACCAGGGTGTCAAACTCGCTATCGGTGTAGGGCACCTTCCATTGCAGGGCATCCTCATCCGATCCGTCCAGATCCTCGGCCAGTTCAGCGGCCATATCGCGCAGGAACTTCTCGAGTTCGAGGCGTTCCCGGGTTTCCAGCGTCCGGGTCATGGTGTTCAGGCGGCGTTTCGCTTCGATCAGGGCTGCCGGTTTTTCACGGTGATTGGCGTGAATCCCGCGCGCGAGCTCCGCGTCGGTCACCGGCAGGCCGATGGCTTCCATGAAGCGAGGCACCAGCGGTCTCTCTCCCTGCACCAGGGCAATCGCCGATACCTTGGTTGCCTCGAACGTCTGCTCCAGCACCTTCAGGCGCTTCCGGTAGGAGAGCGTCTGGTCCTCGTAAGTATCTCGCGCATATTCGGCGAAGGGTTTGGTGAAGGCGGATTTGAACCCGGTCACAACATCCTCCACGTAGCGCGATCGCAGCCAGTCCAGCTGTGGGCGAAGCACGGCAACCAGCTCGATGTCATCATCGGCGAAGAACGTTCGCAACATGTGCAACGTGTCTGCGGGCATGTCGGAGAAAAGGCCCTCGACGCTCAGGATCAACGTGTGCGGATCGTGTCGCGCAACCTCCGCCTCAAACGCCGACACATCGCCGTTCTCGATATCTGTCAGCAGCTTGCGGTGACCGGGGGTCCGTTCCTTGTCGAACGGGTTCTGTCGCGCCAGGACCGAGGTCGGAAAGAGTACACCCTGTTCGGCAAGCCGGTCGTGCTGTTGCTCCAGGTAGTTCTGAATCGAGGTGCTGCCGGCTTTCGACTGGCCGACATGGAGAATGATTTTTCGTTTCGTCATGGTGTTCTGCCTTACTTACAGGATCTCATCGCTGCCCGAAAAGGCGCCGGGCGCCGTGTCGGATTGCGCGAGCCGGCGACGTTCCGCGTGAGTCTGTGTTGAAAGAGCCCGATCTGCCGCAAATCAGTCCCCCCCTAAGGATTTTCGTCGCGTACGGGATGTTTTGGCAATTCCGCGATCTCCGGGGCGCGTTGCGAACTCCAGGCCAGATCGAGGCGCAATCCCTTGGCGAGCTCTGTCGTAGGGCGCAGGAAATCCTCCACGCTGGCTTTCCAGGTGTGCTCGGAAATAAGGGAATACCTGACATGAACATAGTCTTCCGGTTCACCCGAGAAGATCTTCACACCCTTTTCCTCGGCATCCTTGAAGAAGGCGGTATCGATCGCTCGGGGGAGATCCTGGAACTTCTGGTCTTGCAACTTCTGGCGGGACCAGAAGATGGTACCACCGAAAACCCTGCTCTTGATCACGTTCGTATCGGTGCGCTTGAACCGCAGCACAAAGGCGTCCGTATCCTCGACATAGCAGAATGCACGGTTGCGCCCGACAATACCCACGTCGTCATGGCCATTGAAAAGGAACGTCGCGAGCGAAGAGCGAATATAGTTCGGGCCGTAGAAATCGTCGTCGTCGATCTTGGCGACAAGGTCCGATTGGCACTGCTCTAGGGCCAAGTTCAATGCAACGCCGAGGGTAACATCCGGGTCGGGCAGCTCGATCACCGTCACCGAAGCGACCCCGGCGAAACTGCGTCGGATTTCCTCCGGATCATGCCCCGGTCCGTGCGCAACGAATACCACGTGCAGGTTGGGGTGCACCTGCGACCGGATCTGCGCCGAGATATGGCCGAGAAAGCCGGGACGCTTGGATGGGCAGAGCACCGTCACGGAAATATCGTCGATCCCGTCGCCGGTCATGGCGGCATGGTTGCGCCGTACATTGCAGAGTGGGACAAGGGCCTCCGGCGATGCCGCAAAGGGCCGCTCCGATGCGTCCTCCGGCGGAAACGGCAATCGCGCCGTGCCCGGCCTGTCGGCATCAATCGTCTTGTGCCAGTTCCGCCACGCGGCGGCATAATCCTTCCGGATCTGCGAAGGTCCGGTCGTGCGGCTGACCCCGTGGGTGGCATGGTTGGTCAGGCTGTCCTCGAAGCTCATGGCGAACATGGCGATCTGATCGTGCGATCGGCACTCGTCGCCAAGCAGCTTGCGCGCTCGTCCGATCATTTCGCTGTCGGCACCGAAGCGCACGCAATCCCAGCTTCCGAGGTCGTCGCGCAGGAAACCGGCATTGAAGACACAGGCGATGGGCGCTTCGCGCGCGATCCCGTCGATGGAGAAATGCGAAATCGGGGTGAACCGGTCAAGCGAACCATCCGGCAACAGCCGCAACATGAGCGGCAGAGAGGCGCGCGGCGGTGTCGGGCTCTTCAGGACGGCACCGAGGTGATGTTCCAGCCGTTGCGGATGGGCCCAGTCATCGGCGTCATGGCCGGTGATCCAGTCGCCCGATGCCATCGAGACCATGATATTCTTGGCGACATAGGGACCGACATTGACCTTGTTGCGGAAGATCTTCACCCGGCTGTCGCTGGCGGCAATCTCTTGCAGAATGCCCCATGTTCCGTCCTCGCTGGCATCGTCGACGATCAGCAGTTCGAGATTCCGCCAGGTCTGTCGGAGGATCGAGGCAACCGCTGGCCGGATCGACTTCTCGGCATTCCAGGCCGGCATGATCACCGAGACCAGCGGCCCGCCCGTCACGGCGGGCAAAGGCCCTGTCGAGAGCCGGTCGAGCAATTGCCCTCCAGCACCCATCTGAACCGGCGCGGCGCCGAAGCGACCGATGTAGCTGTTGAGGTGCCGCAGCCAGCCAGCGGAATCTCCAGTCGCCAACGCCCGGTTGGCGCGCAGGGTTTCGATTGCGTAGGCCATGTCTTCGGGGACATACGTCTCCGCGAAACGGACGGCGATATCGTGATCCCCGTCCTGCGCAATCCTGCTTGCGACGAGCAACTCGTGATTCTCTTTCGGCTTGCCTTGCACGGCAATCAGAAAAGACGTCGGATCGGCAGCGAAACGGGCGTTTGGCGGTCGTTTCATAAGGGCGCCGAAACGACGATAATGCTGCTCTGGTTCAAGATCCAACGCCCCGACATCGGGAAAACTCTTGCCGTACCATTCGGGATCGAACGATCCGTTCTTGAATACCCAGTCTACGATGTCGTTCTTCGTGGAAGTCATCTCGTCCTGCATCAGTCTGAATCATCGGGCCGATCCTGTATCGGGCACCGGAACCGAATTTACCACGACCCACCGCAGCGCTATGCCTAGCTAAGCTGTTTGCCGAAGTGTCGCAAGCAAAGTCCGCGAAGTGGCCCTGGCTGGCTCTTGGGGCGGCCCAGAGGAGCGCCCCACCGTTTCCGTGGCCCTGTCAGCCGCTCAGGGGCGAAGCCGGTTGACCGCCGCCAGCACACCATCTGCCGCCCGTTCCAGACCGTCGTCGTCGAGGGTGATCTGCATAGACTCGGCTGGTTCGCCGGCCGCGGAGCGCGATTTCGCGTAGCGGCTGTCATAGTGCTGCGTGATCAAATCGAGCGCCAGTGTCTCGAAGTCCCGCGTATCGACCAGCCGCTTCCAGCCATCGATCCGTTCATGCCCCTGCAGCCGCACCAGCAGCGACAGGATTCGTTTCAGCTCCTCCGGGGCGGCGCAGATATCGGCATAGGCCCGGGCGAGATAGCGGGCGCGATCCTCGACGCTGGCCTGCATTCGCACCCTCGGCGCGGCCCGCATCAAGGCCCAGATCGCGGGCGGCACCAGCAGGTCGCCCACCTTGGAACTCTCTGCTTCCACCAGCACGGGCCGCGCCGGGTCCAGCTCGGCCAGCGCCGACACCAGCCGGCTCTCCAGCATCTTCTGGCTCGGCTGCCCGCCCGGGCGCGGCCCAAGCACGGAGCCGCGATGATTGGCCAGTCCTTCGAGGTCCAGCACCTGCCCGCCCCGCGCCGCGACGAGATGCAGGATCTCTGTCTTGGCCGTCCCTGTATTTCCGTCGATCAGGACGAAGCGATACGGCAGTTCATTTTCATAGAGCTGTGCGACCACTGCCCTGCGATAATCCTGATAGCCACCCGAGAGCACATCCGCCCGCCAGCCGACCTGTTTCAGGATCGTCGTGAAAGAGCCCGAGCGCTGCCCGCCGCGCCAGCAATAGACCAGCGGTTTCCACGCCCCGTCTTTTGCCGCCAGCGGTCCCTGCAAATGGTGGGCCGCATTCTGCGCCACCAGCGCCGCCCCCAGTTTGCGGGCCTTGAAGGGGCTCTCCTGCTTGTAGATCGTGCCGACCTCAGCGCGCTGCTCATTGTCCAGAACCGGCAGGGAGATGGCACCAGGCAGGTGGTCCTCGGCGAATTCGTCGGGGGAGCGGACATCGATGATGCTGTCGAAGGGCAGCTCCAGCGGGCGGGAGAGGTCAGGCAGCTGATACGGCATGGTCGGCTCATAGCGCAGCGCCGCGCTGAGGGAAAGCGCTGGCGAAAGGGGCAGGGACGTTCCGGAAAACCGACAAGTTGCGGCAGATAGGCGCTTGATAAAACTCGCCCAAAAGTGGAGCGTCGGAGTATGGAATGCGGGGAGGCAACATGATCCCGAAGCTCGACTGGCGCCGCTATGGTGAAGCGACGGACAGGGAAGGGTTCGTAGACGACCTGGGCGCGGCATTGCGCGGTCCCGGTATTCTGCGACTTTCGAACCACGGGATTCCGACTGAACTGAGCGAGGAAGTCTTCCACCACGCTGCTGCCTTCTTTGACCTGACCGAGGCCGAGAAACGCACCCTCGCCATGCAGCCGGGGCAGCATAACCGTGGCTGGACCCGGATGGGGGCAGAGCAACTGGCCGATGGCGCGTCGATCCTTGAGCGGCGGGAAGGCTTCAATATCGGGCTGGAACTGCCGCGCGACGATCCTCGAGCCGCCACGCTCCAGCCGTTCCGCACGCCAACCCCCTGGCCGATGATCCGTGGCTTCCGGGAGGCCACGCTGGCCTATTTCGACGTGATGCTCGCGCTTGGCACCAAGCTTCAGGAAGCGATTGCGCTCGATCTCGGCCTGCCCGCCAACCATTTTGCGCCGTTCTTTTCCGATCCTCTGGCGACGCTGCGTCTCGTCACCTACCCGCCTGCCACCGGTGTGGAGAAGGAGATTGGCGCCGGGGCGCATACCGATTATGGCTCGATCACACTTCTCAACATCGATACCGAACCCGGGTTGCAGGCGCGGTTGGCCAACGGCGACTGGGTCGATGTGGATCCAGAGCCGGGCTGCTTCGTCTTGCTTGTCGGTGATTGTCTCGAATGCTGGAGCGGTGGCCGCTATCGCGCCACACCGCATCGGGTGCAGACGCCGAAGAACCGGCGCTACGCGATCAATTTCTATCTCGATCCTGGACCCGGGGTGCCGGTCGCGCCATTGCCGGACCTCGCCGCGACGGAGGCTGCGGAAGGGCGGGCCAAGACCTACGCTGCCTATCTCACCGAACGCCTTGCCGCCTCGCACATGTCTCCGCGACGCTGATCCGCCTCACTCCCGCGCCCGGAGGACACGCGCCGGACGTGCCGCGAGCGGACGCCAGGCAAAGCCGAGCCCGGCCAACAGCGTCGCCAACACACCGCCAAGGACAATGGCCAGCGCAGAGACCGGCTCGAAGGCGAAATCCGTCTCCATGACGAATGTCGTCACCGCCCATCCGGCCAGCCCGCCGCAGAGGATCGCGACCGATCCCGCGGCAGCCCCGAGCAGGGCCGAGCGGATGGCAAAATAGGCGAGGATCTGTCCGCGCGCAGCCCCGACCGTCTTCAGCACGGCCGCCTCGTAGATCCGCACCCGTTCGCCTGCCGCCGCCGCTCCGATCAACACGACCAGTCCGGTCAGCAGTGTCGCCGCCGCGCCATAGGTGATCGCCGCCGCGATACCGGCCAGCACCTCGCTGACCCGGTCAATGGCGTCGCGCACGCGGATGGCGGTGATGTTCGGATAGGTCTTGGCCAGGTCTCGCAGGATCGCGGCCTCCGCCTGCGGGTCGGCATAGATAGTGGCGATATGGCTATGCGGCGCACCGGCCACGGCTGCGGGGTTCATCGTCAGGATGAAGCCGATCCCGGCGGTGGAAAAATCGACCTCGCGGAAGGAGGTGATCTCCGCTTCGATATCACGGCCAAGGATGTTGATCGTGAGCCTGTCGCCAAGCGCCAGCCCCATCTCCTCGGCCTCTTCGGCGGCGAAGCTGATCTGAGGCGGGCCGGCATAGTCCTCAGGCCACCATGCCCCCGCCGTCACGGTCGTGCGGCTATCGGGCAGGGCGGCATAGGTCACGCCCCGGTCGCCCGAGATCACCCAATGCTCGCCCACCGCCTCGCGCGCCGGCACACCGTTGATCCGGGTGAGGACGCCACGCAGCATCGGCGCGCTGTCGACCCGGCTCACTTGCGGATCGCCCTCGACCCGTTCCAGAAAGCCCGAAAGCTGGTCCGGCTGGATGTCGACGACGAAATAAGAGGGGGCAACTTCGGGAAGGTCCCGTGCGATGGCGCTGCGCAGGTTGGAATCGATCTGGCCCACCGAGGCCAACACCGTCAGCCCGAGCCCCAGCGACAGCACCACGGAGGTCGCCTCGCCCCCCGGACCACCAACAGCGCCGAGCGCCAGTCGCAGCGGGGTCTTTCCGCGCACCCACCGCGCCCGGGCGAGCTTGCTGCACAGGCTGCGGATGGCGAGGGCGGCGAGCACCAGTAACAGCAGAGAGGCGGCGATCCCGGCGGCGGCGTAATAGGTCAGGTGCGGCACACCTGAGAACCAGGCGGAGAAGCCGACAAGCGCTGCCAGGAGAGCCACCGTGAGGATCAGGTAGCGCGGGCGGGGCAAGTGGAACCGGCTGGAGACGAGGTCGCGAAAGAGTGTGGCGGCGCGGATCTCCTCGGTGCGTGCCAATGGCCAGAGGGTGAAGAGAAGCGCGGTGAGCGCTCCGTACAGTGCGGCCTCCGCGAGCGGTGCCGGATAGATCGCGAAGGCGGCCGGAATGGGCAGGCGCGCCTCGATCACCGGCGCAAAGGCCAGCGGCAGCAGCCCGCCAAGGACCAGCCCGAGCGCGATGCCCAGCAGGGCCAGCGCACCGATCTGCATCAGGTATGCGGCAAAGATCGTCCCGCTCTCGGCGCCCAGCGTCTTGAGGATGGCGATCACCTCACGCTTGCCGTCGAGATAGGCCCGCACCGCCGCCGAGACGCCGACTCCGCCAACTGCCAGCCCCGCCAGCCCGACCAGCACGAGGAAGGCGCCCAGCCGCTCGACGAAACGCGCCACGCCTGGTGCCCCGTTGCGCGCGTCGCGCCAGCGCATCCCCTGATCGCGGAAGAGCGCCTGCGCCTCGGCCTTGGCCGCTTCGACATCCGTGCCCTCGGGCAATTGCAGACGATAGCGCGTCTCGTAGAGCGTGCCCGGTGCGAGCAAGGAAGAGCCCTCCAGCGCCTGCGTACGCAACAGCGTACGTGGTCCGAGCCCGAACCCGTCTCCCGCATCGTCCGGCTCGCGCGTGAGAATGGCAGAGAGGGTGAAATCCTGCGTTCCGAGGCGGAAGCCGTCGCCCGGAGCCAGTCCCAACCGGTCCGCCAACACGCGCTCCATCACGGCGCCATGCCCGGCCAGCGCCTGTTCCAGCGGCATCTCGGGCTCCAGGGTGAGCTCGCCATAGATCGGATAAGCGCCGTCGATTCCCTTGATCTGCGTCAGCCCACGCTCCTCGCCCACAACAGCCATAGAGCGGAAATCGACCACCTCGGAGAGTGCCTCGGACGCGTCTTCCATCCAGGCGCGCTCGTCCTCGCTGGCAAATCGATAGGTGAAAGTCATCTCGGCATCGCCGCCCAGCAGCACCGCACCTTCACGCGCCAGTCCCGCCTCGATCCCGGCCCTTACCGTGCCGACAGCCGCAATCGCCGCGACGCCAAGCGCCAGGCAGGCCAGAAACACCCAGAAGCCGCTCAATCCGCCACGCAGTTCCCGACGCGCGATGCGCGCAGCGACAGGCAGGTTCACGCTGCTGCTCCCGCGGCGTCTCTGTCGAGACGACCGTCCACCAGCCGCACGATGCGATCGCAGCGCTCTGCCAACTCCGGCGCATGGGTGACAAGCACCAGCGTTGCGCCATGCCGATCGCGCAGGCCGAAAAGCAACTCCATGATTGCCTGGCCGGTTGTGCCGTCGAGATTGCCTGTCGGCTCGTCGGCAAGAAGGATGCGCGGACGAGGGGCCGCGGCGCGGGCGAGTGCGACGCGCTGTTGCTCGCCGCCCGAGAGCTGTGCGGGATAGTGGTCCATGCGTTCGCCCAGCCCGACCGCGTCCAGCTCTTCGGCGGCGCGTTCGAAGGCATCGGCCCGACCGGCCAGTTCCAGCGGGGTTGCGACGTTTTCGAGCGCCGTCATCGTCGGAATGAGGTGGAAGCTCTGGAAGACCACGCCCATAGTGTCGCGGCGAAACCGGGCCAGCGAATCCTCTCCCATCGCCGACAGGTCGTGCCCTGCCGCTGCAACGGAGCCGGAGCTCGCGCGTTCGAGGCCGCCCATGACCATCAGGAGGGATGACTTGCCCGACCCGCTCGGACCCACAAGCCCAAGGGTTTCCCCCGCCGTCACGTCCAGCGAGATCCCGTGCAGGATCTCCACGCGCCCCGCGTTGCCACTCAACGACAGGGTGACGTCCCGCAGGGACAGAATTGGTTCGGCCATGGGTCGCGCCTCCAGAAGCATCTCAGCATTTGCATATGGCGCGCAATGGGCTGCGCGCAAGGCGGCTCTGGTCTTTGCGCTCCTCTTGCCGTTGCCTGCCGTGGCGGAACAGCTCACGATTGCGGCACTCGGCGACAGCCTGACCCAGGGCTACGGCCTGCCGCAGGAACAGGGGTTCGTGCCGCAGCTTGAAGCCTGGCTGACCGCGCGCGGCCATGATGTAGCGCTGATCAATGCCGGCGTCTCTGGTGACACCACGGCCGGCGGGCTGTCCCGCGTGGCCTGGACGCTGACCCCAGAGGTAGACGGGATGATCGTCACACTTGGCGGCAATGACATGCTGCGCGGCATCGATCCGACGAATTCCCGTGCCAATTTGCGCGGCATCCTCGAGGCAGCGCAGGCGGCCGGTGTTGAGGTGCTGCTGGTCGGGCTGCAGGCGCCGGGCAATTTCGGTCCTGACTACAAGGTGGCGTTCGACGCCATGTATCCCGAACTTGCACAGGATTTCGGCGCGCTTCATGCGGAGAGCTTCTTTGCCGGGCTGGCGGTCGAGGGCGATCCCGCTGCCGCCGCGCGCCACATGCAGTCGGACGGCATACACCCCAATGCCGAGGGCGTTGCCCTCATCATCGAAGCGCTCGGTCCGCAGGTCGAAGCGCTGTTGGATCAAATCGAGTGAGTGGAAGAATGGAACTGTTGGAAGAACTTGGCCGGATCGTCGGTGCGGCCCATGTCCTGACCGGAGCGGAGACGGAGCGCTACGCCACGGACTGGACCAAGGTCTATGCCAGCACGCCGCTGGCGGTGGTCCGTCCGGCCGCGACAGAGGAGGTCTCCGCCGTGGTCAAGGCCGCAGGCAAGGCGGGTGTCGCGATCGTGCCTGTGGGCGGCAATACCGGGCTCTGCGGTGGCACCTATGGCGAAGGCGCGCTGATGGTCTCTCTGGAGCGGATGAAGGCCATCCGCGCGATCCGCCCGGACGCACGCGTGGTGACGGTCGAGGCCGGTGTCGTGCTCGACAACCTGCACACGGCGGTCGACGAACACGGGCTGATCTTTCCGCTCATCTTCGGCGCTCGCGGCTCGGCAATGATGGGCGGCTGCCTCTCGACCAATGCCGGCGGCTCCAACGTGCTGCGCTATGGCTCGACCCGGGGACTCTGCCTCGGGCTGGAGGTGGTGTTGCCGTCGGGCGAGGTCCTCGACCTGATGACGGCTCTGCATAAGGACAATTCCGGTTACGCGCTGAAGGATCTCTTCATAGGCGCAGAAGGCACGCTCGGGATCATTACCGCCGCCAATCTCAAGCTCTTTCCGAAACCGGCCGCCTATGCCACCGCAATGGTCGCTGTGCCGTCTCTCGGAGATGCGCTCACGTTGCTCAACCGGGTTCAAACGGCAACCGGCGGCGCGGTCGAGGCGTTCGAATACATGCCGGGGCCGACCATCAATGCGATTGTCGACCATTTCGACGGGATGCGCGCGCCGTTCGAGGAGACCTACGACGTGAACGTGCTCATCGAGGTCGGCGCCACGGCCCCGCGCGATGCCACCCCGGCCGATGACGGCACGATCCCGGTCGTGAGCTATCTCGAGGAGGTGTTGGGCGAGATGCTGGAAGAAGAGGCCGTGCTCGACGCGGTCGTGGCGCAGAACGAGGCGCAACGGGCCGCAATGTGGGCGATCCGCGAGGGCAATGCCGAGGTGGCGCTGGAAAATCCGCCCTTCGTCAATACCGATGTCTGTGTGCCGTTGGACCATGTGGAAGCCTGGCTGGACGAGATCGGCCCACGTCTCAAGGCGCTGGACGAGGATATGAGTTGCATGATCGTCTGCCATTTCGGCGACGGGAATATCCACTACACGGCGCAACCGAGCCGCGATGACGCGGAGTTGCTTGATCAGATTCTCGAAGTGGTTGAGGAACTGGCCATCGCCCATGGCGGCTCTTTTTCGGCCGAACACGGGATCGGCAAGTCCAAGCTCGCCTCCATGCGGCGGCGCAAGAACCCGGTGGCGCTGAACGTCATGCGTCAGATCAAGCTGGCGCTTGATCCGGAAGGCCGGATGAATCCGGGCAAGGTTCTGCCCTGACCGCAGGGTGCGTGGGGCCGTCGCTTGAAATACGTTCGCGAGCCGCATTGCGTCGGGTCGCGGACAGGGCGGAGCTTCATCGCAATTGAAACGAAGCGGCACGGTGCTTTCGGCGTAGTTCCGTGCCCTTCCTTGCTCCGATCCAAAGTCCATGAACGGATTGACGCGACCATCCCGGACCGCGGTGAAATCGCTCCGGCGGCACTCACTCCCGGAAGTCGAAAAAGCCCGGCCCTGCCTGCTCCAACAGCTTCGCGGCCATAGCGCGGCCAAGCTCCGCGCCGTCCTCGATCGGTGCCCGGCCGTCATCGGCAAGGCACTCGGATCCATCCGGCCGCAGGATCTCGCCGCGCAGCCACAGCGTGTCCCCCTCCAGCTGCGCCAGGCCGGCGATCGGTGTCTCGCAGGAGCCATCCAGCGCAGCCAGGAAGGCACGCTCGGCGGCAAGGCGTTGTCCGGTCGGTCCGTCATGGATCGCTTCCAGCATCATCGCAGCGCGGCTATCCGCCATCCGCCGTTCGATTCCGATGGCACCCTGCGCTACCGCCGGTAGCATCGCCTCCGGCTCGATCGGCACCCGGGCGATCTCCAGTCCGAGCCGGTTCAGCCCCGCGCAGGCCAGAAAGGTCGCCTCGGCCACGCCATCGCCGAGCTTGCGCATCCGTGTCTGCACATTGCCGCGGAACTCCACGACCTTCAGGTCGGGCCGACGGTGGAGTAGCTGTGCCCGGCGGCGCAACGACGATGTCCCGACAACCGCACCCTCATGCAACGCCTCGAAGGATGCCCCCTCCAGTGTCACGAATGCGTCCCTGACATCCTCGCGTGGCAGGTAGCAGTCGAGTGTAAGTCCCTCGGGCTGCTCTACCGGCATGTCCTTCATCGAATGCACGGCGATGTCGATTCCGCCGTCAAGCAACGCTTCCTCGATCTCGCGGGTGAAGAGACCCTTGTTGCCGATCTCCTTGAGCGGCCGGTCGGCATCAATCAACGTGCGGTCATCGCCCGTGGTCTTGATCACCGCGATCTCGAAGGCCTCAGGCGGCAATTCGAACGCGGCGCCAAGGCGGCTGCGCGTCTCATGGGCCTGCGCCAGCGCAAGCGGCGAACCACGGGTTCCGATCCTGAAGGGCGAGGCGGGCGAGGGAAGCGGTTGTGTCATGCGTTCGTGCTTAAATGCCGTCCCGCGCGCTGACAACACCCGCCGGCTTGACTTCCTTGCGCCAAGGCCGCACCCAACGGGTCAAGACGAGGGGAGAGACCGAAAATGACCAAAAAGCTGCTGCGGGCGCTGGCCGGAGAAACGCAACCCGTGCCGCCGATCTGGATGATGCGCCAGGCGGGCCGGTATCTGCCGGAATATCGCGCAACCCGCGCGCAAGCGGGCGATTTCCTCTCGCTCTGCTACAACCCGGAGCTGGCCACCGAGGTGACGTTGCAGCCGATCCGCCGCTACGGGTTCGACGCCGCGATCCTCTTTGCCGATATCCTGTTGATCCCCGAGGCGCTTGGCGCCGACCTGTGGTTCGTCACCGGTGAAGGGCCACGCCTTTCGACGATCACCGAACAGGGCGATTTCGACAAGCTCAAGGGCAAGGACGATATCCATGACCATCTCGCGCCGATCTATGAGACGGTGCGGCGCCTGTCCAGCGAACTGCCCGCCGAGACCGCTCTGATTGGCTTCGCCGGGGCCCCCTGGACTGTCGCCACCTATATGATCGCCGGGCGTGGTACGCCGGATCAGGGGCCGGCCCATGCACTCAAGGACGGCAACCGGCCGCTCTTCGAAGCGCTGTTAGACCGGCTGACCGAGGCGACCATCGAATATCTCTCCATGCAGGTCGAGGCCGGCGCCGAAACCGTGAAGCTCTTCGACAGCTGGGCCGGCTCCCTCAAGGGCGCGGATTTCGAGAAATACGCTCTGGAGCCTGCAAAACGGATCATCGCCGAGCTGAAGGCGCGCCATCCGGACCTGCCGATCATCGCCTTCCCGCGAGAGGCGGGGGAGAAATATGTCGGCTTCGCAAAGGCCACGGGCGCCGATTGCGTGGCGCTGGACAACTCCGTCGCGCCGGAATGGGCCGCCAAACATGTGCAGGTCGATGGCTGCGTTCAGGGCAATCTTGCCTCCTCGCATATGGTCACCGGAGGGCAGGCGCTGATCGAAGAGACCCGCCACATCGTAGAGGCCTTTTCCGGCGGACCGCATATCTTCAATCTCGGCCATGGAATCACCCCCGATGCCGATCCGGAGAATGTTGCCCTGATGATCGAGACAGTTCGCAGCTGCGCCTAGCTGCGAAGGCAGGGAACGGTCGTATCCAACCACGCTCGCGGACGCGCCCTTCCGGGCGGTTCGAGGCGAGTCCTTGGGTGTTTCAATCCGAGGTTGTTGTTCCGCGACTCGGTGCGGGATGACAGGCAGGCGGCCCCCGCGGTTTCTTGCCCGATGTCCCAAGAAATTGTCAGTCTGATGACAGAATCGGAATAAAGCCGCTATCGCTGGCGCGAAAATGGTCATTTTCGAAATCATCGGGCTGCACGACCTGTGATTGTAAACCTTTCATTAAGTCTCCGAACCCAGTCTGGGTTCTATTGGACGCAGGAGTATTCGCCTGGGAGAGGTCAAACCATGGACAGGAGTGTTTATATCGGCGCGGCGCAGGAGCGGAATTTCGGGCAGAGCGGGCAAACGGGCGATACGGGTCGGCAGGTCGCTGCGGGAAGAGGTCGCCTGTACCGTTCAATGAGACCAATGGGGTCGGATGAAGTTGCGACGGCCGCAATTGCCCTGCGCAAGACCGTCCGTAACCGACAGGATGCGCTGGAGCTTCGTGCGACTCTGGCGCGGAAATTCGACATTCGTGCCATCACCCCCAAGGAGATCGACGCACTCGCTGACGCTCTCTCCACGGAGGGACCCGATGCAACGGCGCGACGGAACCTTCTGAGCTACGGCGCCGAGTTTCGTCGCAACCTCGCCAATGTCGCCTGGCAGGCCGGGTTGACCGCCAGGCCCGGGAACACGCTTGAGGCGCATCTCGACACGGCTCTGGACCTGATCGCAGCAATCGAGGACGTCTCTCGCCATCCGATCTTTACCGACCGGCCGATCGTGGCGGCAAAGGAGTTCTCGACCTGGTTGCAGAGCTTTGCCGACCTTCGGTCGGACCAGATCACAACGTCGGCCTGCCCCTGAACACACCGCCTGAGGTCAGGTTCCCCGAGTGCCGGACGGCTCAAGCTTCCTTGATGCTTGTAGCCGGATTCAACGACCGTGCCGGCCTTGGCACTTTGCGATCCGTCGATTGCGCCAAGATGACGACGCCCAACTGGCAAACCAACTGGAGGTCAGATCCACTTCGCCAGTGGCGGCAGTGACATCAGGACCGCCTCCGGGTCGTGGCCGGTTGCAAGGCCGAACTTGGTGCCGCGATCATAGACGAGGTTGTATTCGGCATAGAGGCCGCGATGGACGAGTTGTGCCTCCTTGTCCGCGTCATTCCAGGCGGTGTCGCGTCGTGCCTCTGTCACCGGCAGGAAGGCCGGGAGAAAGGCGTCGCCAACAGCCTTGGTGAAGGCGAAATCCGCCTCCCAGTCGCCGGTGTTGAGGTCGTCATAGAAGATACCGCCAACGCCGCGGGCCCTGCCCCGATGGGGGACGAAGAAATACTCGTCTGCCCAGGCCTTGAAACGGTCGTAATACGCGGGGTCATGTGCGCCGCAAGCCACCTTGAGCGCGGCGTGGAAGGTAGCTGTGTCGGCGTCATATTCCAGGCAGGGGTTGAGATCGGCACCGCCGCCGAACCACCAGGCGCCGGGAGTCCAGAACATCCGCGTGTTCATGTGCACCGCAGGCGTATGGGGGTTCTGCATATGCGCCACAAGGCTGATGCCGGAGGCCCAGAAACGCGGATCCGCCTCGATCCCGGGAACGCCGCGCGCCGCCATCGCCTTCTGCGCCGCCTCGCCCAGCGTCCCATGAACGGTGGAGATATTGACGCCGACCTTCTCGAACACACGCCCGCCGCGCATCACGCTCATCAGCCCGCCCCCGGCATCGCCGCCATCGGGGGTTGCGCGTGTCGTCTTGCGCAGCTCGAACCGTCCGGCGGGCGCACCGGCCAGTGGACCGGTTGTCTGGCTGTCCTCCAGCGCCTCGAAGGCGGCGACGATCCGGTCCCGCAGCTCCTGAAACCAGGCCGATGCGCGGTCCTTCTGCGGTTGCATCATGTCGGTCATGTCGGTCATGGCGGCCTCCCTCCTGTTCGTCAGAACGGGCTAGCAGCTATCGCCGTGCCAGACCAGACCCGGCTCGAAAAGCGCTATTTGCGCAATGACTTCAGAAGGCTATGATCTTGCCATGAAACGATTGATTCTCCTCGTTATGCTGCCAGCGCTCGCTGCATGCTCAACGCCGCGCGAGACCTGCATCAAATCGGCCGCCCGGGACCTCTCTGTTGTCAACGGCCTGATCGTGCAGACGGAAGCCAATCTCGAGCGCGGCTATGGTGTCCGCCGCGAGGCCTATACCTCGTCTCGGGTCGATTTGTGCCTCGGCAGCCGCGGCTACCGCAGCTCCCGCGTCGGCTATGGCTGGAATTACTGCACGGTGCCGGAGACGCGGTATCGCAACGTCCCGGTCACGATCGATGTCGATGCGGAACGGCGCAAGCTGGCCGAACTGAAGCGGACTCGCGAAAGACTGGCGCGCGAAGCCAAGCCAAAAATCGAGTATTGCGACGCCAAGTACCCGTTGAACTGACGGTGGCTCCGACCGCCGCCCGCTGTGACACTAGTGGGCCGGCGCTGTCACCGGATCAAGCAAGGTGCGCCCGCCATCGACGGTCATGATCTGGCCGGTCATGAAGGCCGCTGCGTCGGAGGCGAGGAACTGCGCCGCCTCGGCGACTTCGCTTGGCTTGGCGATGCGGTTCATCGGCGTGTGATCCCGGATGTCGGCGCGGTAATCGGAGTTCTGCTTCAGCGCTTCCATCAAGCTCGACGACAGGACCGATCCGAAAGAGACCCCGTTGACCCGGATCCGGTAGGGCGCCAGCGCGACGGCAAGAGAGCGGGTCATCTGGTCCAGCGCCGCAGTGGAGACCGAATAGCCAAGAAGTTCGGGGTGTGTCCTCCGGGCGGCAATCGAGGACAGGTTGATGATCGAGCCGATGGCATGCTGCTCGTCGGGCTCCGAGTTCTCGGCCTGCTTGATCATCCGCTTTGCAACGGTCTGGCTCAGGCGCAGGGCGGTCATCAGGTTCTGCTCGAGCAATATGCCTACCGCGTCGCTATCGGGATCCAGCGGGTCCGAGGCGACCATCTGACGGCAGGCATTCACGAGGATGTCGACTCGTTCGAAACTGTCCAGCGTGGCCGAGAGCAGGTTGGCGATGGTCAGCTTCTCTCGCAGATCGCCCGCGAAGGCCCGCGCATTGACGGTGCCGTCATCGCCCTTTCGGGCACCAAGCTCGTCGCAGAGGCGCTGTTCGTCCATGTCCGCGAACATCACGTTCGCGCCCTGGTCGAGGAAATGACGGGCGATGGCGAGCCCGACTCCATGGGCGGCGCCGGTGACGATAGCAGTCTTGCCTTGGATGGAGAATGTCATGATCGGGTCCTGTCGATGTGACGTGACGGGGATGTTAGCTCAGACTCAGCGGCGCTTGCGCGCGGCGGATTGCCCCCGCGGGCGTCGGGCGGCGAGAATCTTGAAACCGGGCGGTCCGTCGAGTTCGCGGATCTCGCCGAAGGCTTCCCGCAGCGGGGTCTCATAGGGGAGGTGGCGGTTGGCCACCATCCAGAGCGTGCCATGCGATGCGAGGTTGCGCGCGGCGGTTGCGATGAAGGCGGCGCCAAGCGCGGGCTCGGCGGCCCGCGTGGTGTGGAAGGGCGGATTCATCACGACATGGTCGAAGGGCTCCGGTGCATTCCAGGCCCTGGCGTCCTCCCAGAGGAAGCGCGCCCGCCCGCCATGCAGATTCTGCCGCGCGGCTTCCAACGCAGCATGTTCAGCCTCGACCAGCACGCATTCGCTCACGCCCTGACGCTCCAGCACGTGGAAGGCGAGATAGCCCCAGCCAGCCCCGAGATCCGCGACGCGGCCCGGCATTTTGACAGGAAGCGCCTTTGCCAGCGCAACGGAGGCAGGATCCGGACCGTCGGCGGAGAACATGCCCGGTGCCGTGATCCAGCCGCTCTCCAGCCGGGTCACCGGCGGCAGCGCCCAGTCGGCGAAACAGCCGGGGCTGGCCTGGAACTGGAAGATCTTGCCATGCGCCTTGGCGACGGGTGCCGTCGTCTCGGCGCGCTTGCGGATTTCTCGCAGGATCGAATCGATGGCGTCGGTCTTCTGTCCGTCGACGATGACGGAGCCGCCATTGGCAGAGGCGGCGGCGATCAGCGCCTTCGACTCGGCCTTGGCGCGCGGCAGCAGGACCAGAGCGGTGGCGAAATCTTCCGGTGGCGTGATATTGGTGGCATAGCCCTGCCGGGCCCAGGCGTCGTGATCGGCGCGGTTGCCTTGCACGATCTCGACCCGCTCGCGTGGCAGCGCCGAGAGATCGGCCCCCGCGCGTGGACGGAAGACGGCGATCTGGCCGGTCTGTGGCAAGTGGAGCGCGCCGGATTTGAGCGCGAATGTCAGGCGGCTATCGGACATGGATTGCCCCTCTAATCGCTTCGGAGGCCTGGGTCACGCGGAAAATGCCTCCGCGCTTGCCAGGGCCAGCCCGTCGACCACCGCCGTAAAGGCGTCCGAACGCCGGAGCGTCGCGCCGGGACAGATCTCGCGCGCCTCGTCCGAAACGAGCCGCATCAGGCTGGAGCCGCCGACGAGAACCAGCGAGTCGACCCTGTTCGGCGGGATCTGGGCAAGAAGGAACGTCTCCATGATCGCAGTGCGAAGTTTCTCGCGAAAACCGCTCAGAGCAGCATTGAGCGAGCCCGGCGTGATCCGCGCGGAAAGCGCCGGGTCGATGAAGCCCAGATCGATCCGGGCCGCAGCGCTTTCGCGATTGGCCGCGATCTTGCCGCGTTCGACCGCAAAGGCCAGTTCATGGCCGAGTTGCTCCGTGATCACGTCCTGCAGGCGACCGATCTTTTCCGACTCGACTGCGTGGCGCAGCAAGTCCTCGACGGCGCGTTCGGTTTCGCGCACGTAGAGGAATGGAATGCTGGCCCAGTTCGACAGGTCGCGATAGATCGCATTCGGCACTGGCAGCAGCCCCTCGCCGAAGCTTCGGCGCAGCAGCCCACCATGTCCGAGCAATGGCATGACGTGGTTCATGGAGATTTCCTGATCGAAATCAGTGCCACCAAGGCGGATGCCGTGGCTGGCGAGGATCTCGGTCTTCGAGCCGTTGCGTCGGAAGAGCGAGAAATCCGATGTGCCGCCGCCAATGTCGAGGATTAGCCCGAGTGCGTCCTCCCTTTCATCCGGATTGGCGGCATGGGCCGCGGCTTCGGGTTCGAAGAGGAAGCGGATCTCCGTGAAGCCGGCCGCTTCGTAGCAGCCGCGCAGATCGGCTTCGGCACGGGCGTCGCGCTCTGGATCGGCCGAGTGGAAATGCACAGGGCGCCCGGACAGAACGTGACTGAAATCCTGGCCCGTTTGCGCTTCGGCACGTTGCTTCACGACAGCAAGGAAGGCCGTGACGATCTCGGCCAGCGAACGGCGCTTTCCTCCGACCCACCGTGTCTCATGAAAAAGTGTCGTGCCGAGAATGGATTTCAGCGCCCGCATGTAGCGGCCCTCCTCGCCATCGATCAGCGCCTTTCCGGCTTCCGATCCAATGCGCATCGCTCCATTCTCCGCCGGAAAGAAGACCGCCGTGGGCAGGGTTTCAGCCCCGGTCTCAATGGGGATGCGACGCACGGCGCCTGCCTCGAGCATGGCTGCGGCAGAGTTCGACGTACCAAAATCGACAGCGAGCACGGTGGCGCACATGGAGAAATCCTCAGGCTATGAGAGAGCCGGCGTCTTTAATCCGGGCGATCCAACGGGGCAAGTGGAAAGAGGCCGGGGGACGATGGGACCAAGCCCAGACAGACAGCTCGGCCGCTGGCCGGGTCGGGGCGGGATCAACGCCCGGTCAGATCATAGGCGAGCGCGCCGACATATTCCTTGGTGGCAATGTTGAGATGGTCGAGATTTTCGGCGAAGTTCCAGGCAATGTTCTCGCGCCAACTCCAGCCGTCCCCCTCGTCCGACAGGCCACGGTAATCCACAGGCCAGGCGACAAGTCCGGACCAGCCTGCGCGTTCGAAAGAGCGCATCGCGCGCGGCATATGCATTGCCGACGTGACAAGGATCCAGCGTTCGTCCGACCCGGGCGAGACAAGCTCGAGACTGCGGGCGGCGTTTTCGGCAGTGTTGCGAGAGGCGCTTTCGAGCAGGAGCCGTTCCGGTTCCAGCCCTTGACCGCGAAAGAACAGCTCCGCGGTATCGGCTGAATGCCCGGGGACCGTTCCAAGGTCCCTGAGCAATCCGCTGCCCCCGGTGAACACGACCTTTGCGTCAGGGTAGCGAATCGCGAGGGCCATGGCTTCGGTGAAGCGTTCGGCGCCGCTGTTGAACTGCGGTTGTCCGTGGAGCGAGATCCATTCCGCGCCGCCAAGGACGATAATGCCATCAACCCGTTCGAGCGTTGGATTGGGCGCATGGGCTTTCTCGAGGCGGGTCAGGAGCAGGGAGCCGATGGGGAAGGTGCCGATGGCGAGAACGAAAACGAGAAGGGCGAGCGTGCAGCGATAGGCTGCGGTGAGCGCTTTGCGACGGACAAGGATTGCGATGACAAGCAGACCAAGCGGTATCCAGGTCTCTGGCCGAAGGACTGCCCAGACAAGCTTCGACAGGACAAAGAACAGATTCTCCATGAACCCTCCGGACGACATGTCGGCGCAAAGGCCGGATTGAGATCGTGTTCCGACAGGACTATCCGCCGCAACCTGTTTTCGGAACCTGACTTTTGCCGGCGCCGGTGGAAATCTGGCCAAGGCGTACACTGAATGCGGCTTGCATCTTGAATTCCGCTGCCGTGCCGCGTATGTGCCGCCTTCAGAACACGACAAGCGAAACACGCGGGAATTCCAATGGCCAACCCCCTTCAGTTCATGCAGCAGGTGCGCACCGAGGTCGGCAAGGTCGTGTGGCCGTCGCGCCGCGAGGTCCTGCTGACCACGATCATGGTGCTGGCAATGGCCACGCTGACCGCGATCTTCTTTTTCCTCGTCGATCTGCTGATCCGGCAGGGGCTGCAATTCGTTCTGGGCATGTTCGGCTGAATTCAGGGTGGCTGGTGTGCCGGGCCTTCCGGCGCGCTGGGCATTGCTCTTGAAACTGGCGGTTCGGAGCGCTAAAGCAGCCGGACCTTCCTGAGCAGGCGTGCACCGATTCGAGTCGCACGCCGCTTTTTCGTTTCGGGAGGGTCGGGTGCTGAGCCCGGAGATGTGGAATTACCGGCCCCTAGGGCCGATTTGAACAAGGCAAGGCGGGGCATATGGCGAAGCGTTGGTATTCGGTTAGCGTTCTCTCGAATTTCGAGAAGAAGATTGCCGAACAGATCCGGCACGACGTCGTGCAAGCCGGTCTTGAGGATGAGATCGATGAGGTGCTTGTCCCGACCGAGGAAGTGATCGAGGTGCGCCGCGGCAAGAAAGTGACCGCCGAGCGTCGGTTCATGCCCGGATACGTTCTCGTGCACATGGAAATGTCCGACCAGGGGTATCACCTGATCAACTCTATCAACCGGGTTACGGGCTTCCTTGGCCCGCAAGGTAAGCCGATGCCGATGCGCGATGCGGAGGTGAACCAGATCCTCAACCGCGTCGAAGAAGGCGTCGAGGCGCCGCGATCGCTTATCACCTACGAGGTTGGCGAGACCGTGAACGTGACCGATGGTCCTTTCGAGGGCTTCTCGGGCATGGTCGAGGATGTGGACGAAGACAACAATCGCCTCAAGGTGACCGTTTCGATCTTCGGGCGGGCAACACCGGTCGAGCTCGAGTTCACGCAGGTGACCAAGGAAATCTGATCGCGGTCGACGCGTTTTAGCGCTGGAAAACAGCCCTGAACCTGCCGGAGTGGGCTTCTACACGCATTTTCCATCCTTCGACTGTCGGCAGCTTGCGTCGGTGTGCTGAAATCTTTCGGTCTGCGCGCGCCCTCGTTTCTTGGGGATTGGATCAAGATCCAAAATCCAAGATCTCACGGCCTGAAACGGACGATCACTGTGCCCTGTCTCAGGCTTCGATGGCGACACCATGGAACCTGCTTCGGCTACGCCCGTGCGGTCGGTTTGCTCCCATGGCGCGGCGCGGCGGACAGGCTTGCATCTTTGTATCGAAGGGGGTAGAGCAGCGGCTCCGCGGCGGAGTCCGTCAGCGGCGTGTGGTCGTGTACCACATGGCAACGTGGGAGGTATTTCGGGCGCGCCCGGACCCTGACCACGGCAACATCGTCAAGGCCCCGAACGCGTTCGCGGGCCGTTGTAGAGAAGGAGAGGCCAGATGGCCAAGAAGCTCGCCGGCACCATGAAGCTGCAGGTGCCCGCCGGACAGGCGAACCCGTCCCCCCCCGTTGGCCCTGCGCTCGGTCAGCGCGGCATCAACATCATGGAATTCTGCAAGGCGTTCAACGCCAAGACGCAGGAACTCGAGCCGGGTGCGCCCTGCCCGACCATCATCACCTACTACCAGGACAAGTCCTTCACGATGGACATCAAGACGCCGCCCGCGTCTTACTTCCTGCGCAAGGCCGCCAAGCTCAAGTCCGGCGCCAACAACCCGGGCAAGGAAATCGTCGGTTCCGTGACGGTCGCCCAGGTGAAAGAAATTGCAGAGGCCAAGATGAAGGACCTCAACGCGAACGATATCGAAGCCGCGATGCAGATCATCCTCGGCTCCGCCCGTTCCATGGGTATCGAGGTGAAAGGGTAAATTATGGCCAAGCTTGGAAAACGTACCCGCGCCGCCCGTGAAGCCTTTGCCGGCAAGGAAGACCTCTCCGTCGAGGAGGCCGTCTCCCTGGTCAAGGCCAACGCCAAGGCGAAGTTCGACGAGACCGTCGAGATCGCGATGAACCTGGGCGTCGACACCCGTCACGCCGACCAGATGGTCCGTGGCACCGTTGTTCTGCCGAACGGCACCGGCAAGACCGTCCGCGTGGCTGTCTTCGCCCGTGGTGACAAGGCCGAGGAAGCAACCGCTGCCGGCGCCGATATCGTTGGTGCCGAAGACCTGATGCAGGCCATCCAGGGTGGCGAGATCAACTTCGACCGTTGCATCGCGACCCCGGACATGATGCCGATCGTCGGCCGCCTTGGTAAGATCCTGGGCCCGCGCAACCTGATGCCGAACCCGAAGGTCGGCACCGTGACCCCCGACGTCAAGACCGCCATCGACGCTGCCAAAGGCGGCGAGGTGCAGTTCAAGGCCGAAAAGGGCGGTGTCGTCCATGCTGGCGTTGGCAAGGCGTCCTTCGACGAGGCCAAGCTTATCGAGAACGTCAAGGCGTTCTGCGATGCGGTTGCCAAGGCGAAGCCCTCGGGCGCCAAGGGCACCTACATGGAAAAGATCTCGCTGAGTTCCTCTATGGGCCCGGGCGTGACCATCGATGTGGCTGCTGCGACCGAACAGCAGTAACCGAACGGTTTCGGAAAATTCGAAAGAAGGCGCTCCTGAGGGGCGCCTTTTTTTATGGCACTGGTCTGGGGCGCCGGAGTTCGGAGCTTGCATGTTTCAAGGCTGGCAAGGTTGGGTCCCGGTCCAGCAGCGCTGGGGCGTTCCCCGGACGCTGTGGTGCCGCTATTTTCCGCTCGCCTGCTCCGGCACACGCTAGGCGCGGCGGTTGGAAGGCTGTAAGCTCGCTGCGAGCAGTTTATCAACAAAGGGCATTGCCATGGAGATCTCCCGGCGAACGGTTTTTTGCGGTCTGACGGCGACGCTGGTTTCGGGCTGTATGAGTGGTGGTGGCAGCAGCGTGTCGCGATCGGGCGGGACGAGCGTACGTGCGGTTCCGAATCCGGCTTTCGATGCCTGGGTGGCTTCCTTCAAGGGGCGGGCGGCGTCGGCAGGGATCTCGTCGAGCGTGATTGAGCGCGCCTTCCGTGATGTCGGCTACCTGCCGGATGTGATCGACAAGGATCGCAACCAGACCGAGTTCAAGCGCACGCTGGAGGACTACATTGCGATTGCCGCCTCCGATGAACGTATCCGTATGGGCAAGGCGGCGCTGAACCGGCATGGCTCCACCCTTTCGGCCGTCGAGAGCCGCTACGGCGTCGAGAAGCAGGTCGTGACCGCAATCTGGGGGCTGGAAAGCAAATACGGCACCCGGCGCGGCGATATTCCGGTGATCTCCTCGCTGTCGACGCTGGCCTTTGACGGACGTCGCGGCGTCTTCATGGAGAAGCAACTGATCGCGGCGTTGAAGATCCTGCAGCGCGGCGACACGACACCGGAGAAGATGCTCGGAAGCTGGGCCGGAGCGATGGGGCACACGCAGTTCATCCCGACCTCCTACCAGGCATTCGCTGTCGATTTCACTGGCGATGGGCGGCGCGATATCTGGTCCGACGACCCGTCTGACTCGCTGGCCTCCACGGCCGCCTATCTGCAGCGCAATGGCTGGCGGCGCGGCCAACCCTGGGGTGTCGAGGTGCAGCTTCCCGCCGGCTACACCGGCCCGACCGGCCGCGGCACGAAGCGCAGCCCGGATGCATGGGCGGCGTCTGGCGTACGGGACATGAATGGTCGCAAGGTGCCCAATCACGGCTCGGCGGCGATTCTGGCCCCGGACGGGATCGGCGGTGTGGCTTTCATGGTGTTCAACAATTTCAACGTGATCCTGCGCTACAACAATGCCGAGAGCTACGGCATCGGCGTTGGGCACCTGTCGGACCGGTTGATCGGAAAGCCGCCGATTCAGGGCAGCTTTGCGCCGGACCGTTACGGGATGCGGATCGATGATCGCAAGGAGTTGCAGCGGCGGCTGAATGCGAAGGGCTATGACGTGGGTGAGCCCGACGGCGTGATCGGCTCGAAAACCGAAGCCGCGATCAGCGACTATCAGCGGGCCAATGGCATGGCGGTGACCGGACAACCCTCGTCCGCCTTGCTGAACAGCCTACGTTAGGCGGACTGAACAGGAGGTCCGGACATGACACGCATCTTTGGTTTGAGCGGCAGTCTGCGCCGCAAGTCTTTCAACGCGGCGTTGCTGAAAGCGGCGTCGGAAGAGATGCCGGGCGGGGCAAGCCTCGAGATCGGCTCGATTGCCGATGTGCCGCTCTACAACGCCGATCTGGAAGCGGACGGAGTCCCGGCCGCCGTGCTCGACCTGCGCGCCCGGATCGAGGCGGCAGATGGGCTGCTCCTGTCCACGCCGGAATACAACAATGGCATTCCCGGCGTGTTCAAGAACGCGCTGGACTGGGTCGGCAGCGGGCCGGGTGCGGCCGTGTTCAAGGGAAAGCCGGTGGCAGTGATCGGCGCGTCTCCGGGCGGATTTGGCACGATCATGGCCCAGACACACTGGCTGCAGGTGCTGCGCGCGCTGCAAGCCCGGCAGTATCACGAGGGGCGTCTCATGGTCTCCGGGGTCCGGAAACTGGTTGATGATGCAGGCGAGGTGGTCGACGCCGAGACACGGGGCCGGCTCGCGACGTTCCTGGAGGGATTCGTCGACTGGACCCGAGGGTGAGCAGCACACTGCCGATGCGGGGGGTGCGACGGTGACCTTGGCGATGCCCGGAACGGCATAATCCTTCGTCCATCCGGCGCCTTTTGGACCATGGTCGGATTGAGCCCAGACCTTTGCGGCGACAGCTTGAAGGCAGGTCAACTCAATCCACAGGAGGTATGAAGACAATGACCGGATCGACAAAAAAGGCGCTGAAAATCACGACCTTCCTCGTTGCGACATTTGCGGGGACAGGTCTTCTGATGGCCGAGACACCAACGGAGGCGGTGATCCAGCAACTTCGCGAACAGGGTTTCCGGCAATTCGAGGTGAAACGCACTATGCTCGGCCGAACCAAGATCGAGGCCAAACGCGGCGATATCGAACGGGAGATCGTTTTGACGGGTTCCGGGCGCGTCTTGAAGGATGAGGTCGAACGGGACGACGACGACGATCATGAAGATGATGATGATGATCGTCGTGGCGGCCGCGATGACGACTATGACGATGACGACCGCGATGATGACCGCGATGACGATGACCGCGATGACGACCGCGATGACGACCGCGATGACGACCGCGACGACGATGACAATGACGATGATGATCGCGATGACGACCGTGATGACGACCGCGACGACGATGACGATGACGATGATGATCGCGACGATGACCGCGGCGATGATGACGACGATGATGACGACGACGACGATGACGATGATGACGACGACGACGACGATGACGATGATGACGACGACGACGATGATGATGATGACGACTCGTGAGTGTTGATCTCACAGATTCCGGATCCGCGCCCGCGCCATCGGCGCGGGGCGGTGCCGCGCCGGGCGGAATCGGACGTTGGCTGGCTGTGGCGCTGGTGGTCCAGCTTGCCGCATTGTGCCTGTTCCTGTTCGATTTTGCCGGAACGGTGCTGGACTTGCACGGACACGCGCTTTCCTGGGAAGTGCATGAGATCGTGGAGTTGCTGTCGATCGTCGGCATGGCGACCGGATCCGTGATCACGCTTTTGATGCTCCGGCGGTCCATGCGCCGGACAGAGCGCCTCGAGGAGCAACTCCGGGTCGCGTCGGCCTCGTTTCATTCCGTGATGATGGCGAAGTTCGATCAATGGGGCCTCAGTGCGGCCGAACGCGAGGTCGCCACACTCATCGTCAAGGGCTTCTCGATTGCCGAGATTGCCGGGCTGCTGGACAAGAGCGAAGGCACCATAAAGGCGCAGAACTCCTCCATCTATCAGAAGTCCGGCCAGTCGGGGCGGGTGCAACTGGTCAGCTATTTCATCGAGTTGCTCGCAGAACCGCTTTAGTCGTCCTACGTTGTTTTGTCTTGGCAATGGATGAAGAAGCCACTAAGTAAACATCTCGCAAACCAGCGTGCGATTCGTCGTGCGCTGTTTTGCGTTTCGTCCAAGACGGTGGGTGGCGAGCGATCCAAAAGACGGTCGCCATAATTCCTGCCTGAGACGGGATACGACAAGATTGGCCGAGGGTGACCTCGGGCGGATTGGCGCAGCCCCGTATATCGGACCTGAACGCCGGCTTTCGCCGGCAAACATGAGCCGGGGGGTGCAAGCCTCCCATACTTGGAGTGAAACTGTGGATAGAGCCCAGAAAGAGAAATTGGTCGACGAACTCGGCCAGATCTTTGAAAGCTCTGGCGTCGTAGTGGTTGCCCACTACGAAGGTCTCACGGTTGCCGAGATGCAGGATCTTCGTGCTCGCGCCCGCGGCGCCGAAGCATCCGTGCGTGTTGCCAAGAACAGGCTCGCCAAGATCGCCCTTGAGGACAAGCCCTGCGCAAGCATCGGCGAGTATCTGACGGGCATGACTGTTCTCACCTTCTCGGAAGACCCCGTGGCCGCGGCCAAGGTTGCCGAGGACTTTGCCAAGGAAAACTCGAAATTCGAGATCCTCGGCGGGGCCATGGGAGAGAACGCCCTGGACCGTGCTGGTGTCACGGCCGTGTCGAAAATGCCGTCGCGCGAGGAGCTCATTGCTTCCATCGTCGGCTGCATCGGCGCGCCTGCATCCAACATTGCCGGGGCCATTGGCGCACCTGCTTCGAACATCGCGAGCATTCTCAGCACCATCGAGGAGCGCGGCGAGGCCGCGTGATCGCGAGACCTTCGTGGAGACAAGAACTTCGCGTTGGAACACAAATAGAGATACGGAAACAGTACAATGGCTGATCTGAAGAAACTTGCTGAAGAGATCGTGGGTCTGACCCTTCTCGAAGCCCAGGAACTGAAAACCATCCTCAAGGACGAGTACGGCATCGAGCCCGCCGCTGGCGGCGCTGTCATGATGGCTGGCCCGGCTGAAGGCGCTGGTGAGGCTGCCGAAGAGCAGACCGAATTTGATGTGATCCTCAAAGCCGCTGGCGACAAGAAGATCAACGTCATCAAAGAAGTCCGCGCCATCACCGGCCTGGGCCTCAAGGAAGCCAAAGAGCTCGTCGAAGCTGGTGGCAAGGCCGTCAAGGAGCAGTGCTCCAAGGACGAAGCCGAAGAAATCAAGGGCAAGCTGGAAGCAGCTGGCGCCGAAGTCGAACTCAAGTAATCCGAGTTTTGACCTGATTTGTGAGGCAGGAGCCGGTGAAAACCGGCTCCTGCCGAACCTGTCTTGGAAAGGGCCGAACTGCCCGACCCTTTCCAAGGCGCGGTTCAAATGGTTCGGGAGTTGCCGGTGGGACGGTGACGGGAATAGAACCTGATCCCCCTTCATTCGTGAGCGGCGCACAGCCGGGGCCCGACGGCATGTGCAACGCGACAGACGAAAGGTGACTTACCACATGGCGCAGACCTTCCTTGGCCAGAAGCGACTCCGCAAGTATTTCGGCAAGATCCGGGAAGTCCTGGAAATGCCGAACCTCATCGAGGTTCAGAAATCTTCTTACGATCTATTCTTGAAGTCCGGCGATTCAACCGAGCCGAAAGACGGCGAAGGCATCATGGGTGTCTTCCAGTCGGTATTCCCGATCAAGGATTTCAACGAGACCGCTGTTCTTGAATTCGTTCGTTACGAGCTGGAAAAGCCGAAATACGACGTTGAAGAATGCATGCAGCGCGACATGACCTACAGCGCCCCGCTGAAGGTCACGCTTCGCCTCATCGTGTTCGATATCGACGAGGATACTGGCGCGAAATCCGTCAAGGACATCAAGGAGCAGGATGTCTTCATGGGCGACATGCCCCTGATGACGCCCAACGGCACCTTCATCGTCAACGGCACCGAGCGGGTGATCGTTTCCCAGATGCACCGCTCCCCGGGCGTGTTCTTCGACCATGACAAGGGCAAGACCCATTCTTCGGGCAAGCTGCTCTTCGCCTGCCGGATCATCCCCTATCGCGGCTCCTGGCTCGACTTTGAATTCGATGCCAAGGACAACGTTTATGCCCGCATCGACCGCCGCCGCAAGCTGCCGGTCACGACCCTGCTCTATGCACTCGGTCTCGATCAGGAAGGCATCTGCGACGCCTATTACGATACGGTCGACTTCAAGCTCGAGAAGAACAAGGGCTGGGTTACCAAGTTCTTCCCCGAGCGGGCTCGTGGCACGCGTCCGACCTATGATCTGGTCGATGCCGCCACCGGCGAGGTGATCTGCGAGGCCGGCAAGAAGGTCACGCCGCGCGCCGTGAAGAAGATCCTCGAAGAGGGGACCATCACCGAGCTGCTCGTGCCCTTCGATCATATCGTCGGCCGCTTTGTCGCCAAGGATATCATCAACGAAGATACCGGCGCGATCTATGCCGAGGCCGGCGACGAGCTGACCTGGGAAACCGACAAGGATGGCGAGGTCACCGGCGGGATTCTCAAGGATCTCATGGATGCGGGCTTCACCGAGATCCCCGTGCTCGACATCGACAACATCAATGTCGGCCCCTACATGCGCAACACCATGGCGATGGACAAGAACATGGGCCGCGACACCGCGCTCATGGACATCTATCGCGTGATGCGTCCGGGCGAGCCGCCCACCGTCGAGGCCGCGTCCACGCTCTTCGACAGCCTGTTCTTCGACAGCGAGCGCTACGATCTCTCCGCCGTTGGCCGGGTTAAGATGAACATGCGTCTGGCGCTGGACGCCGAAGACACGCAACGGACCCTGCGCAAGGCTGACATCATTGCCTGTATCAAGGCGCTGGTGGAGCTGCGTGACGGCAAGGGCGACATCGACGATATCGACCACCTCGGCAACCGTCGTGTTCGCTCGGTCGGCGAGCTGATGGAAAACCAGTACCGCGTCGGCCTGCTTCGCATGGAGCGCGCGATCAAGGAGCGCATGTCCTCCGTCGAGATCGACACGGTCATGCCGCAGGATCTGATCAACGCCAAGCCCGCCGCGGCTGCCGTGCGCGAATTCTTCGGCTCCTCGCAGCTCAGCCAGTTCATGGACCAGACCAACCCGCTCTCCGAGGTCACGCATAAGCGTCGTCTCTCGGCGCTTGGCCCGGGCGGTCTGACCCGTGAGCGTGCCGGCTTCGAGGTTCGCGACGTGCACCCGACCCACTATGGCCGGATGTGCCCGATCGAGACGCCGGAAGGCCCGAACATTGGTCTGATCAACTCGCTGGCCACGTTTGCCCGCGTGAACAAGTACGGCTTCATCGAGACCCCCTACCGCGTCGTGAAAGACGGGCAGGTGACCGATGAGGTTCACTACATGTCCGCGACGGAGGAGATGCGCCACACGGTCGCCCAGGCCAACGCGCATCTGGACGTCAACGGTCGCTTCGAGAACGATCTGGTGAACACCCGCCAGTCGGGCGAATACACCATGGCGCCGCGTGACACGGTCGACCTGATCGACGTGTCGCCCAAGCAGCTGGTCTCGGTCGCTGCCTCGCTGATCCCGTTCCTCGAGAATGACGATGCCAACCGCGCTCTGATGGGCTCGAACATGCAACGTCAGGCGGTTCCGCTCCTGCGCGCCGAGGCGCCGCTTGTCGGCACCGGCATCGAGGGCAAGGTCGCCATCGACTCGGGCGCGGCCATCCAGGCCAAGCGTGCCGGCGTCATCGACCAGGTCGACGCCCAGCGGATCGTTGTCCGCGCCACGGCCGATCTCGCGGTCGGTGATCCCGGCGTCGATATCTACCGCCTGCGCAAGTTCCAGCGGTCCAACCAGAACACCTGCATCAACCAGCGTCCGCTGGTGAAGGTGGGCGACCTGGTGACCAAGGGCGAAGTGATCGCGGACGGCCCCTCCACCGATATCGGTGAGCTGGCCCTCGGCAAGAACGTGATCGTCGCCTTCATGCCCTGGAACGGCTACAACTACGAGGACTCGATCCTCATCTCCGAGCGCATCGCCAAGGATGACGTCTTCACCTCTGTCCATATCGAGGAATTCGAAGTCGCCGCCCGTGACACCAAGCTCGGCCCGGAAGAGATCACCCGCGATATCCCGAATGTCGGCGAGGAAGCCCTGCGCAACCTCGACGAGGCGGGGATCGTGTATATCGGCGCCGAAGTGGGCCCGGCAGACATTCTCGTGGGCAAGATCACCCCGAAAGGCGAGAGCCCGATGACGCCGGAGGAGAAACTCCTGCGCGCCATCTTCGGTGAGAAGGCTTCCGATGTCCGTGACACCTCCCTGCGCCTGCCGCCGGGGGATTTTGGTACTGTCGTCGAAGTGCGCGTCTTCAACCGCCATGGTGTGGAAAAAGACGAGCGTGCGCTGCAGATCGAGCGCGAAGAGGTCGAGCGTCTGGCCCGTGACCGGGACGACGAGCTCGTCATCCTCGAGCGCAACATCTATGCGCGCCTGAAGTCCATGATCCTCGGCAAGACCGCGGTGAAGGGTCCGAGGGGCGTTCCGTCCAATGCGGCGATCACCGAGGATCTGCTGGGAACCCTGTCCAAGGGCCAGTGGTGGCAGCTGGCGCTGGCCGAAGAGGCCGACGCGCAGGTGGTCGAGGCGCTGAACGAGCAGTTCGACGTGCAGAAGCGCGCGCTGGATGCCCGTTTCGAGGACAAGGTCGAGAAGGTTCGCCGCGGCGACGACCTGCCGCCGGGCGTGATGAAGATGGTCAAGGTCTTCATCGCGGTGAAGCGCAAGCTTCAGCCGGGCGACAAGATGGCCGGCCGTCACGGCAACAAGGGTGTTATCTCCCGGGTTGTCCCGATGGAGGACATGCCCTTCCTCGCCGACGGTACGCCTGTCGACTTCGTGCTGAACCCGCTCGGCGTGCCCTCGCGGATGAATGTCGGACAGATCCTCGAGACCCATATGGGCTGGGCCGCGCGCGGCCTCGGCATCAAGGTCGATGACGCTCTGGACGAGTATCGCCGCTCTGGCGACCTGACCCCGGTCCGGGACGCGATGAAGCTGGTCTATGGCGAGGATGTCTACGAAGAAGGCATCGCCGAGATGGACGAAGATCACCTGGTGGAGAGCGCCTCGCTCGTCACCAACGGTGTTCCGATCGCCACGCCTGTCTTTGACGGTGCCCGCGAAGAGGGCGTCAATGACGCGCTCAAGCGTGCCGGCTTTGACCTGTCCGGTCAGTCGGACCTGTTCGACGGCCGCACCGGCGAGCAGTTCTCCCGCAAGGTCACCGTGGGCATGAAGTACCTGCTCAAGCTGCACCACCTCGTGGATGACAAGATCCACGCGCGGAGCACCGGCCCGTACTCGCTCGTCACCCAGCAGCCGCTTGGTGGTAAGGCGCAGTTCGGCGGTCAGCGTTTCGGGGAGATGGAGGTCTGGGCCCTGGAAGCTTACGGCGCCGCCTACACCCTGCAGGAGATGCTGACGGTGAAGTCGGACGACGTGGCAGGACGGACCAAGGTCTACGAGAGCATCGTCAAGGGCGAGGACAATTTCGAAGCCGGCGTGCCGGAATCGTTCAACGTTCTCGTCAAGGAAGTGCGTGGCCTCGGCCTCAACATGGAACTCCTGGATGCGGAGGGCGAGGAATAAGGCCCCGGCCTGAAACGGGCGGCGCACGCGTCGCCCGGCTCCTCCCCTCCCGCACCATTTCAAGGATTTGAAGATGAACCAGGAACTGACCAACAACCCGTTCAACCCGCTCACCCCGCCGAAGGTCTTTGACGAGATCAAGGTGTCGCTGGCGAGCCCGGAACGGATCCTCTCGTGGTCCTATGGCGAGATCAAGAAGCCCGAGACCATCAACTACCGGACCTTCAAGCCGGAGCGCGACGGCCTGTTCTGCGCCCGGATCTTTGGCCCGATCAAGGATTACGAATGCCTCTGCGGCAAATACAAGCGCATGAAATATCGCGGCGTTGTCTGCGAGAAATGCGGCGTGGAAGTCACGCTGCAGAAGGTGCGCCGCGAACGCATGGGCCATATCGAACTGGCCGCGCCGGTTGCGCATATCTGGTTCCTGAAGTCGCTCCCCTCCCGCATCGGCCTGATGCTGGACATGACGCTTCGCGATCTCGAGCGCATTCTCTACTTCGAGAACTACGTTGTCATCGAGCCGGGTCTCACTGACCTCTCCTACGGGCAGCTCATGTCCGAAGAGGAGTTCATGGATGCCCAGGATACCTATGGCATGGACGCCTTCACCGCCAATATCGGCGCCGAAGCGATCCGCGAGATGCTCTCCCAGATCGACCTTGAGTCGACCGCCGAGCAACTGCGCGACGAGCTGAAGGAAGCCACTGGCGAGCTGAAGCCGAAGAAGATCATCAAGCGTCTGAAGATCGTCGAGCATTTCCTGGAATCGGGCAACCGTCCGGAATGGATGATCCTCACGGTCGTGCCGGTTATTCCGCCGGAACTGCGCCCGCTCGTCCCGCTGGATGGTGGCCGTTTCGCGACCTCGGACCTGAACGATCTCTATCGCCGCGTGATCAACCGGAACAACCGTCTCAAGCGTCTCATCGAGCTGCGCGCGCCGGACATCATCATCCGTAACGAAAAGCGGATGCTGCAGGAATCCGTTGACGCGCTGTTCGACAACGGTCGTCGTGGCCGCGTTATCACCGGCGCCAACAAGCGTCCGCTGAAGTCGCTCTCCGACATGCTCAAGGGCAAGCAGGGTCGCTTCCGGCAGAACCTTTTGGGTAAGCGCGTGGACTTCTCCGGCCGCTCGGTCATCGTGACCGGCCCGGAGCTGAAGCTGCATCAATGCGGTCTTCCGAAGAAAATGGCGCTCGAGCTTTTCAAGCCCTTCATCTATTCGCGGCTGGAGGCCAAGGGCCTGTCCAGTACCGTGAAACAGGCGAAGAAGCTGGTGGAGAAAGAACGTCCCGAGGTCTGGGATATCCTCGACGAGGTTATCCGTGAGCACCCGGTCCTTCTGAACCGCGCGCCCACGCTGCACCGCCTCGGCATCCAGGCCTTCGAACCCACGCTGATCGAAGGCAAGGCGATCCAGCTGCACCCGCTCGTCTGTTCGGCCTTTAACGCCGACTTCGACGGTGACCAGATGGCCGTCCACGTGCCGCTCTCGCTGGAAGCCCAGCTTGAAGCGCGCGTGCTGATGATGTCGACCAACAACGTGCTGTCGCCCGCCAACGGCGCGCCGATCATCGTGCCCTCGCAGGACATGATCCTCGGCCTCTACTACGTGTCGATGATGCGCGAAGGCATGAAGGGCGAAGGCATGATCTTCTCCGGCATCGAGGAGGTGCAACACGCCCTCGATGCAGGCGAAGTGCATATGCATGCCAAGATCCAGTGCCGCGTCTCGCAGATCGACGATCATGGCCAGGAAGTGATGATCCGCTACGAGACGACGCCCGGCCGGGTCCGTCTTGGCGCGCTGCTGCCAAAGAACGCCAAGGCGCCGTTCGAGCTGGTCAACCGCCTGCTCAAGAAGGGCGACGTCCAGAAGGTCATCGATACCGTCTACCGCTATTGCGGCCAGAAGGAATCGGTCATCTTCTGCGATCAGATCATGACGATGGGCTTCCGCGAAGCGTTCAAGGGCGGCATCTCCTTCGGCAAGGATGACATGGTCATCCCCGACACCAAGTGGGAGATCGTCGACTCGGTCCGCGACCAGGTCAAGGATTTCGAACAGCAATACATGGACGGCCTGATCACCCAGGGTGAGAAGTACAACAAGGTCGTCGATGCCTGGTCGAAATGTAACGACCGCGTCACGGACGCCATGATGAACACCATCTCCGCCAAGCGGAAAGACGAGAACGGCGCTGAAGAAGAGCCGAACTCGGTCTACATGATGGCCGACTCCAAGGCGCGTGGCTCCGTTACGCAGATGAAGCAGCTGGGCGCCATGCGCGGCCTGATGGCCAAGCCGTCCGGCGAGATCATCGAGACGCCGATCATTTCGAACTTCAAGGAAGGCCTGACCGTGCTGGAGTACTTCAACTCCACTCACGGCGCCCGGAAGGGTCTGTCGGACACCGCTCTGAAGACGGCGAACTCGGGCTACCTGACCCGTCGTCTGGTGGACGTGGCGCAGGATTGCATCATCCGTGAGCATGACTGTGGCACCGATATCGCGATCACCGCCGAGCCGGCGATCAAGGATGGCGAGGTCGTGGCGACGCTCGGCGAGCGTGTGCTGGGCCGTGTCGCGGCCGAGGACATCCTGCGTCCGGGCACCGACGAGGTCATCGTTGCGCGCAACGAGCTGATCGACGAGCGCAAGGCCGACGAGATCGAGAAATCCGGTCTCGTTTCCATCCGCATGCGGTCGCCGCTGACCTGCGAGAGCGAAGAGGGCGTCTGCGCCATGTGCTATGGCCGTGACCTTGCGCGCGGTACGACGGTGAACCAGGGCGAGGCCGTGGGTATCATTGCGGCGCAGTCGATCGGTGAGCCGGGCACACAGCTGACGATGCGGACCTTCCACATCGGCGGCGTTGCCCAGGGTGGCCAGCAATCCTTCCAGGAGGCCAACTTCGACGGCAAGATCGAGTTCCGCAATGCGAACCTGCTGGAAAACGCAGCTGGTGAGCATGTGGTTATGGGCCGTAACATGCAGATCGCCATCATGGACGAGCATGGTGTGGAGCGTGGCAACTTCAAGATCAGCTACGGCTCGAAGATCTTCGTCAAGGACGGTCAGCAGATCGCCCGTCGCGAGAAGCTCTTCGAATGGGACCCATACACCCAGCCGATCATCGCCGAGAAGGCCGGTACCGCGAAGTTCGTCGACCTTATCTCGGGCATCTCGGTGCGCGAAGATACGGACGATGCGACCGGCATGACGCAGAAGATCGTGTCCGACTGGCGTTCCGCGCCCAAGGGCAACGAGCTCAAGCCGGAAGTCCTGATCCTCGACCCGGAAACGGGCGAGGCGGTCCGCAACGATCTCGGCAACCCCGTGACCTACCAGATGTCGGTGGATGCGGTCCTCTCGATCGAGGAAGGCTCCGAGGTCAAGGCCGGTGACGTGGTCGCGCGTATTCCGCGGGAAGGCGCGAAGACGAAGGACATCACCGGTGGTCTGCCGCGTGTGGCCGAACTCTTCGAGGCGCGTCGTCCCAAGGATCACGCGATCATCGCCGAGGCCGATGGCTATGTGAAATTCGGACGCGACTACAAGAACAAGCGTCGGATTGCGGTCGTTCCTGCCGAAGAAGGGCTGGAGCCGGTCGAATACATGGTGCCGAAGGGCAAGCACATCCCGGTGCAGGAAGGCGACTTCATCCAGAAGGGCGACTACATCATGGACGGCAACCCGGCGCCGCATGACATCCTGTCGATCATGGGTGTCGAAGCGCTGGCTGACTACATGATCAACGAGGTGCAGGAGGTCTATCGTCTGCAGGGCGTGAAGATCAACGACAAGCATATCGAGGTGATCGTTCGCCAGATGCTGCAGAAGTGGGAGATCCAGGATTCCGGGGAAACCACGCTGCTCAAGGGCGAGAACGTGGACAAGGCCGAGTTCGACGAGGCCAATGCCAAGGCGCTCAAGGACGGCCGCCGCCCGGCCCAGGGCGAACCGATCCTGCTCGGCATCACCAAGGCGAGCTTGCAGACCCGGTCCTTCATCTCGGCGGCCTCCTTCCAGGAGACCACCCGCGTGCTCACCGAGGCCTCGGTCCAGGGCAAGCGCGACAAGCTGGTCGGTCTCAAGGAGAACGTCATCGTCGGCCGCCTTATCCCGGCGGGCACCGGTGGCGCGACCCAGCGGGTCCGCAAGATCGCTACGGATCGCGATCAGAAGGTGATCGACGAGCGCCAGGCCGAGGCGGAAGCCGCGGCGGCGCTGGCAGCCCCGGTCGAGGATGTCGTTGGCGGAAGCGCCGAGGATATCTTCATCGTGGACACGGCGGAGAGCCGCGACCTCTGAGCCCGGACAGACGATTGAAAACAGGACGCCCCGCCGGTTTGGTGGGGCGTTTTGCTTTTTGAAGACCGCGAGAGGCCAGCTCGCATTGCGGTCTCCTCCCGCGCGGTTACGATGGACCAGGGCCGGCCTGACCGCGCCCGGAACGAAGTCGGACGGATCGATGCTGAAGGATCTCAATTTCAACGGGTTGCGCCATTTCGAGGCGGTCGTGCGGCTTGGGCGCGTCTCCAAGGCCGCCGATGAGCTCCGCGTGACCACGTCGGCCGTGAGCCAGCAGATCCGCCTGCTCGAACAGCAGCTCGGCGTCCTCCTGTTCCGCCGTCACAATCGCCGACTGATCCCGACGGAAGAAGGCGCGCGGCTCTACACCGCGACATCGCAGGCGTTCAAGTTGATGTCCGATGTGCATTCCGCCATCGTTCGTCAGCCACATGGGCGGGAATTTGTCCTGCGGGCGAGTCCGTCCTTCGGGGTCCGTTGGCTGGGTCCACGGATCAAGTCGTTTCTCGACCAGCATCCCGACTGGTCCGTCCGGGTTGACGCAACGCCGGAGGTCTCCGATTTCGGAACCGAGAATGTGGATCTCGACCTGCGTTATGGCAACGGAGCCCTGTCCGAATTGCACGAAACCCCGGTGATGCAGGATTTCGTGCTGCCCATGTGTTCGCCCGAGCTGCTGGAGACGCTTCGCAAGACAAGCGACGACACGTTGGAGCAGCTTCGCGAGGCCCAGCTGATCGACTCCGCCATGGCCCATTACCGCTGGGACCTCTGGCTGAATCGCTATGCCGGACGGTCGATGTCGATCCCGTCCGTCTATTCACTGCGCTTTGACCGTTCCTCGATGGCGATCCAGCTTGCCGTCGATGGCGCCGGCGTCACGTTGGAGAGCGCCGTGCTGGCCTGGCGCGAGTTGGAAGCCGGCCGGCTGGTTCCACTTTCGCCGAAGATCGATGTCATCGCCTACCCGGCCTATCGCGTGGTCTGCCCGCCGCGACACACCAATCGTCGTATCGTGCGGCGTTTCACCGACTGGGTGGTGCAGGAGGGCGCGAAGCACGAGGCTGAGCTGCGCACCTTCCTTGAGGCGAAGGGGTGTCGCGTGGTGCAGGAAGAGGGGCCGACCCCGGGTGATGTGGGGTCCGAGCGCTCCTGACAGGCCGCGCGCCTCAGTGGATCAGTGAGCCACCATTCACATCGACCTCGGTCCCGGTGCAATAGGCCGACAGCTCCGAGGCAAGAAAGAGCGCGCAGCCCGCGACATCGCGTGCTTCGCCGGCGCGGCCCATAGGGATGCCGGCCAGAACCTGCGCCTTCATCTCGGGCGTCAGCTTGCCCTGGGTGATGTCGGTGGCGATGAAGCCCGGGCAGATGGCGTTGACACGGACATTGTCTGGCGCCAGTTCGCGGGCGCTGGCTTTGGTCAGGCCCAGAATGCCGGCTTTGGCCGCCGAGTAATGCGGACCGCCGAAAATGCCGCCGCCGCGCTGCGCCGAAACCGAGGAGAGGTTGATGATCGAGCCGGACTTGCGCGCCCGCATATGCGGTACCACGGCCTGGCTGCAATAAAGCGTGCCGCGCAGGCTGACATCGGTCACTGCCTCGTAATTCTCCGGTTCGATTTCGAGGAATTTCAGCGGCTGGGTGATCCCGGCATTGTTCACAAGAATGTCGATCTGACCCCATTTCGCAATGAGCGTGTCCATGACCGCCTGCACCTGCGCCTTGTCGCACACATTGCATTCCAGGCCGACATGACCCGCCCCGAGATCCGCCGCGGCGGCCTGAGATTGCGCGGCGTCGAGATCGAGGATCGCAACCGTCGCGCCATGCTCGACAAAGAGCTTCGCGGTGGCCTTGCCCAGCCCGCGCGGGGAGGCGGCGCCGGTGATGACGGCGAATTTGCCTTCAAGTAGTCCCATGTTTCTTCTCCGTTCCTGTTCTGTCGGCGGTCAGAGCCAGCCCTTGATCTGCTCCGCCACGGCGCGGCGGGAAATTCCGTACATGTCGTGCAGCGTCGGCAGCGCGCCGGCGTCGAGGAAGGCGTCCGGCAGGCCGATCTGGCGGAAGACCGGGGTCACGCCTGCCGTCAGCAATGTCGTGGCCACAGCCTCGCCCAGCCCGCCGAGCTTGGTGTGGTTCTCCGCCACGACCGTCAGCCGCCCTTTTCCGGCCTCGGAGAGGATGGTCTTGGTGTCGAGCGGCTTGATCGTCGGACAGTGCAGCACGGCGACATTAATCCCGTCGGCGGCGAGATCCTCGGCAGCGTCCAGCGCCCGCATGGTCATGATGCCGGAGGAGATTACCAGCACGTCCTTGCCCTCGTGGATCAACTGCGCGCGGCCGAGCTTGAACTGGTAGTCCGGCTTGTGCTTCTGAAGCACATTGGCGACCTGTCCGCGCAGCAGGCGGGCATAGGTCGGGCCCTTCCACGCCACGAGTTCGGGCACCATCTGCGCCACGTCCGTCGCGTCGCACGGGTCGATGATCGCAATGTCCGGCAGGCCACGAAAGATGGCGATATCCTCGGTTGCCTGATGGCTCGGCCCGTAGCCGGAGGTCAGACCGGGCAGGGCGCAGCATATCTTCACCGGCAGCCCTTCCTCGGCGATGGCCTGGGAGACGAAATCATAGGCCCGACGCGCGGCGAAGACGGCATAGGTCGTGGCGAAGGGGATGAACCCCTCATGCGCGAGGCCCGCCGCCGTCCCCATCAGGAGCTGTTCGGCCATGCCGACCTGATAGAACCGATCCGGGTTGGCCTGCGCGAAGACATGCAGGTCGGTATATTTCGACAGATCCGCCGAGAGGCCGACGATCCGGTCGTCCCGTTCCGCCAGCGCGTTGAGCGCATGGCCGAAAGGCGCGGCGACGGTGTCGTAGCCTTCCGCTTCCAGCGAGGCGATCATGGCGGAGGTGGCCTGTTTGCCCTCGGGCAGTTTGCGCGGCTCGTATTTGCGGGCGCGGGTTGCAGCACTCATTTCGGGGCCTCCTCGTCCAGCGCGTCCAGTGCCTTCTGCCACTCATCCGGCTCGACCCGGACGAAATGGGCCATCTCGCGCGCCTCAAGGAACGGCACGCCCTTGCACATCTTCGTGTCGCAGATGATCACGCGCGGCTCCGGCCCGTCATGGGCGCGGGCGGCGTCGAAGGCGGCGACCAGCGCGTCGATATCGTTGCCGTCGACCCGCTGCACGAACCAGCCGAAGGCGGCGAATTTTGCGTCCACTGGCTCGGCCGAGAGCATGCCGGTCGAGGCGCCATCGGCCTGCTGGTTGTTGAAATCGACAAGGCAGATCAGGTTGTCGAGCTTGTGATGCGCAGCCCCCATCGCCGCTTCCCAGGTCGATCCCTCGCCCAGCTCGCCATCCGACATCAGGTTGAAAACCAGCGCGCCGCTCTTCTTGCGCTTCAGTCCGAGTGCGCGGCCCACGGCGACCGAGAGCCCAAGCCCGAGCGAGCCGCCGCTCATCTCCATGCCGGGCGTGTAGGAGGCCATGCCGGACATCGGCATCCGGGAATCGTCCATCCCGTAGGTGCCAAGCTCCTCCTCGGGCAGGATGCCGGCCTCCATCAGGGCGGCATAGAAGGCGATGGCGTAATGCCCGATCGAGAGCAGGACCCTGTCCCGCCCTTCCCATTCCGGATCTTCGGAGCGGTACTCCACCGCGTGAAAGAAGGAGACGGCGAGCAGATCGGCGACGCCGAGCGCCTGTCCTACATAGCCCTGGCCCTGAACTTCGCCCATCTGGATGGCCTTGCGACGGATATTGTAGGCGCGCCGCGCCAAGGAGACATTCGACCGTTTGTCGGTCGAAGTTTGCCCGTTCATGGTTCCTCCCTTCGGACGCGCCGGTTCGCGTCCAGTGGAGCTGAGAGTGAGCCAAGCCGGAGCAAAACGATACAAACAAAAATTACAAACTTGCGTAGTATTGCTAAATATTACTGTGGCGCGGATTGTGATGGGTAATAGGAGAACCCGTCTGGAGATCTGGCCGGGCCTTGGCGGATGTGGACGGCTTTCAAAGCCGGAGGCACCCATCGCCAGAGGGTATTCTTGGAGGATTCATCATGCGCCTTGGTCTTGGAAGCTATGCCTATCGCTGGAATATCGGGATCAAGGACCAGGTTCCGGCGATCCCGATGACGCCTTTCGACGTGCTCGAGGCCGCCGAACGGATGGGGTTGGATCTTGTGCAATATGCCGACAACATGCCGCTGGAGGCGCTCTCGGCCGAGGAACTGGAGCGGCTTGCCGCACTTGCGCGCGAGAAGGGCATTACGCTCGAAGTCGGCACCCAATGTTTCGACGCCAAGCAGGTCGCGGAATATATCGGCATCTGCAAGGTGATCTCTTCGAAGATCCTGCGCGTGGCGCTCGATGCCGAGGATGCCCTCGTGCCCGTGACCGAGCTGGCCGAACAGCTCCGCCCGCTGGTCGAGGAGGCGAAGGCCGCCGGCATCCGGATCGCCATCGAGAACCATTTCAACTACCCGTCCCCGCGCATGGTGGAGCTGCTGGAAGCGGTGAATGATCCCGCGCTTGGCGTCTGCCTCGACGTGGCCAACTCGATCTGCGCTGGCGAATGGCCGGAAGAGACGATCACCATGCTCGCGCCATGGACGATCAACCTGCATCTGAAGGATTTCGAGATCACGCCGGACCCCTATGGCGTCGGCTTCCGCATTCACGGCGTGCCGCTTGGCGAAGGCCGGGCCAACATCCCCTGGATCCTCGACCAGCTTGCCCATTGCGACGCGGATATGAGCGTGATCGTCGAGCACTGGCTGCCGCTTGGCGCCTCGCTCGATGACGCCATGGCGCAGGAACAGCCCTGGCTCGACCGCACTGTCGCGGCCGGACGCAAGTTCATCGAGGGGCGGTAGCGCGCCGTTTCAGACCGTTTCGGTCACCTTGAGCAGGTTGCGCGGGGTGTCGGGGTCGATGCCCCGGCTGCCGGCCAACCGCTCGACCATCGAATAGAAGGATGCGATCAGGCAGAGCGCATCGGTCAGCGGGTGGTCTGTGTCGACATGGGCGACGGAGTGGGCCTGTGCGACCTTGGACGTGGTGGCGAAGACGCGCCCGCCCATGGCGGCGATGCGGTCGGCGACCTCCGCCAGCCTGGTCTCGGCGGCATCCCCGGCGGCGAAGGCGAGCACCGGGAAGCCCTCCTGCACAACGGCAACCGGGCCATGCAGCACCTCGGCCGAGGAATAGCTCTCGGCATGCAGGAAGCAGGTTTCCTTGAACTTCAGCGCAGCCTCGTTGGAGATCGCGAAGCAATGGCCGCGCCCCAGCGTGAACATCGAGCTCGCGTCCGAAACCCCGTCGCGGATCTCAGGCCAGTCGATCGCGACCGCTTGTTCGAGCGCCTGCGGCAGCCGTGCGAGGGTTGCTTTTAGTGCATCGTCGCCCTTCCACTCCGCGACCAGCATCAGGCTGGCAACCAGCGAGTTGCAGAAGGACTTCGTTGCGGCAACAGCCAGCTCCGGCCCGGCGCGCATGTCGAGCGACAGGTCGGCGGCGGCGGCCAGCGGCGAGTTTGCGCTGTTGGTCAGGGACACGGTCAGCGCCGCCCCGGCGCGGGCCGCTTCCGTCATCTGCACGATGTCCGGGCTTTGTCCGGATTGCGAGATCGAGAGGCTCGCGGCGCCGTCCAGCCGCAGCGGTGTGTGATAGATCGAGGCGATGGAGGGGCCGAGCGAGGCGACAGGCAAGCCGAGGACTGTCTCGGCTGCGTATTTCAGGAAGGTGCAGGCGTGATCCGAGGTGCCGCGCGCGACGGTCACGATCAACGACGGGTCGCGCTCGCGCAGTTGCGCGGCCACCCGCGCGACATCCGCGGCACCTTCCGTCAGCAACCGCTCGGCGGCAGCAGGTATTTCGTCGATCTCCAGACGCATCCGGGTCGTTCGATCAGTCATTGGTCAGCTCCCTTGGGGCTGGTCGTGATGTGAAACGCGCATTAGTCGGGCAGCGAAAGCTCGTCGAGATTGACCCGCCGCTCAAGCGCGCTGCCATCAGACAGGAAGAGATGCGCCCGGCTGCCGTCGAAACCGATCTCTGCGGCGGTTCCGACCGCGATCGGCACAGCACCGTCGACCTGGGCACAGATCGGCTGGCCATTGGAGGCGTGGCCGTGGATCACGCTGTGATTGCCAAGACGCTCGACCACTTCCGGCATCATCTCAAGCCGCGCCTCGCCGCCGCCGACGCAGAGGTCGTCAGGCCGGATGCCCAACACCATGGCATCGCCTTCAGAAACCGTGCCATCTGCCTGCACGGTGACCTCGGCCCCCGTCGCAAGCTTGACCCGGACGCCGTCAGGACCGCTTCCCAGGCAGGTCGCGTCGAGGAAATTCATATTCGGGTTGCCGATGAATCCGGCAACGAAGCGGTTGACCGGCTTGTGGAAAAGCTCCAGCGGCGAGCCAACTTGCTCGATCTGTCCGTCTTGCAGCACCACGATCTTGGTCGCCATGGTCATGGCTTCGACCTGATCATGGGTGACATAGATCATCGTGTTGCCGAGCGAATTGTGCAGCAGCGATAGCTCCACCCGCATCTCCGCGCGCAGTGCTGCGTCGAGGTTGGACAGCGGTTCGTCGAAGAGGAAGACCGAGGGCTCGCGCACGATGGCCCGACCGATGGCGACCCGTTGGCGTTGGCCGCCCGAGAGCGCGCCGGGGCGGTGCGTCAGCCGGTCTTCCAGCTTGAGGATTGCGGCGGCCTTGCCGACCCGCTCCTTGACCTCCGCTTCCGGCGCCTTGGAGACGCGCAGCGGGAAGGCGATATTCTCGAATACGCTCATATGCGGGTAGAGCGCGTAGGACTGGAACACCATGGCGATGCCGCGCTTGACGGGGGCGAGGTCGTTGACCACCTCGCCGTCGATCGAGATCGTCCCGGAGGTAATTTCCTCCAGCCCCGCGATCATCCGCAGGATCGTCGATTTGCCACAACCCGAGGGGCCGACAAAGACGATGAATTCCCCATCCTCGATGGTCAGATCGGTCGATTTGATCACCTCGGCGGTGCCGAAATTCTTGGTAACGCCGGTGAGTGTGAGATGTCCCATATCCGCTCCTGAAAGGCGAAAGGGGGCGGCGCGCGGATCGCGCCGCCCCGGAAGATGGAGGATTACTCCATCAGGTCTGCGAGTTCCTTGGCCACGTCTTCGGCGGCCTCCTCGGGCGAGATCTCGTCGAGCACGACGCCCTGGATGGCCTCGTTCATGACGTCCTGCAGGGCGTTATAGTCGATGACCTGCGGCTCCGGTCCGCCAGCAGAGATGGATTCGAGGAAGAACTTCCAGTTCGGATCCTTCTCGGTCAGCGCACGGCTGATGTCGGTCTCGCGAACCGGGGTCCAGCCGGCGATATCGTCGAACTTCGCCTGACGGTCGGTCTCGTTGAGGAACTTGGCCAGCGACATCGCGGCCTCTTCCACGCCCGAACCCTTGAAGACGGCGAGGCTGTCGGTGATCAGCAGAGTGGAGTGCTCGCCGGACGGGCCATTCGGGATCCAGGTGATGCCGTAATCGACATCGCCAGTGCGCGACCGGTAGCCGAAGCTCTGCACCATCATGGCAACCTTGCCTTCGGAGAAGAGCGGCTCGACCTTGCCACGATCATAAGCCACCGGACCTTCCTGCGAGAAGGGCACCATGTCCTTGTAGAACTGGAAGGTTTCGACGACTTCGGGGCTGTTGAAGACAATCTCGCCATCGCTGTTCACGACTTCACCACCGTTGGAATAGATGAAGTTGAGGAAGGCGTGCATGGTGTTGTCGAAGGAAGCCGCCGGCATACCGAACGCCTTGGCGTCGGTGTTCTCGGAGATCGCCTTGCCGGCTTCGAGCATTTCGGCCCAGGTCTGCGGACCGTTCGGCATGTCCAGACCGGCTTCTTCGAAGATTGCCTTGTTGTAGAAGATAGCCTTGGTTGAGAAGGCACGGGGCAGGCCCCAGATGGCGCCATTGAACTGCACCGTGGAGAGCACGGAGGGCTCGTAGCTGGCCTGCTCTTCGTCGCTCATCTCGACGGGCAGGATCAGGCCGGCATCGGAGAGCTGGGGCAGGGTGCGGCTGCCGAGATAGGCAAGGCCGACCGGGTCACCGGCGGCGGCCAGCGTGATCGCCTTTTCCTGGCACTGGCCCCAGGGGATGTATTCCTGCATCACCTTGTAATCCGGGTTCTCGGCTTCCCATGCCGCGACATCGGCGTCCTGGGCTTCGGGCACAACGCCGTCATTGCCGCCGCAATTGATGAACTTGAGTTCGGTCTGGGCGCTGGCCATCTGCGCTCCCAGAACGATTGCCGTACCGGCAAAGAGAAGTGACTTGAGTTTCATGGCTGAATACTCCCTGAGGTTGACCACTATTCTTTCACCGCCCCGGCGGTCAGCCCGGCGACGATGTATTTCTGAAGGAAGATGTAGACGAAGAGCACCGGCAGGATGCCGACAAGGCTCGCCGCCATCAGCTCGTTATAGACGACGCGCTCGCGGCCGAAGAACTGGAACAGGCCCATTGGCAGCGGGTTGTAATTGTCGATGGAGTTGAACGTCAGCGCGAAGAGGAATTGCTGGGCGTAGGCCGAGATGAAGACGGTGATCGAGACCACGATGATCCCCGGCAGCGCCACCGGCAGGATCACCCGCCAGAGCGTGTAGAGTCGCCCCGCGCCATCCACATAGGCCGCTTCCTCAAGCTCCTTGGGGATGCGCAGGAAATAGCTGCGCATCAGGAAGATGCCCGTCGGCACGGTGAAGGCAGCACCTGGGACGATCATCGCCCAATAGGTGTTCAGCAGGCCGATGCTCAGCATCAGCTTGTAGAGCGGGATGATCAGGACCGCAGCGCCCACCATGTTGATGGCAAGGAAGCCCGTCAGGATTCCGTCCCGGAAGCGGTACTCGAAACGCGAGACCGAATAGGCGGCCGGGATGATGCAGGAAAGCGCGAGCAGCGTGACCGCGCAGGAGATGAAGAAGGAGTTGAAGATGTAGCGCGGCAGGTTTGGCACGCTCTCCCACATCGTCACATAGGCGCGGAAGGACATGTCCTCGGTCAGGAAGCGGTGCGGGGCGCGGAAGACCGCTTCGAGCGGACGCAGCGAGACGAGGAAAGCTTCGAGGAACGGCGCGAGGACAAAGGTCAGGAAGACCAGCATCGCCGCATACATGCCCAGCTTTTCATACCATTTGTACTTGTAGAGCATCAGCGCGACTCCCCTTTGCGTGCGGTGCGCATGAGCAGCATCATGTAGATCACCGAGAAGGCCGTCAGGCAGATCAGGATCATCACCGCCCGCGCCGAGCCCTCGCCGAAGCGGAAGCGGGAGATGGCGGTCTTGTAGGTGTCGATGATCATCGTGGTCGTGGCGCCACGCGGGCCGCCTTCGGTCAGGATCCAGATGATGTCGAAGGAGTTGAAGGTCCAGATCGCGGAGAGTAGCGCCATGGTGAAGATCGAGGGCGCAATCAGCGGCAAGGTGATCCGGCGCAGGCGATAGAAGCGCGAAGCGCCGTCCGTCCAGGCGGCCTCGTGTAGCTCCCGCGGGATCGATTGCATCGCCGCCAGAAGGTAGAGCGAGACCAGCGGCACCCCGATCCAGACATCGGTGACGATGGTGGAGAGGAAGGAGGAGGTCTTGTAGGCGAGGAACTCGAAGGGCCCGTCGATCAGCCCGATCCGCTGCGCGACGCCCGAGATCATGCCGAACTGGCCGTTATACATCCAGGACCACATGAAGACGCCAATGGCGATCGGCACGACCCAGGGCGGCATGACCAGCACCCGGAACAGGCCGCGCCCGGGCAGGGCCGCGCTTAGAAGTAACGCACCGACGGTGCCGAGCACGATCTTCAGAACCACCGAGATCGTCATCCAGAGGAAGGTCCGCAGGATAATCTCGTTGAAGTCATCCTCGAATATCTCGACGTAATTCTCGAAGCCGACATAGTTCCAGGTCGGGCGCATCGAGGCATTGGTGAAGGACAGCCGGAAGGTCTCCAGCAGCGGCCAGGCGACGATGGTGACCACAAGCAGAAAGGCCGGGATCAGCAGCAGGTATGGGAAGAGATCTGTCTTTTTCTTCATCGCTTACCCTGCCGCCTTGCCGGCCAGCGCCGCGTCGAGTCGGTCCCAGACCGGCGCAAGTTCGACGACGCGGCCTTGCTCTCGCGCCTCGTCCATGGCCAATGCCGTGACCCCGGCTTCCAGCGCATCCTTCACGCTCAGCGGCAATCCGGCAAGATCGCCCTTCACGAAAGACATGACATCCCGGCACATGGCGATGTCGGAGCCATAGTGCCCTTTCTGGTCGCCGGTGCCGATGCTGTCGGTCTCCTGGATCACCGTCTCGGTGTTGGAATCCGTGACCTTGAACGTGTTGCGAATGAAGTCGCCCTCGGCCATGCCATCGACGCCGATGACACAGAAGCGGCGGAACTCGTCAGGCACGTTGAGATTGGTGTGAAACGCCATCGTGGCGCCGTTCTCATATTCGACCAACGCGGTCTGGTAATCGATGATGTCGCCCTTGCCGGACCAAGGGTCGTCAATCCCGCCCCAACGCGGCGCCATCTCTCCGAGATATGCCGGCGGTGTCGCAGGCCTTTGGCTCGGAACGAATTTCTTGCGGCCGCCGAAGCTGGCCACGCGCGTTGGCCGCACTCCCACGGCGCCTTGATACAGGTCGATATCGTGGCAGCATTTCTCCAGCATGAAAGAGCCGGCCTCGGCACAGTTGCGCCGCCAGTCCCGCATGAAGAACGAGCCGTGATAGGGGCCGATATGCTCGCTGGCCTCGATCGACATGACCTCGCCGATCTGGCCGTCTGCCTGCGCCTTGCGCAGCGCCCGGTAGAGCGGGGAGTAGCGCAGCACGAGGCCGATCATCAGCCGCTTCATCCCGTCATGTTCTGCGATGAGGCGGCCAAGCTCGATGGTTTCCTCGACCGAAATCACCACCGGCTTTTCGGAGAAGATGAAGGGAACATCCGATTCCAGCGCCAGCCTCAGATGCTCCAGATGCATGGAGTTGACCGAGCCGATCATCAGCAAGTCATAGCTGTCGGCGGCCAGCAATTCCTCGGCGGTGTCATACCGCACGGGGCTGTCGCCCAGGGCTTCCAACGCCTCCATGCGGGTGTCGTCCGGGTCGGCTACGGCCGTAAAGTGGATCCCGGGCGCCGCCTCCTTGAAATCCGCCGCCAGCTTGGAGAGCCGTAGCCCCAGCCCGATTACGCCGATCTTCATACCACTTCCTCGCTTGTGCGCATCGCTGCCCGCAGGGCCAGGATGCTGTTCTTGTTCGTATCCCGGCTGGGTGCGATGCCGATGCGCTCGGCCGGTTGCCGCAACGGGGCGGGCGTCGAGCAGGAGCTGTGCAATGCGTTCACACCGGTCGCGATCAGCGCCGCCGCTGCCTCTGCCATCACGCCACCACCGGCCATGATCTCGATCCGCCGATCCGCGCGCTGCGCCAACGCTTTCAAAAGTGCGATGCCGTCCGGGGCCGCAGGCGCCTGCCCGCTGGTCAGGATGCGCGTGATGCCAAGCCCGATAGCCTGCTCCAGCGCTTCGAAGGGATCGGGGGTGAGGTCGAAAACCCGGTGCAGTGTCACCTGCATCGGACCCGCTGCCGTGATCATCGCCTCCAGCGCCCGCAGGTCCAGCCGGGCATCCGGCCCGGCTGCACCGATCACCACCCCGGCCAGCCCGGCCGCGCGGATTGCGGCAATATCGTCGAGGCAGCTGCGCAGGTCGGCGTCTTCAAAAAGGAAATCGCCCGGCCGCGGCCGGATCATTGCATGACAGGGAACCTGTGCCGCTCGCGCCGCAGCGATCAGGCCAGGCCCCGGCGTCAGCCCGCCCAGCGGCAACGCCGCGCAAAGCTCGACCCGATCAGCACCGGCAGACTCGGCAACAGCCAGCCCTTCGGCGCTGTCCACGCAGATCTCCAATGGCAATGGCAGCGAATGAACCATGCATCCTTCCTGCATACGAAGCCCGTCGTGTTGGTTCAGGTAAACCAACCTGTTGCCCTAAAGGTCACCACGAATCGCGCATTCTGGCAAGAATTTTTTTGCTGAACGCAAATTGGGCGCCTAAGATTTTTGTTTGACAAAACATTCTGCACTCATGATGTTTGGATTATGATGCATGCCTCCGATCAGGACCTGATGACGGTCATTCGCAGCACACTGCCCGGGATGACGCCGAAAATGCGAGCGACCGGGGAGATGTGTCTTGTGAAAACAGAGCAGTTCATCCGGAATACGAGCCGTGAGATCTGCGCCGAGCTGGGCACTTCCGAACCAACACTGATTCGTTTCTGCCGCCAGTTTGGCTATTCCGGCCTGTCGGATTTCCGCATCGACCTCGCGCTGTCTCTGGCCCATCAACCGCGCGGGCATGGCTTTGTCGAGCCGCTCGCAGGGGACCGGCGTCGCGCCAATCTCGCCGCCAAACGCCGAATCGCCGAACATGCGGTCACGCTTCTGGGGTCGGATGACACGCTGCTGATCGATAATGGCTCGACGGCGGAATTCTTCGCCTCGGCCCTGCCCGAAGAGCCGAAACGAACGATCATGACCAACGGGCTCGTCGTTGCGCAGAACGCGCTCGTCCGCGGCGCGCATGACGTGCTGCTGACCGGCGGGCGCATCCGCCCGCGCGCGCTCTCCTTGACGGGCCGGCAGGTGGAAAACACGCTTGAAGGCATGCGGTTCGACACGTTCATCATGGGGGTGGGTACGGTCGAGCCGGAGCTCGGCTTCTCCACCTTCCGCGAGGACGAGGCCCATGGCACGCGGACCATGGTCGCCGCTGCCGCGCGAGTCATCGTGCTGGCGGACCACACGAAATTCCGCAAATCGGCGCTGCACAAGATCTGCGGCCTCGAGGATATCGACATCCTCGTGACCGACCTGCCGCCTTCATCTCCTATCCTGTTGGCCATCCGCGAGCGCGGGGTCCAGGTTGAAACCGTTTCGCCGGAAGACCGGCCATCCGACCCGAGGTAATCTCATGAACAGCCTGACCAACCCGCTCACCGAATGTGCAACCTGGTCGGAAATCCACTCCCAACCCGCCATCTGGCGCAGTTGGGCAGGGCCACTGGCCGAGCAGGCCGGCGAGATCCGCGACTGGATTGCCGCCCGTGCGCCCTCCGAAATCTGGCTCTGCGGTGCCGGCACCTCGGCCTATATCGGCAATGTGCTTGCCGCAGGCGATGCCCGGCTGCGTGCGGTGCCGACAACCGATCTCGTCTCCGCCCCGCAAGACTGGCTCGGCCGGCCCGGCCACGGGCTCGTCGTGCAATTCGGCCGCTCCGGGGACAGCTCCGAATCCATTGCTGCCCTAGACCTGTTGGACAAGCACCGCCCGGACTGGGACCGCCTCCATATCACCTGCAACCCCGAGAGCGCTCTGGCCACTCGCGCCGCGCCCGGACCGGGCGAGGCGCGAGTCCTGACCCTGCCGGAGGCGACCCATGATGTCGGCTTCGCCATGACCTCGAGCTTCTCGACGATGGTGCTCTCGGCGCTGACCAGCCTGTCGTCCTTCGACGCGGTTGCCGCGCTGCCGGTTCTGGCCGATGCCGCCGAAGCGCTGTTGGCGCAGCCTGCGCTTGCGCAGATCGAACGGCCTGCCCGCGCCATCTTCCTCGGGTCCGGCGCCCTGACCGGGGCTGCCCGGGAAAGTGGGCTGAAGGTGCTGGAATTGACCGCCGGGCGGACGATGACGCTCTGGGACAGCGCGCTCGGCTTCCGCCACGGTCCGAAAGCGGCGGTTGACGACGCGACCCATGTCTTCGTCATGCTGAACCCGGATGCCCATACGGCCCGCTACGATGCCGACATTGCCGCCGAAATCCGGGCGCAATTCCCGAAAACGGCTGTGACCACGATTGGCCCCGGCGGCGACATCCCGCTGGCCGGGACCGGCAATCCCCGCGCCGACGCGCCGCTCTACGTGATGCTGAGTCAGGTCCTCGGCGCCCGTTGGTCGGCTGAGCTCGGTCTGCATGTGGACGACCCGTTCCAGGGCCAGAACCTCAGTCGTGTCGTCTCCGGCGTGCAGTTCTACGACTACGAGGGCTGACCCATGCTCTGCGGTGGAATTGACCTCGGCGGCACAAAGATCGAGGCGCGCCTCTTTGACGGAGAGGCCGCGTTGACAGTGGAGACCCGGCGCATCCCGACGCCGCAGAGCAGCTTCGCGGAAATGATGGCAGGGCTGGAAGAGCAGGTCGCCTGGCTGGAGGGCCACGCCCCCGGCCTTCCCATCGGCGTCGCCATTCCCGGCGTCATCGACCCAGTGACGGAAGAGAATTTCGCCTCCAACATCCCGGCGACCGGCCACTCCGTCGGTCGGCAACTGGCGCTGGACACGGGCCGTGCGATCCCGGTGGTCAATGACTGCATGGCCTTCGCCTTTTCCGAGGCGCATGGCGGGGCGGGCACGGCGTTCCACTCGGTGATGGGGCTGGTGCTCGGCACGGGCGTCGGCGGCGGGTTTTGCCTCGGTTCACGGCTCGCGTATCGCCACGCAGGGCTCGCGGTCGAGATCGGCCATGTCGGCATCTCGGCCCGCGCGCTGGCCCGGCATGATTTGCCGCTCTGGAAATGCGGCTGCGGGCGCGTGGCCTGCATGGAAAACTACATCTCCGGCACCGGGCTGGCCCGGCTGGCGGAGTGGAAGCTCGGCGAGACACTCACCGGGCGCGAGTTGGAGGCCCATCCCCGCGCCGAGGACGTCCTCACCATCTGGGCCGACCTGACCGCCGATTGCCTCGACACGATACAGCTCCTGCTCGACCCCGATTGCATCGTGTTTGGCGGGGGCGTGTCGAATATGCCCGGCGCGGTCGAACGGCTGGAAGCGGCGTTCGGCGCGCTCCGGCTCGGATCGGTCCGCTTGCCGACGCTGCGCATCGCCCAGCATGGCGACAGCTCTGGTGCGCGCGGCGCTGCCCTCGTCGCCCGGATGCAGGCCGCAAAGACAGACTGATTTCGGCCCGCCCGGCTGGATCATTGCATGAGAGTATCGACATGAACCCACTCGACGCCATTATCGCCGCAAATCGCGCCGGCGCCCCCGCGCTCCCCTCCGTCTGTTCGGCACATGAAGATGTGCTGGAGGCCTCGCTGCGTCTCGCCGAGACACTGGACCGCCCGCTGCTGGTCGAGGCCACGTCGAACCAGGTCAACCAGTTCGGCGGTTATACCGGAATGAAGGCGGCCGATTTCACCACCTTCGTCCATGCGATCTGCGATCGTGCCGGGGTGGACCGGGCGCGGGTGCTCTTCGGTGGCGACCATCTCGGGCCGCAGGCCTGGAAGGCCGAGCCGGCCGAGGATGCGATGGCCAAGGCGCGCGACATGATGCGGGCCTATGTCGAAGCCGGTTTCACCAAGATCCACCTCGATTGCTCGGAAGGCTGCGCCGGAGAGCCAGCCCAGCTTGGCGACGGGATCGTCGCTGCCCGGGCTGCCGATCTGGCCGAGATTTGCGAACTGGCAGCGCCGGACCCGGGCGCGCTGCGCTATATCATCGGCACCGAAGTTCCTCCCCCGGGCGGTGCCCGCTCCGACGAACACGGCATTGTCTCCACGCCGCCCGCCCGGGCGCTGGCAACGCTGAAAACCCACCGAGACGCCTTCGCGGCCCGCGGTCTCGACGCCGCCTGGTCGCGCATCCGCGGCCTCGTCCTGCAACCGGGGCTCGAGTTCGCCCCCGCCCATATCGACCGGTTCGACATCGAGCGCCCCGACGATCTCTCCCCTGTCCTCGACGGACATGACCTGCTCTGTTTCGAGGCCCATTCCACCGACTACCAGCTTGATGCGGTCTATCCCGACCTTGCCCGCCGCCATTTCGCGCTGCTGAAGGTTGGCCCGGCGCTGACCTATGCCTGGCGCGAGGCGCTTTATGGCCTCTCGCATATCCATGGATGGATGAGCGGTGCGCCGCATATCAGCGAAGAGATGGAACGGCTCATGCTGGCCAGTCCCGGCTATTGGCAAGGCCATCTTCATGGCGATCCCGACCAGCAGAAGCGCCTGCGCCATTTCGGCTATTCCGACCGCATCCGCTATTACTGGCCGCAGGCGCAGGGGGCCGTCGCGACGATGCTGGAGGCGCTCGAAGGGATGGATCCGCCCGAGCCGCTGCTGGCGCAATACCTGCCGCCAGACACGCTTGAGATCGCCGAGACGTTGCCGCTGCCCTGGCCGCGTGCGATGCTGCTGGCGAGCGTGCAGGGGATGTTGCTGCCCTATTTCGCTGCGCCGGGGGAGTAAGACATGCTTCTTCTGCCCGAACAGCTTTGGTCCGACGGGTCGCTCCACAGCGACATGACCGTGGAAGTGGACGCAGGCAAAGTCACCGCCCTGCGCCCGCGCCAGCCCTCCGATACAGGCCCCACGCCGCATCTCCTGATGCCCGGCTGCACCGACATCCAGGTCAATGGCGGTGGCGGGGCGATGACCAATTCCGACACCACACCCGAGGGCTTTCGCCGCATCGCCGAGGCCCATGCCGGGCGCGGCTCGCGCTGGATCCTGCCGACGATCATCACCGACACGCCGGATGTGACCGAAGCCGCGGGGCAGGCCGTCATGGCGCTCTGGCCGGATCCGAACATCCTCGGGCTGCATATCGAGGGCCCGCATATTGCGGTCGAGCGGCGCGGCACCCATGACGCCGCCCGTATTCGCCCGCTGGACCGGATCACGGTGGATCTGATCGCGACGCTCAGGGCGAAGAATATCCCCGTCCTGCTGACGCTGGCCCCCGAGCTGGCCGACCCGTCGCTCATGGCGGAACTGCGCGAAATGGGGTGTGTGCTTTCTGCCGGTCACACCGCTGCGAACACCGTCGAGACCAGGGCCGCTCTTGAAAACGGCGTCACCTGTTTCACCCATCTCTACAATGCCATGCCGCCGATGACCTCGCGCGAGCCCGGCCCGGTCGGCGTGTCGATTTGCTCGGACGCCCATGTCGGGTTGATCGCAGACGGTATCCATGTGAGCTGGGAAATGGCGCGAATCGCCTGCTTGGCGCGGCCCGCCCCACGACGCACATATCTCGTCTCCGACGCCATGGCGACGGTCGGCGGGCCGGATTTCTTCACCCTCTATGGCCAGAAGATTCATGTGCAGGACGGAGCGTTGGTCAATGCCGAGGGCTCGCTCGCCGGCGCCCATATCGATCTGGTGACCTCGCTCGCCAATGCCCACAAACAGATCGGCCTGCCGCGGGCCGAGGCCATTGCCATGGCGACTGATGTGCCGCGCGACGTTCTCGGCTTGCCGCGTCAGAGAATCGATGCAGGCACACAGATTGCCGACCTTATCTGCCTTGACGAAACCCTTGCCCTCACGGAGATGCCAAATGGCTGAGTTCCGCCTCGAACAGCACTACCAGCCGGACAGCGACGCCGAGCATGGCGCGCTTGTTTTCCGCATCCACCATCTCTCGGGCGACCCGTTCCGGGTTGAGAAGCTGTGCTATTCCTGCATGACCCGCCCGGCGCGCGCGCATCGCGTGATCGGTGGTACGCTGGTCAATCACTATGCCAACCATGTCGAGATCCTGCCACCCGAAGGGCTGACGTTCGCGCCGGGCGATGTCTGGCAGGTCGAGATCCATGGGCTGACCCACAAGCCGGTCAACCGCACCCAGGGCGCGATGGCTGCCTGGTTCGAGACCGGCGACGGGCCGGTCATTATCCCGACCGGGGACCTGCAGCCGCCTGAAGCGGAGGAGCGAGGCAGGCCGAAGCTCTGGCCCCAGGGCGAGATATCCCTGCCGATCTGTCTCCTGCCCTGGCCGACCTCGATCGAGATCGCGGAATACGGTCCCGCGCCGCAACTTGTCCCGGCCAGTCAAGCGCTGAAGCCGGAAATGGCGCGCGTCGCCGCGCTGCACCGGCGCCTCTACCCCGCCGCCCCCGCTCCCTTCAGCCTTGATGATTGCACCCGGAGCCGCGCTGTTGCGGCCACGAAGGCGGAGCTGCCCGCAGGCGGTTTCCGGATCGACTTCGGCAAGACGATCACGATTGCGCATGGCGACCCGGACGGGCTGCGCCACGGTCTGATCGCGCTGGCCCAGATGGCCCATGCCGAACGCACGGATCATCGCTTCCGCTTCCCGTTGAGTGGCGTGATCGAGGACGCCCCCCGGCATGACTGGCGCGGGGTGATGCTCGATGTCTCGCGCAATTTCATCGATCATGACGGAGTCCGTCGTGCGCTCGACATCATGGGCTGGCAGCGGATGAACCGGCTGCACTGGCACCTGACGGATGACGAGGGCTGGCGGGTGCCGATTGCCGGCCTGCCGCAACTCACGCACGCTGGTGGAACGCGCGGCATGGATGGGCCGATCCCGCCGCAATATGCCGATGGCCCCAGTGGGCAGACGGGGGCCTACACGGCCGATGAAGTCCGTGCGCTGGTCGCCCATGGCAAGAGCCTCGGCATCGAAATCATGCCGGAGGTCGACATGCCTGGCCATATGGGGATCCTTCTCGCCGTGATGCCCGAACTGATCGATCCGGAGGAGACGCCGGACAGTTATCGCTCCGTGCAGGGCTATCCGAACAACGCCGCCAACCCGGCGATCGCGGCGGTCTGGCCGGTGATGGAGACGATCCTTGATGGGCTGGTCGAGCTTTTCTCCTTCGATGTGGTGCATATCGGCGGCGACGAGGTGGACGCGTTGAGCTGGTCGCAATCGCCCGCCGCGCAGGTGCTGGTGGAGCGTGAAGGGTTGGAGCCCGGTGCTGCGCCGCTGCAGAGCTTCTTCCTGCGGCGCATCCAGCAGATGCTGCGCGCCCGGGACCGCCGCATGGCTGGCTGGGACGAATGCGCCGATGGCGGCGGGGTCGAAGCGGATGCGCTGCTCTTCGCCTGGCGCACACGGGAGCGTGTCGCAGCGCTGATCGCCGATGGCTACGAGGTCGTCGGCACGCCGGGGCAGGCCTACTATCTCGACATGATCGAAACCGCCGGATGGGACGCGCCGGGCACGTTCTGGGCCGGGGTCTCGACGCCGGAGGCCAGCTATGGCTACGAGGCGACGACCGGCCTGCCGGAGGGGCCGGGCAAGCTTGCCGGAGTTCAGGGCTGCATGTGGACCGAGCAGATCGACAGCATGGCCCGTTTCAACGACATCGCCTTCCCGCGCTGGTCCATCGTGGCCGAGGCGGGGTGGAGCGCAGCAGATGCCAAGGACTGGTCCCGTTTCGCGGCGCTGTCGCGACTGATGCCGCAGATGTAGGAGCAAATCCATGCGTATCGCGATTGGCGGGCTTCACACCGAATGCTCGACCTATAACCCGCTCCTGCAGGAGCGGTCGGATTTCCGGCGGCTGGAGGGCGAGGCTCTGATCGCCAAGGCGAATTTCGATTTCGCCGCCGCCGGAATTCAGACCTTGCCGCTGTTTCACGAAGCTTCCGTCCCCGGCGGACCGGTGCGGAGCGAGGTCTTCGAGGCGCAATGCGCCGAACTGCTCGACAGGTTGCGTGCGGCTGCTCCGCTGGACGGGGTACTGCTGCTGATGCATGGCGCGATGTTCGTGCCCGGGATCGACGACCCGGAGGGCGATTTCATCACCTCCGTGCGCGAGGTTGTCGGGCCGGATTGCCTGATCGCCGGCAGTTTCGATCTGCATGGCCAGATCACGGCGCGGATCGCCGAGACGCTCGACATCTTCGCCGCCTTCCGCACAGCCCCCCATGTCGATGTGGCCGAGACCAATGCCCGCGCTGCTGCCATGCTGGCACGCGCGCTGAAGGGCGCGGCACGGCCCTGCGTGGTGCGGGTTCCGGTGCCTGTTCTGGTCTCCGGCGAGATGTCCTCGACCTTCGTGTCCCCCTGCGACCGGCTTTACGCGGCGCTGCCGGAGGTGGATGCGCGGCCCGGGATCTGGGACGCCAACCTGATGATCGGCTATGTCTGGGCCGACAGCCCGCGCGCCACCGCCGCAGCTGTCGTCACCTGCGAGGACGCGCAGGCGGGGCAGGCTGCTGCCCTGGAAATCGCGAAGGGTTATTTCGACTCCCGCACGGACCTTCTCTTCGACATGGAAGCCCTGCCGTTGGTGGATGCCGTCGCGGCGCTCGACGGGCCGGCCGTGCTGGCCGATAGCGGCGACAACCCCACGGGCGGTGGCGTTGGCGATCGCGCGGACGTGCTGCAAGCCGTGCTTGCGGCGGACCGTCCGGCGCTTTTTGCCGGGATCGCCGCGCCGCGCGCCTATGAGGCGCTGCAACGCGGTGCGACAGAGATCGAGCTGGGCGGCGAACTTGGCGGCGGAGGGCCGCGCCTGACGCTCTCCATCGAGAGCTGCCGTTTCGCCGAAGGCTGCGCCATCGTGACGACCGGCCCGGCCACGGTGGTCATCAGCCACCGCCGCCGGCCCTTCCACTGGTTCGCTGATTTCGCGGCACTCGGGCTCTCGCTGGACGATCACCCGTTTCTCGTCGTCAAGTCCGGCTACCTCTCCGCCGATATCCGGACTCTGCCGCGCCGCCAGATCATGGCACTGACCGATGGCGCGGTCTCGCAGGATCTGGCACGGCTGGAGAACCTGCACCGCCCGCGTCCGAGCCACCCGTTCCAGGCGCTCTGACCGGGCGATGCGGAGGATTCAGCCGAGGCAATCGGCGTAGCTGTCGCGCAAGGCGTTTTTCTGGACCTTGCCCATCGTGTTGCGCGGCAGGCTGTCGACCAGCAGAAGCTTGCGTGGGTGCTTGAAGCGCGCAAGCTGCGAGGAGAGCGCGGCAAGCAGCGCCTCTGGCTCCGGCGGCGTTCCGTCCCCGGCCACGACCAGGGCCACGACGGCCTCGCCGAGATCGGGATGCGGCACGCCGATGACGGCGCTTTCGGCGACCCCGTCCATCTCGTCCAGCAGGACCTCGATCTCCTTGGGATAGATATTGTAACCGCCGGCGATGATCAGGTCCTTCTGGCGTCCGACGATATGCAAGTACCCCGCAGCGTCGATCAGGCCGAGATCGCCGGTGAGGAAGAACCCATCCTCGCGCAGCTCCTCGGCCGTTTTCTCCGGCATCCGCCAATAGCCCTGAAACACGTTCGGGCCGCGCACCTCGATCATGCCTGTTTCGCCCTGGCCGAGAACGCTGTCGCTGCCGGGCTCGGTGATCCGGATCTCGACCCCGGGGAGCGGCTGTCCCACCGTGCCGGCGATCCGCGCACCCTCATAGGGATTCGAGGCGTTCATGTTGGTTTCGGTCATGCCGTACCGTTCGAGGATACGATGGCCGGTGCGGGCTTCGAAAGCCTCATGCGTGGCCGCCAGCAACGGGGCGCTGCCGGAGACGAAGAGGCGCATCGAGGCGACGAGGTCGCGGGTCAGGCGGGGGTCGTCCAACAGCCGTGTGTAGAAGGTCGGCACGCCCATGAGCGACGTTGAGCCGGGGATGGCGGCGATGATCTCGTCGATATCGAATTTCGGGAAGAAGCGCACGGCGGCACCCGAGAGCAGGCTCACGTTGATCGCAACGAAGAGCCCGTGGGTGTGAAAGATCGGCAGCGCGTGGATCAGCGTGTCAGCGTCGGAGAACTGCCACAGATCGGCAAGCGCGCGGGCGTTGGAGAGCAGGTTGTCATGACTCAACATCGCGCCCTTGGAGCGTCCGGTCGTGCCGGAGGTGTAGAGAATCGCGGCCAGGTCATCGGGGGCGCACGGCGCGATGGTCTGGTGCGGCGCGCTGGCCGCGACGCGCGCGCTGAAGCTGCCGCCGCCGGTGGAATCCAGCGTCAGAACCTGCGCACCGGCGGTTTCGGCAATCGGTGCCAGCTCCGCTTCGGAACGCGGGTCGCAGATCAGCAGCTTCGGCTCGGCATCGCCAAGGAAATAGGCCAGCTCGGTGGGCGTGTAGGCCGTGTTGAGCGGCAGCAGCACCGCGCCGACCCGGATGCACGCCGCGTAGACGGCCAGCGCTTCCGGCGTCTTGGCGGCCTGAAGCGCGACCCGGTCGCCCTTTTGCACTCCGGCGCTAATCAATACGGCCGCCTGTCGGGCAGCAAGCTCAGCGAAGCCTTCATGGGTAAGCGTCCCGCCGTCGGGCAGGAGCAGGAAGGGGGCCGGGCTGGCGCTGCGCGGGCCAAACATGGCGTCATGGAGGTGATTGGTCATTCTCGTTCCACTTGTCAGAGGCGGTCCGGCGGCGCATCGCGCCGGCCAGACATAATTACATTGGAGTCACCGGAAGCCGACCTGCTGGCCCGAAAGCCCGACCGTCAGGGTAAAGCTTCCCTCGTTGATCAGCCAGCGCCTCAGATCGAAGCTGCGGGTGCCGCTCTTGTGCATCGGGTCGGCCTCGGCCAGCGCGCGGGCCTCGTCAAGCGAATCCGCGCGATAGATGATCATGCCTTCGCCAAGCAGGTTCTCGCCGCTTTCGTCGGAGACCGGGCCGGCAAAGGCCAGCTTGCCCGCCGCTTCCAGCTCCGCCTGGTAGGCCAGGTGGGTGGGCAGCATCTCTCGCAATGCCTCCGGCGGCTTCGCCGGCCGGGTCCGCACCACGTATAGCTCCAGCGCCAGGGCTCCGCGCTCACGCGCCTCTTGCTTGTATTCGCTCCATGCCGGCATTGTTTTCTCCTCCATTTCCTGCTCGAACAATAAATTATCGATTTTATTTGACAACCTCGAAAATAATCACCAAAAAAGGCAAGCCAGCAGGGGGAGGAGACATCATGCGGTTCAGAGTCGGTAACAGCAGCGCCGGAAACGGCGTTCATCTCGTGGAGGGCGATGAGGCGATCAATCTCTCGGCCCTGGAAACCGCAATCGGGTCCGACCTGATGGGACTCATCACCGGTCAGGCCGACATCGCGACCCTCGCCGCCCTGACGGCAGGTGCTGCGCGTGTGCCGCTGGCCGATGTCACGCCGGCGCTTCCGGTCGAAAACCCGGGCAAGATTGTGTGTCTCGGCCTGAACTATGTCGACCACATCAAGGAGGGCGGTTACGAGATTCCGGACTATCCGGCGCTCTTCATGCGCTGCCGCAACTCCCTCATGGCCGCTGGCCAACCGATGATTCGGCCGAGCTGTTCGGAGCGTCTCGATTATGAGGTCGAGCTGATGGTCATCATCGGCAAGGGTGGCAAGCACATCTCGGAACAGACCGCGCTTGAGCATGTCTTCGGCTACACGCTCTTCAATGACGGTTCTGTGCGCGACTACCAGCGCAAGACCCACCAATGGACCCCGGGCAAGAATTTTGACGATACCGGCGCCATCGGCCCCGATGTCGTAACGCCGGACGAGCTGCCCGCAGGCGCTGTCGGGCTCAAGATCGAGAGCCGCGTCGGCGACGAGATCCTGCAATCGGCCAATACGTCGGACATGCTGTGGTCGGTCGCGCGGACCATCGCCACGATCTCGGAGTATTCAACCCTGGAGCCGGGCGACATGATCGCCATGGGCACGCCCCCGGGCGTCGGTCATGCCAAGACGCCGCCGCGCTGGCTGCGCCCCGGCGAGACCGTGGATGTGGAGATCGAAGGTATCGGCATCTGTTCCAGCCCGATCGTTGCCGAAGAGGATCTTGTCAGCACGGAGGCCGCGGAGTGAACGCGCTGACCGGAGAGGCGCTGGAGCAGGCGCGTGCCGAGGCGCAGGAAGCGGTCCGCAAGGTCCGCTCTGCCTGCGAGCGGCTCGACGACCCCGCCATCGACCTGATCCTGCGGGACGCGCGGTCGCATTATGCCTGGCAGGATCGTCCTGTCCCGCGCGCGCTGCTGGAAGAGATCTACGAGATCACGGCCAACGGCCCGACCAGCATGAATTGCTGTCCCGCCCGGTTCATCTTTGTCGAGACCGCCGAGGCGAAGGCAAAGCTCGCCAAGTCGCTCAAGGCCAAGAATATCGACAAGATGATGTCGGCCCCGGTGACGGTCATCATCGCGCATGACCTGGATTTCTGGACCGAACTGCCCTTCCTCTTCCCGCATGAGGACCGGCGGCCGCATTTCCAGGGCAAGCCGGAGCATTCCGAGATCACCGCCTTCCGCAACGGGACGTTGCAGGCGGCCTATTTCATGATCGCGGCACGGGCTGTCGGCCTCGATACCGGCGCCATGTCGGGCTTCTCGAACGAGATCGTCGATGAGGAGTTCTTTGCAGGCTCCACATTGCGTTCAAATTTCCTGCTCAATCTTGGCTATGCCGACGAGGGCGCGTTGTTCCAGAGACTTCCGCGCTTCCCGTTCGACACGGCCTGCAAATTCGTCTGAGGCACCCATGCCCATCAAGCAGAAGACCGTAATCACAGTTAAGATGTCCGGGCATGGCAGCAGCCATTCGCTCGTGGATGTCTCCGTGCGCGACCTGAGCTCGAAGATCGACGAGCCTGTCGAGCGCGGCGGGACCAATCTTGGTTTCTCGCCGACCGAGACCGCCTATGCCGCGCTGATCGGCTGCACCAACACGATCGGGAATAAATGCGCCGACAAGCTCGGCGTCGACATCGGGACCCTCGATTTCGAGATGGAGATCGATTTCGACCGACGTGGCGTTCTGTTGATCGAAGAGGTGGACGTGCCTTTCAAGGCCATCCGCCTGCGCGTAACGTCGAATGGCACGGCCAGCCCGGAGGAGCTGAACCGTGTTGCAGAAGAGACCGCGAAATATTGTGCGATCTCCAAACTCTACGAAGGAGCCGGGACGAACCTGGACATTACCTGGCGCAAGATCTGACGCCGACAATCTGTATCATCAAGGGAGGACACGATGATCGAGACTTGGACCCGCCGCATGGCAATCGGGCTGCTGGCCGCCACGGCCCTGACCGCACCCGCCTTTGCCGCCGAGAAGATCACGGCCGTCGTCATTGACGGCTATCCGGCCAAGGCGCTCTGGGTGAAGGAATTCTCCGAATTCTTCATCCCCGAGGTCGACAAGCGCCTCGCCGAGACCGGCAATTACGAAATGGACTGGCAGGAGAGCTATGGCGGCGCGATCGTCAAGCCCAAGGGCGTGCTCGAGGGTGTGAAGCTTGGCCTCGGCGATATCGGCATCGTCACCACGATCTTCCACAATTCCAAGCTGCCGAGCCAGGCGCTGTCGGCTGTCACGCCCTTCGTCTCCTCGGACTCGCAGGCCGTGGCCAAGGCGGTGGACGAGATCGCCAAGGAATTCCCGACCATGCAGAAGGAATTCGAAGCGCAGAACCAGGTCTACCTGGCCACGGGCGTGGTGCTCGACACCTACCAGCCCTTCTCCAGCAAGGAGATCACCGGGCTGAAGGATCTCGAAGGGATGAAGGTTGCCGGTGCCGGCATGAACCTGCGTTACCTTGAGGGCATCAAGGACGCGGCCGGTGTGCGCGGCGGCCTGACCGACTTCTACAACATGGTGCAGACCGGGCTGACCGATGCCGCCCTGCTCTGGCCGGAAGCGGCGAAGACCTTCAAGATCGCCGAAGTTGCCCCCTACATGCTCAAGGCCGATCTTGGCGCGGTGAATTCCAAGACCATCACCGTGAACAAGGATTACTGGGACGGCCTGCCCGACGAGGTGAAATCGGTTCTGCAGGAGGTTGCGGTCGAATATCGTGACCATGTTGCGGGGATCGCCATGGATCGCGCCGGCGAGAGCCGCGACGCCTATGTCGCCTCCGGCGGCACGATCGTCGAGATGAGCGCGGAGGACCGCATGGCCTGGGCCGAAGCCATGCCCAACATCGCCCTGGAATGGGCCAAGGGCCTGGACGACGCGGGTGAGCCGGGCACCGAGATGCTCAATGCCTATATGGGCAAGCTCAAGGACGCAGGCTTCGAGCCGGTCCGCGATTGGGCCGCAGAACTGTCAAACTGACACAGGACAAGGTCGGAGCCACTCGCATGACAAACGGCACTCTCAAGACCGTTGCAACCGGCCTGTCGAAACTGGCCAGCGGCATCGCCATCACGGCGAATGCCGCTGGCACACTCGTCGTCCTGTTGCTTGTCCTCGTCGTGAATTATGACGTTGTCGCACGGGGCATCTTCAACAAGCCCTTCCTCGGCGCGGTCGAGGTTGTGCAGTTCTCGATGGTCCTCATCGTCTTCCTGCAACTGCCGGACGTGGTGCGCGTCGGGCGGCTGACGCGCTCGGACGGTTTCCTGACCGTTCTCGAAGGGCGTCACCCGAGGGCGGGCAAGACGATCCGGCGGATCATCAACTTCATCTCCGGTATTTTCATGGCGCTGATTGCCATCGCGATCTGGCCGGAATTCACCGAGATGCTGGAAACCCGCGACTATTTCGGCATTCCCGGCGTGTTCACGGCGCCCTGGTGGCCGATCAAGCTGACGATCTTCCTCAGTGCTGCACTCTGCACGCTGATCTTCCTGCTCAAGGTCCTGTTGCCGACCGAGCGCATCGTCACCGTCAAGGGTATCAAGACCACGGAGGAAGGCCAGTGAGCCCCATCGAAATCGGCCTCACCTCTGTCGGGGCCATCGTCATCCTGGTCTATATCGGGGTCTATATTCCCATCGCGCTCGGGGTCGTCTCCTTCGTGTCCATCTGGCTGATGCGAGACAATTTCGACCTGTCGATGAACCTGCTGAAGATCGCCGTCGGCGACTCGGTGATGGAATATACCTTCGCCACCGTGCCGCTTTTCACCTTCATGGGGCTGATCGTCTCGAAGGCCGGGCTGGGGGCGGATATCTACGAGGTGATGAATTCCGGCTTCCGCAAGGTGAAAGGCGGGATCGGCATGGCCACTGTCGGCGCCAACGCCGTCTTCGCTGCCGTCACCGGCTCCTCTATCGCCTCGGCCTCGGTCTTCTCCAAGGTCTCCGTGCCGCAGATGCTCAACTATGACTACAACCCGCGCTTCGCCGTGGGCGTGGTCGCCGGCTCCTCGGTTCTCGGCATGATCATCCCGCCCTCGGCGATGCTGATCATCTATTCCTTCGTCGCCGAGCAATCGGTGGGCGAGATGTTCCAGGCCGGGATCGTGCCCGGGCTGATGCTGGCCGCGGCCTATGTCGGCTGGATCTGGATCATGGGGAAATTCGCCCCCTCCTATATCGGCGGCCGGTCCTTCGAGGACACCGAATGGATGACCTGGGGTGAGATTGCCGAGAAGACCCTGCCGATCACCACACTGATCGTCGTGGTGCTGGGCGGCATCTATACCGGCTGGCTCACGCCCGTGGAGGCCGGCGCGACCGGCTCGCTGCTTGGCCTTGTGATTGCCGTGGTGCGCCGCAAGATGGATCTCAAGGGCTTCTGGCAGGCGTTGCTGGAGACCGGACATATCACCGCCGCGATCCTGTTCCTGATCACCGCCGCCTCGATCTACAGCCGGATGCTCGGCATGGCCGGCGTGCCCAACGCGCTGGGCGATTTCCTCGAGACGGCGCAGTTCAGCTTCTTCTGGATCATGTTCTTCTATGTGGTGCTGATGATTTTCCTTGGCACGCTGCTGGACACGGCCTCGATCATCCTGATCGTCGTGCCGCTCTTCCTGCCGCTGATCGAGCCGATGGGGCTCAGCCTCGTCTGGTTCGGCATCGTCACCGTCGTCGGCGCAGAGATCGGGTTGCTGACACCGCCGCTCGGGATCTCCTGCTTCGTCATCAAGGCGACGCTCAATGACCACCGGATTGCGCTGAAGGATGTCTTCATCGGCGCCTTCCCCTTCGCAGTCGTGATGCTGATCGTGCTGATCCTGCTGATCCGCTTCCCGTCGCTCAGCCTTGCCATCCTGAACTAAAGGGCAAACCCATGCGTAACGTCACCACGGACAACATCACCGAAGTCTTTTGCGGCTATTTCGACGAAGAGACTGATCCGCGCACCCGCGAGGTCCTGACCGCGCTGGCCAAGCATCTCCATGACTTCACCCGCGAGGTGAACCTCACCCATGATGAATGGCGCAAGGGGCTGGAATTCCTTGAATGGGCCGGCAAGATCACCGACCCGGAGCGCAACGAATTCGTGCTGCTGTCCGACGTGATGGGCCTGTCCTCGCTGGTCGACATGATGCATTCGACCCCGGAGGCAACCTCCTCCTCCGTGCTCGGCCCGTTCCACGTCTCCAACCCGCCGGCGCTGGCGATTGGCGGCGACATGAAGCGGGATTTCGAGGGCGAAGTGTTGCTGGTCGAAGGCACGGTGCGCGACACCGCCGGCAACCCGCTGCCCGGCGCCACGATCGATATCTGGCAAACCGCCCCCAACGGCATGTATTCCAGCCAGGACCCGGAGCAGCACATCCACTCCTTCCACGGGCTCATGACCTGTGACGAGAACGGCCGCTACGCCTTCACCACCGTTCGTCCGGTCAGCTACACCGTGCCCGATGACGGTCCGGTCGGCGAGATCCTCCGCGCCGCCGGCCGCCACCCCTGGCGCCCGTCGCACCTGCATTACATCGTCTCGGCCGAGGGACATCGCCAACTCGTCACCGAGGTATTCCCCGATGACGACCCCTATCTCGACCAGGACACCGTCTTCGGCGTGCGGGACGATCTCGTCATGACCTATGTGCCGCAACCGGCGGGCAGCTTCCCAGAAGGTTTCGAGCTGTCTGGTAAGGTCGATGGCGCCTATAGCCGCGTGGATTTCGACCTGGTCCTTGCGCCTGCAGGCTGATCCGGCCACGCTGCATTGCAGCGACGAGGAATGGGAGACCGCTGATGATCCGCAGGATACTGGTTTTGGGATGTGCGCTGAGCGGCGTTATTCTTGCATCATGCGCGGGGGCGGATGGGGATCAGCCCCCCATCGGAGACGCGGTCAACGAGCTGCCGATCTTCGATGCCCATATCCACTACAAGGAACCGGCCTGGGCGCCCTATCCGGTCGAGAGCATCATCGAACTTATGGATCGCAATGGCGTGGCCATGGGACTAGTTTCCTCGACCCCGGACGAGGGCACGATCAAGCTCTGGGAGTTCGCGCCGAACCGGGTCGTGCCGGAGCTGCGCCCGTATCACGGCTCGGCTGGCTCGTCGAACTGGGCCAAGGTCGACGGCATGGAGGAGTATCTCGAAGCCCGGCTGGAGCGTTACCCGCATGAGGGGATCGGCGAGTTCCATATCCACAGGCTCGACATCACCGATGTGAAGTTCTTCCGCGCGGTGGTGGCGATGGCGCGGGAGCGGGACATTTACCTCCACGTCCATTCCGGCACCGAATCGATCCGCTGGCTGAAATCGCTGGACGGAGAGGTAAAGATCATCTGGGCCCATGCAGGGCTTTCCACGCCTGCGCCCGAGGTCCACGCCCTGATGGCCGAGTTCCCGGACCTGCTCGCTGACACCTCGCTGCGGGAATGGGATATCGACGGCGGGGGGCGCGGGCTCGACCCGACCTGGGAGCGCATCATCTTCGATTTCCAGGACCGGCTGATGGTTGGCTCGGACACCTGGGTCAACAGCCAGTGGGACAATTACGACGCGATCATCGCCTCCAACCGGAGCTGGCTGTCGAAGCTGCCGCGCGATGTCGCCGAGAAGATTGCCTACCGCAATGCCGAGCGGGTCTTTGGACGTCAGATCTCTATGGACCAGATCGGAACGCGCTGAGGCAAAGGGGGACTCGCCGCCGAGCAGAGCTCGAGCGGCGGTGGCGCCGCTGACGCGGCGCAGTTTGGCTCAGAGGGACTGGAGGAACGCGATCAGGGCAGCGCGATCCGCTGCGATCAGGCTGCGGAATGTCTCGCGGGCGGGACCTGCCTCGCCGCCATGCCACAGGATCGCCTCGGTGAGCGAGCGGGCCCGTCCGTCATGCAGGAAATAGGTGTGGCCGGAGACGTCCTCCGTGCGACCGATCCCCCAGAGCGGCGGAGTGCGCCATTCGCGCCCCGTGGCGTCCCATTCAAGACGGTTATCTGCGAGCCCGTCGCCCATGTCGTGCAATAGCAGGTCGGAATAGGGCCAGATGAGCTGGAAGCTCTGTTCGGGCTGATCCTTGAGACGGTGGGTGACGAATTTCGGCTGGTGGCAGGACGCGCAACCAGCCTCATGGAAGAGCTGCTTTCCGCGCAGGACCTTCGGTGCGTCGACGGCCTCTCGTGCCGGCAGCGCAAGATTGCGGGCATAGAAACTGACGAGATCCATTCCGACGCTCGGGATCTCAAGCCGCTCGTCATTGCCGGTTTCACCATGCGGGGCGGCGCGACAGGCGGTTTGGGTTTCCGTGCAGTTGCCCCATGGCGCCGGATGGATCGGCGTCGAAATACCGATATCGTTGACGAAGGCGTCGGAGCTTTGCTGCGAGACGGTCGGTTGCCCGGCCTTCCAGCCGAAGCGGCCCAGCATCCATTGCGCGTGTTCCAGCGACCAGACGCGGTTCGGTCGGCCCGAGATCCCGTCGCCATTTTCATCATTCGGATCGGCCAAAGCCAGGATATCCGCTTCCGGGATCGCTTCCAGCAGGCCGAGACCGATCATCGGCGGGGCAATGCGCGGACTGAGCTCGACCGCGTCATGGAGCGGGCCATAGCCCGGCCGTGTCACCGAATAGATGGGCTTTCGCAACTCCACCTCTTCGCCATCTGCGAAGGCTATGGCCACCGGTTCATAATCGATCCGCATCCGCCCCTCAGCGGCGAGCCCGGCAATGGACTTGTCCTGAAGCTGGGTGCCATAGACCGGCTCCGGTGCGTTGGCGAGATAGTTCAGGATCTCGGCAGGCAGGTCGGAAGCGTCGTCAGGGATCGAGAGCCGCAGCACCATGGAGATGCCGAAATCTTCCGGTCCTTCGGGCGGGTGGCCGCGCCCGTCGCGGATATGGCAGGATTTGCAGCCGCGCCCGTTGAACAGCGGCCCGAGCCCGTCGCTGGCGGTGGTGACTGTCGGCGCCTCGACCCAGAGCTTCTTGAAGAAGCCATTGCCGAGGCGGAAATCCATCTCCCGCTCCGGCGCCATATTGCCGGAAGGTTGCGAGAAAAGCGTACGGCTCTTGCCGTCAAAATGCGTGGCCGCGCCGGCGGGACGCGCCTCGAAGGGCTCGGAGGCTTCGAAATCACCCGGCGGCGCCGTGACGGCGGCAACGCGGGCGGTCTCTTCGGGGCTGCGGGGAAGGGAGGTCAGATGTGGTTCGCCCCAGCCTTTGGCCGGGGCGGTGTCGGCAGCCAATGCAGGGATTTCCGCCAGGGCCGCGGCGAGTGAGGCCGCGGCACGCAGGGATATGTTACTCGGCTTCATCCATTGTCGATGCGTTGAGGAGCGCATAACGCTCGGCGCCGATCCTGTCATGCAGGTCGAGCTGGGTTTCGAGGAAGTCGATATGGCCTTCTTCATCGCCGAGCAGCTTCTGGAACAGCTCCATCGAGATGTAGTCGCCGGCCTTCTGGCAATACTCGCGGGCTTCCTTATAGAGCGCGCGGGCCTCTTCTTCGGCGGCAAGATCTGCTTCCAGCGTTTCCTTCGGGGTCTCGCCGATGCGCAGCGAGTCGAGCTTCTGCAGGTTCGGGTGTCCGCCCAGAAGCAGGATCCGGCCCATCAGCTCATCCGCGTGGTTCATCTCCTCGATGCTCTCCTCGCGGGATTTCGCGGCCATCTTGCCGAGGCCCCAGTCTTCCTGGAGCTTGTAATGCAGCCAGTACTGGCTGATCGCGGTCAGCTCGCTGCGCAGCGCCTTGTTGAGATACTCAATGACCGTCGCGTCGCCCTTCATGTCAGGCTTCCTTTCTTGCTGTGCCGCGCAGGTTGCGCAGCGTGGCGGGTACTTCGAGACTAGGGTTGGCACGCATGGCGGACAAGAAGAGCGCCATGCATCCACCGCAATCCGCCCTCTTGCCGAGCGCGCGATAGATCTTGCCGGGGGTGATGATCGCGGCGGTATCGGCGGCGCGCATCCAGTCGATGGCGGCGTTGATATCCCGGTCGGAGATGTTCTGGCAGGAGCAGACGATCATCAGGACACTCTCTCTCGTGGTGCAGGGGCAACCCGGAAGCTGCCCCCGGTGCGGGCGGTTATTGGAAGACGGCGTTCGGGCTGTCGAGGCTGTCGGAGCCTTCGACTTCCACACCGTCCAGCCCGACCGCGGCCACGGCGCGCTCGATATTGCGGGTCTGGGCGATCAGCGCGTCGATGGCGGCTTGCACGATGGCGTTGCCCTCATCGTTGCCCGCGCCGATGAGTTGATCATAGGCGGTGCCGGCTTCGGCCTGCGCGACGATGGCGCCCAGCTTGACCATGGTGTCTTCGATATCGGCCTTCAGCGCATCCGCCAGCGTGGCATCCTTCGTGGCGACAACATCATAGAGCGAGGGGCCCTCGACCTTGCTGCCGTCGATGCGGGTATAGCTGCCCATATAGACGTTCTGGATGCCCTGGCCGTCATAGAAATGACTGGCATGGGTGTTGTCGGAGAAGCAGTCATGCTCTTCCTCGGGGTCGTGCAGCAGCAGGCCGAGCTTCATCCGCTCGCCGGCCTGTTCGCCATACGACAGCGATCCCATGCCGGTGAAGGCCATCACGAGGCCCTGCATGTCGTCGGCGGTGACCTCTTCGCGACCCTGCCCCCCATCAGACCAAAGCGCCACGGCATCTTCGAGCTCGGAGATCAGCAGGTCGGCGGCGGCCAGCAGGTATTCGGCGCGGCGTTCGCAACTGCCACCGGTGCAATTGGCGGCGTCGAAATCCGTTACCGGGCGGGCGCCGGCGCCGGGACCGGTGCCGTTCAGGTCCTGACCCCAAAGCAGGAACTCGATGGCATGATAGCCGCTGGTGACATTGGCCTCGATGCCGTCGATCTCATGCATCTCCTGCAGCAGCTTCGGCGTGATCGTTGTGGCGTCCAGCTTGGTGCCGGAGATTTCCAGCATCGGGTTGGCGATGACATTCGCGCCGGAGAAGGGGTTTTCCTCGTTGAGCCCGGCATCGCCGGCGACATAGTCGATCAGCCCTTCATCCAGCGGCCAGGCGTTCACCTTGCCCTCCCAGTCATCGACGACCGGGTTGCCGAAGCGGAAAGCTTCTGTCTGCTGATAGGGAACGCGAGCGGCGATCCAGGCGGACTTGGCAGCGTCGAGATTGGCGTCGGTCGGGTCGGCCACGAGCGTGTCCAGAGCGACTTTGAGTGCCTTGGCCGTCTCGAGGCTGTCCTCATAGCCGGCCAGCGCGATGTCAGAATAGGTGGAAAGAACCTCGGCGGGGGCGGCAGCATTGGCAATGACCGCCGTGCCGGAGAGAAGTGCCGCAAGGGGAAGGATATGTGTGTTCATGACGGTGTCCCTGTTCGTTCTGTTTTCCGATTCCCTATACCAGACTAATTTTGTAAGAAAAGCTTTTCTGACAAAATTTATATGGTATTGCATCGCACCAGTTCAGTTCCCGGAAAAACCCTCCTAGAAGGGCCGGACGACCGTTGCGCTTTCAGACCCGGAGAGATCCAGATGCGCCCATTCCTGCCCAATCCGGCCGGCCCTGCCGGAGCCATGCTACCGCTGCTCCTGCTCGCCGGAGCGGTCTCGGCCGAGCCGCTCTACCCAACGCCAGAAGCGCTCGGCGAAGCGCTCTTCTTTGACGCCGAGCTTTCGGCCAACCGGACCCAGGCCTGCGCGACCTGCCATGACCCGTCTGCGGGCTATGTCGATCACCGTGGCGAGGGCGTCGCGGCGGCGGTTTCGCTGGGCGATGACGGGGTCTCGCTAGGGGATCGCAACGCCCCAAGCGCGGCTTATGCGATGTTCTCGCCCGAGTTCGGCTTCGTCGAGAAGACCAATCGCTGGACCGGCGGACAGTTTCATGACGGGCGCGAAACCGACCTCGCGGGTCAGGCCGGTGGCCCGCCGCTGAACCCGATCGAGATGGGTATGCCGGACAAGGCCCGCGTCGTGGCGCGGCTGCGGGAGAATACGGACTACGTCGCCGCAATGCAGGCGCTTTTCGGCGCGGCGATCTTTGACGATGCCGAGGGCGCTTATGGCGCCATGGCCGAGAGCATCGCCGCCTATGAGCAAACGGAGGAATTCGCGCCCTTCTCCTCGAAATACGACCGTTTCCTGCGTGGCGCGGCGACGTTCACAGACGAGGAGGAGCTTGGCCGGGTGCTGTTCTTCTCCGAGCAGTTCACCAATTGCGCGCTCTGCCATCAGCTGCGCCGCAGCGCCATTGACCCGGCCGAGACCTTCTCCAATTACGAGTTTCACAATATCGGCGTTCCGGAGAACGTCGCCCTGCGCGAGATCAACGGCGTGGATGCGGATTTCGTCGATACCGGGCTGCTGATGAACCCGGCGGTCGATGATCCCGCCGCCGCGGGCCTGTTCAAGGTGCCGACGCTGCGCAACGTGGCCGTGACCGGCCCTTACATGCATAACGGCGTGTTCGAGGACCTGCGCACGGTGGTGCTCTTCTATGACAAATACAATTCCCGCGCCGAGAAGCGTCAGTTCAACCCCGAGACTGACCAGCCATGGCGCGTCCCGGAGGTCGATGGAACCCTCTCGCTCAATGAGTTGGAACATGGCCCGGCGCTGGATGATCAGCGCATCGACGCCATCGTCGCCTTTCTCGAAACGCTGACCGATGCCCGCTACGAGCATCTTCTGGACGCGGAGTGAGGCAAACCGCGCCGCACGCTTCGTTTCCCCCTGTCGCATTGGCTGAGAGGTCCCCGATCTTGTCCGAAACCATTTCATTCTTCTGTCGCCCCGGTCGAAGCCGGACCGGCACCGCCAAAGGCGCGCTGCTGATGGGGCTGTCGCTGACAGCCTGTTTGGCCACGCCACTGATGGCGCAATCTCAGCTTCCGGCGAGGACGGCCGCGATCTTGCAGGACGGGTTGATCGTCACCGCCGACGCTTTCATCCTGCCGAGTTATGAGCGTTGGGCCGAGGCAACGGACGGGTTGGCCCTGTCTCTGGAGCGCTATTGCGAGGGCAACGACGGGATCGGCGCCGCTGAAACCGCCTTCCGCGAGAGCTTCCTTGCCTGGCAGCAAGCCAGCCTGATCCAGACCGGACCGGCCATGGATCTCGAAGCGCCGCTGCGGGTCCAGCTTTGGCCGGATGCCAAGGGGTTCTCGCGCCGCGCCGTCCGGGCCGCCCTCGCCTCGGAGGATCCCGCGCTGTTGACCACAGCGGGGCTCGACGCGCAATCCATCGCTTTGCCGAACCTGACCGCGCTTGAGGTCCTGATTTTCGACGATCTGGCGCCGGGCAGCTTTGCCTGCGATCTGGCCACCTCCATCGGTCGCTACCAGTCCGGGCTTGCCGGATCGATTGCCGCGGATTGGGCCGAGGGCAGTGCTTTCCGCGCGGAATTCGACACTGCGATGACGGGCAATACCCGTTACCGCGCAGTCGATGACCTGGCTCGGGAATTGTTGTCGGGGATGGTTGTTCATACTGACCGGTTGCAGAGGTTCAAGATCCGGCGTGGGCTGGGGGCGGAGCCCGGTGACGCACGGTCCGAACGCACGGAGGCGATGCGCAGCGGGCTGGGGCTTGCCAGCATTGAGGCCGGTTTCCGCGCGCTCGCCGCGATCTACGAGGTTCCTTGCGGTTTCTTTGATGTCACGCCTGAAATCGGCGGGCCGGTGGATTATCGCGTCCTGGCTCGGACCGCCGACAACGTTGCCAACTCCATTTCCGCCGAGACGAGCAGCCTGACCGAGATCGCGCAGGAGGACGGCGCGGCGGCGGTGGAGCTGCGCGGCTATGGTGACCTCATCTCCTACCAGCAGGACTATCTCAAGATCGGGTTGCCGCAATCCATCGGTTTCACTTCGGGGTTCACATCGGCTGATGGTGACTGAAACAAGACGAAACATGCTGAAATGGCTTGCTGCGGGACTGGGCGTCTCTGCTTGCAGGACAGCATTTGGGCAGCCGGTCGAACACGCGGCCTATATCGGCATCGAGACCGCCTCCGGGACCAATCTCAGCCGTGCCGGCATCTTTTCCGCCAGCGGCGCCCGGCTCGGAAAGGTGCCGCTGGATTTCCGCGCCCATGGCATGGCAGAGCATGGCCGCCGTCTCGTCGTCTTCCCGCGACGCCCAGGCGACCAGTTCGCCGTTGTCGATCTCGAAACGCTGGAGATTGTCAGCGTGACGCGCGCGCCCGAGGGACGGCATTTCTACGGGCATGGCGCCTTCACCCTGGATGGTATGCATCTGCTGGTGCCGGAAAACGACATGGAGACCCTGCAAGGCGCGATCGCGATCTACAGCATGGAAGGACCGATCCGGCGGCTGGACCGGATCGATCTGCCCGGGGCCGGTCCGCACGAGATCCTGCGGCATCCGTCGCGGAACCTCTTCCATGTTGCGCTTGGCGGGCTTGAGACGCACCCGGAATATGGCCGCACCGCATTGAACCTGCACGATTTCCGAAGTCAGGTCGTGACGTTGAACCTCGAAAACGGCGCGATTGACCAGATGGGCTACTGGGCCGGCACCGAGGGGATCTCCTTGCGCCATATGGGGCTGGACGATCAGGAGCGTCTTTACATCGGCGGGCAGATCGCCAGCAAGGCGCGGGCACTGGGCGAGGAGGTCATCTGGGTTGTCGAGACTGGAAGGGTTGAGCGGGTTGATGTCGGCAACCGGATGCGTGGCTACGTGTCCTCGGTTGCCACGCAAGGGCCGCGGGCGATGCTCACCTCCAGAACGGGCGGCACGGCGCTGGTGCTTGACGGAGACAGGCTGCTGTCGAGTGAGTCGATAGACGGAGCGAGCGCCGTGGCCCTGGCGCCCGGTCTCGAGGCGACGTCAGGGTTCACCCTGTTGCGGATCAATGACACGCAGGTCACGGCGGACCAGGGCCACGAATTCGACAATCATGGCCACGCGCTGCTAACCCCCCGGGGCGTGTGATCGATCCGCGCCCGGCGTCACTGTCTGGCGGGCGGGATCAATGCAGCATTGCCAGCCAGAACCAGCTCGTGATCAGGGAGAGCGCCGTGCCGATCAGCACGGAGGAGGCGGCGACCCGTTTGGCGACGCCATAGATATTGGCGAAGATATAGGCGTTCACCCCCGGGGCCATTGCGGCCATGACCATGGCGGATTGGAATCCGTCCGTCGGCAACGCCACCGAGCGGCCGATAACCCATGTGATCGCGGGGTGCAGGACCAGAGAGACGAGGACGATCCAGGCGATCGTGCGCAGGTCGCCCTCGGGGCGGTAATTGCACAGCACGCCGCCGAGGCCGAACAGGGCCGCCGGGAGGGCTGCGCGGGCCATGAGATCGAGCGCTTCAGTGAGAAACTCCGGCAGCGGAAGGCCGGTGAGATTGACCGCAAGGCCGGCGAGGATGCCGATGATCAGGTTGTTGGAGAACATGCCCCGCAGGACCTTGATCGGCAACTCCGAGAGGCGGGCCCCGATCTTTCGCGCGCGGGCGATCTCCATAAGCGTGATGCCGATCCCGTAGCAATAGATCGAGTTCACGGAGATGATGGCGAAATTGGAGACCGTTGCGTCCGGTCCGAACGCCTGTTGCGTCACCGGAACCCCGAGCAGCAGGCCATTGGCAAAGAAACCGCAAAAGCCGATGGCGATCGTGTCTTCCCAAGGGCGATGGAAGATCAGTCGTGCCCCGGCCGCCGCCACGAGGAAGGCGACGGTCGCGCCGCCGTAATAGCTCAGGAAGAGGTCGATGGAGAGGGTCGAGAGGTCCAGCTGCGACATCGCCCGGAAGAGCAGTGTGGGCAGGGCGAAGCTCTGGGCGAAGAGCATCAGCCCGTCGACGGCGCTGTCAGGAAAGAGCCGCCTGCGCACCGTGACATAGCCAAAGCCCACCACGAGGAAGACTGGCAGGATGGCGGTGAACAAGCTCAGCATGACGTCAGACCCGATAACTTATGGTCATCCCGTCGAAAGCGGGCGTGACGTGGTCGGGCGTGGCGGCGGCGACCTCTTCGTAGTCCATGTCGATATGGAGATTGGTGACCACGGCGCGGCGCGGGGCGGCGCGGGCGATCCAGTCCAGTGTGAGGTCGAGATGGGCATGGCTGGGATGGGGCGTGTAGCGCAGCGCGTCGATGATCCAGCAATCGAGGCCCGCAAGCTTGGGCCAGATCGTCTCTGGAATCTCGTTGACGTCGGGCATGTAGACAAGGTCTTCGACGCGGAAACCGAGGGCGCGGATATTGCCGTGCTGCACTTCCAGCGGGTCGAGGGTGATCGGTCCGGCAGCGCCGTCTATGGTGACCGGGCCGTCGATCGTGTGCAGGTCGAGGATGGGCGGGTAATCCGAGCCTTCGGGCTGCACGAAGGCATAGCCGAAGCGACCGATCAGCCCTCTCTGCGTCGCCGGATCGGCCCAGACCGGCAGGCGCGCGCGGCGGACGAAGACGACCATCCGCAGGTCGTCGATGCCATGAGTGTGGTCGGCGTGATCATGGGTGTAGACCACCGCATCCACCTCACCAACATTGGCGGTCAACAACTGGTTGCGCAGGTCGGGGGAGGTGTCGATCAGCACGCGGGTTGCCCTGTCGCCGTCGAGCCGCTCGATCAGCAGCGAACAGCGTTGGCGCGCGTTCTTCGGGTTCTCCGGATCGCAGGCGCCCCAGAGCCCCCCGACGCGCGGCACCCCGCCAGAGGAGCCGCAGCCGAGGATCGTGAAGCGCAGCTCGGCCATCAGGCGGCGACCTTCCAGGCGGCGGCCTTGGCGAAGAGGCGGTCGAAATTGGCGGAGGTGGCGGCGGCGAACGCCTCGTAAGGAAGCTCGAAGACCTCGGCGCCCTTGCGCGCAGTGTGCGCGGAGTAGGCCGGCTCGTTGCGCTTGCCGCGATGGGGCGGCGGCGCGAGATAGGGCGAGTCGGTCTCCACAAGGATCCGGTCGAGGGGCGCGGCGGCGAAAATGTCGCGCAGCTCCTGCGAGCGCGGGAAGGCGGCGATACCGGACATGGAGAGGTAGAAGCCCAGATCGAGCGCGGCTTCGGCCAGCGCGGAGGAAGAGCTGAAGCAATGCATGACGCAGGCATAGGCGCCGGCCGCGTGTTCCTCCGACAGGATGCGGGCCATGTCGTCATCAGCGTCGCGGGCGTGGATGATCAACGGCAGACCGGTTTGCCGCGCGGCCTCGATATGGATCCGCAGGCTGTCTTGCTGCACCTGTTGGCTCTCGGCGGTGTAGTGATAGTCGAGCCCGGTCTCGCCGATGCCGACGAATTTCGGGTGTCTGGCCAGCGCAACAAGCTCTTCTACTGTCGCGAGCGGCTCTTCGGCAGCGCTCATCGGATGGGTGCCGGCGGCGTAGAAGACGGGGGCATGGGCCTCGGCAAGCGCGCGGACCTGCGGCTCAAGGCGCAGCCTTGTGCAGATCGTGACCATGCGGGTCACCCCGGCCTCGGCGGCGCGTGCGACGATCTCGGCGTGCTGGCCATCGAAATCCGGGAAATCCAGGTGACAATGGCTGTCGACGATTTGGGGTTGGGACATGTGCTGCTCGGCTCAGGCTGGCGCGGGCAGAACCTCACCGGCGCCCGCATTGATCTTGAGCACCGTATCAAGCAGCAACGCGACGGGGTCAAGGTTGACCGCCAGCCCGTGGCGCGCGCGTTCGCCAATCGCCTGTTGAAGCGTCGCCCAATGGCGCGCTGCGGCGATGTCCGGGCAAAGCCGGGACAGAAGTGCTGCCTCGCCGGGAGCTGCCTGCGGTTCGGGCGGGCCGAGCGCGCCGGTGCGGGCAAGGCGGGTCAGGAAAAGGTCGATCATTTCCAGCGCCTGGTCCGCAGTGGCGTCGCCGGACCGGCTTGCGGCCCTTTCGGCGAATGCCAGGGCCAGTTCGCGGTCGATGTCCGGCGCCCTCTCGAACAAGCGGATAAGGGCCGTGTAGAAGCCCAACCCGGAGCCGTTCAGCAGCGTGAAGGCGGCGCCGACGGAGCCATCGGCCAGGGCCGTCAGTGCGTCGGGTTGCTCCGGAATCTCCGCCCCGGCGGCTTCGAGCGCGCGGGTCATCTCTTCGGGGGGGAGCGGTCGGCAGCGCAGGGTGCGACAGCGGGACCGGATGGTCGGCAGCAGGCGGGACGGCTGATGGCTGATGAGAAAGAGGGTCGTGCGGGCAGGGGGCTCTTCAAGCAGTTTCAGCACCGCGTTGGCGGCGGAGGGGTTCATCTCGTCAGCCGAGTCGATGATCACCGCGCGATGCCCGCCATCGGTGGCAGACATGGTGAAGAACCCCTTGAGCTTGCGCGCCTCGTCCACGGTGATCTCGCGCTTGAGCCGCTTGGCCTTCTCGTCCCAGGGGCGGCGGAGCAGGAAGAGGCCCGGCTCGGACAGCGCCCGCATGCGGCGGGAGACCGGGTGTTCGGGGTCGATATCGAGCGTCTCGGGTGGCGGCGGAGCGCCGAAAAGCCCGTCATCTCCCGCGGGGGGCGTGGCCAGCAGGAAGCGGGCGAGGCGCCAGGCCAGCGTCGCCTTGCCGACGCCGCGCGGGCCGGTGATCAGCCAGGCATGGTGCAGGCGGTCCGAGGTATAGGCGTCGAGAAAAGCCTTTTCCGCCGCGGCCTGTCCGATCAGTGCGGCGGCATCGCGCGGATGCGGGGCGCCTTCGAGTCGATCGGCCTGGGGAATGTCGTCGGGGTCGGTCATCCGGCCGGCGCGGAGATTTCCGCCGGCGCGGGCAGGCGGTCAAGGGCGGCGGCCAGCACATCGGTGGCGACAGCGTCCATGGGCCGCGCGCCGTCGATCACGATGAAGCGCTCCGGATGGGCGGCTGCCAGCGTGAGGAAGCCGTCGCGCATCTGCCGTTGCAGCCCCTCGCCGAAATCCTCAAACCGCTCTTCGGTGCCCTGTCGTCCCTTGGCGCGAGCGAGCCCGGTGCCCGGATCCATGTCGATCAGGAAGGTCACGTCCGGTTCCACGCCGATCATCATCGCATGCAGCCCGTCGACCTGTGCCTGGAGGTTGCCCCGGCTCAGGCCCTGATACATCCGCGTGCTGTCGGCGAAACGGTCGGAGATCACGATCCGTCCGGCGTCGAGCGCTGGCAGGATCCGCTTTTCGAGATGGTCCCGGCGGGCGGCAGTGAAGAGCAGGATCTCGGTCTCGGGCGACCAGCGGTCCGGGTCGCCTTCCAGAACCAGCGCACGGATCTGCTCCGCGCCCTCCGATCCGCCAGGTTCGCGGGTGAGGACGACCTCATGCCCCGCCTCGCGCAGCGCTTCGGCCAGACGGCGGGCCTGGGTCGACTTGCCGGAGCCGTCGATACCCTCGAATGTGATGAAGATCCCGCGGGGACTGGACATCAGAGCCCTTCGGCCGAGCCGGTCAACTGCTCGAACAGCACCGAGGCGGCGGTGCGTATGCGTGGCAGGAAGCCGCCCTTGGCGACGGCGATCTCGGCGGTCAACGGCAATTCCTGGCTTTCCAGATCGGGCAGATCCACGATCAGCGTGCCGATCTGCTGGCCTTCCGCGATCGGCGCGCGCAGCGGGGTTTCATAGGTGATCTCGGCCTCGATCTCGCCACGCACCACGGCAGGGACGAGAAGTTCTAGGTCTTCCGGCACGATCATGCCCACCTGCCGCTCCGAGCCCATCCAGACAGGCACGGAAGCCAGCCGTGTACCCTTCTCGGCCACAGTCTTCTGCACGAATTGCCGAAATGCCCAATTGACCACGCGTTCCGCTTCCTCGGCCCGCGCGATGTCGTTCTCGAGCCCGGTGATGACAAAAACGATGCGGCGGTTGCCCTGTACAGCGGAGCCGACAAGCCCGTAGCCGGCCTCCGAAGTATGCCCTGTCTTCAGCCCGTCCGCGCCGATGCCGAGATTGAGCAGCGGGTTGCGGTTACGGTGATTTGAGGGGACGCGACCATCGAACTCGAAGGTCGGCATGGCGAAATAGCCGTAATACTCAGGAAACTCGGAGATCAGCCGGCTCGCCAGCAGGCCGAGATCCTCCATCGACATGCGATGGTTCGGATGTGGCCAGCCCGAGGCATTGGCAAAGGTCGAGTTGCGCAGCCCGATGGCCCGCGCACGTTCGTTCATCAGCCGGGCAAAGGCCTCCTCCGTTCCGGCCAGCCCCTCGGCGACCACAACGCAGGCATCGTTGCCCGACTGCACGATGATCCCCTTGACCAGGTCCTCGACATTGGGCCGGTCCTTGGGCGTCAGGAACATCGATGAGCCGCCCATGGCGGAGGCCTTGTCGGAGACGGAGAACTGGGTCTCCAGCGAGACGCGCCCGTCACGCAATGCCTCGAAAAGCATGTTCAGCGTCATCAGCTTGGACATGGAGGCTGGCGGCAACGGTTTCTGTGCGTCTTTCGACAGCAGCACGGTGCCCGTCGTCTGGTCCAGGATCCAGGCTGCGGTGGCGCGCGTTTCGAAGGCGGCCTGCGCTGTGGTAGCGACAAGGCAGGCGGCCAGAATCAGAAGGGCGTATATCTTTCGCATCATGGCCGCATCTCTAGAGCGTTTCGGTCAGGCGTTGAAGTGTGATGTGTCGCACAGTGTGGCGCCCGGGGCGAGCGGGCGCCGCAACTCGGCACATTCCTGCGTAATGCGGCGGTCAGCCGCCCACCGGATAGGCATCCTCGAAGCCCATACCCTTCACTTTCTTGACCAGCGAGGCACGGTCCACCTTGGTGTTCACAGGGCCGGCCACCACCCGCCAGAAGGTCTTGCCGGAGCTTTTCTGCTCGTAAACCTGCGGCACGACCCCGTTCTGCCGAAGCGAGGTGGCAGTATTGTTGGCGTTGTCCTCGACGGAGAAGATGCCGATCTGGACATAGGGTTTGTCCAGACGGGAGGTGGTTTGGCGCGCCTCGGGGGCGGCGGCAGGCTCGTCTGCAATGACGCGCGGGGCGGGATCCAGCGACTGCGCCGTGATCGCACCGGCGGCGAGCGCCGCGGTGTCGGCTGTCACCGAAGCCGGTGTCACGACGTCCTGGTTCTTGCGCTTGAACGGGTTCCAGCCACGCTTCTTGGCAGGTTCCGGCTCGATAACAAGGACGTCTGTTGTCGCGCTTGCAACCTCTTCGGCTACATCGGTTGCGGTGGTCTTGCCTGCGGCAGCCGCGACTGTCGTCGCGTCCACCATATCGGTTGCGGTGTCTGTGCTTGTCTTTGCTTTACGCTTGAACGGGTTCCAGCCGCGCTTGGGCGTTTCGGCTGCGACAGCGTCGCCCACTGTTTCGGTTGCGGCTTCCGCAACGCCTTCGACCGTGTCGCCGGTTTCGGCACGGTCGATCGCGGCTGCGGCGCTGGCGATCGTTGCATCCTCGGCTACATCGGTCGCGTCAGTCTCGGAAACGGCTTCGTTTGGCGTCTCGGTCGTGGGGGCGGGTTCTTCGCGCCGCAATGCGGTGACATTGAGCGAAGTCGGTGCGCCGGCGAGCATGCCGAGCGCGGTTGCGGCATCCGATGAGACCTGGATCTTGGGCCCCGGATGTTCCCGCTCCCGCTTGAACAGCGCGCCGATGACGAACTTCCCGTTGTCCATATTGCGAATGATCACTCGCTCCGGATCATTCACCTCCGAATAGGCAACCCAGACGCCTCCCAGAGACGGACGCCCGTCCCAGAGGCCCTTGTCATTGGTCTGGAAGACTTCGGGCGCCTCGACATCGCGCTCGACCAGCCGGCTGGCTGCAGGGCGCTCGGAAAAGGCCGTCGCGTCGCCGGCCGCATCGCCCGCGGTTTCGGACCCTTCCATGCATCCTGAGAGAGAAAGCGTCAGTATTGACGCGCTGGTAAAGAGAATCTGCCTGTAGCCGCCCATTTTCGCCCCTTTGTCCGCGTGTTTTTCACGCTTTGGCGGCCGCTCGACTGCTCGTGTATGGCCGCTTTGCTCTTGTTATACATGCTTGGCGTGCTTGGGAAAAGTCCCCAGCGAATCGTTGGCAACAATCGGCTTCCCAAGCGTGTCAAATGGGTTCCAGAATCGAAAGGAAGGGTTTAAGGGATCGTCTCCGGATGGAGGCGTGGCAGAGTGGTCGAATGCACCGGTCTTGAAAACCGGCGTACGTGAAAGCGTACCGTGGGTTCGAATCCCACCGCCTCCGCCATTTTGGTATAAATTTCCCTATATATTCAAGGGGATGGCTTCAAAAATCGAGACTAGGTCCCCCATTTTATCTACCATTTGTTATCGGATTGGCTCGGAACTTTGCCCGCCGAGTTCCTGTTGCTGCTGCTCCGGCTGACAGCTGTCATCGGATTCGGATAGCCACGCTGGAGGAGGACCCATCGGTGAGGTCCATTCGTGGCCGGTGAGTTCGGACAGCCGTCGCAGCTGCCTATTTTGCTGTTCGACAAGGTACTCGCCCAACCAAGTGACTAACGGTTCCCACTCACGAGGTGCGCCGAAGTGCATGCCAACCCTCATTGAACCAGCAAAGTGAAATCTCCCGTCTTGGAATGTGATATCTCCCATCGAAGCAACTGAATGGTGACTGTCGTGATGGGCATAGCGCTTGTTCCTAAGCTCCATGATGTCGTCATGGTGAGACCTGAGTTCCATCGGGATTTTGCTTCTGGAAATTCGCGTTGTGCCGTCGGAAGAAGCAAAAAGGCGTCCATATGAAATCACCAAAGCAGTTGTCATCGCTTCGATTTCGAAAAGCAGCTCCATTGTGATGTCGTCAGCGCTCCATGGGCCCATGCTTTTTAGACGATAATACATGAAGGAGACTTGAGTGGCGGCGAACCCAGTTCGAATCGCCTTGCCCAAGCGCTCAATGTCCTGACTCCGTTCTTCCAGCACGTTGTTGAACCATTCTTCCGTATAGTCAGGCAAATCAAAAGCCTCCCGTGAGCACGTAGTCTGCGCCGCCCTTTGGGCTGCAACCTACACAAAAGACAAAAGCAAAGAAAACGCTCAGCGCTCGGCCGGGCGTCGCTGACAGTGGGTGAAGCGTCTCAGCGGCGTTTCCTTGCGAGTGAGTTCCATGTCTGCCGTGAATGCCCAAGGAATCCGCCAACGAATACTGGACAACCTCCTTTCGGCCCGCATCATGGACAACGCATTGCGGGGCTACTGATGCGAATACATGGTTGCCGACCATCCAACTGCGTCCGAAGGCCCGACACGATGACGCGAGGTGCACGCGGGCGCCTTGCCATCGCGCCAACTCCGATTGAGTGCTTGGCCCAATCGATTGATGCAGCCGCGAGCCGGTAGCGCTGCTGTCCAGAGCGGCACCTGCCAATTCACATTCAGGGTGCCAAACAGCCGCGTTGGTGATTGGTAACCACACGTGAAGCGCATCTTTCATTCTCGGAGGCGAGATACATGCTTTCGGGCCGTGCGCTGTAAATGAAGCGCATCACCATTTCCCAATTGCCTCCCATCTCTGCCACGTACCGAGCGATATCTTGATACACCGGGTCATCAAACGGAACGGCTACGCCTCGCCTCGAAACCTGGTGAAAGCCTACCTCACTGAACGGATACCACATGAAACGGGTCGTCCCGCCAAAGAACGCAAGCGGACACGCAGAGTAACAATCATTGAGTAGTTCTGTTTCCAAACCCGCGTTTCGGATTAGCCGTCCGGCCTCTAACGCCTCGTACACCGCTCCGCCCCCACTTCCGAGGCCGACAACCGTGGCATCTGGGTAGTGGACTATCGCTTCCCTTACCGTATCGGCGAAGCCCGTCGTGATATCCCCTTGAATGCCGGTTCTGGATCGGAACACTCATAGTAACCACTCCCTGCAAGGGGCCGTTCACAAGTGCTGGGGACGAACCACAACCGCGCACTGTCCTTGGGGGCGAAGGGTGGTGGAATCCGCATCCCTTGCTCGCGAGCGTATCGGTTCCGTTTCGCAGTTGATTTCGGTAAAATCTGAGGAGGTGGCATGGTCGGATTCCTCGCGAGCCTAGGCGTGAGCGATCTATGTGCAGGGTGGCCGGGAACCGCTTCATACGCAGCCACACAAGCGGCTCACATGGCACTGGGATGTGTCGCGGCACTGATGCCCCGATCCTTGCAAATCGTCCTCCTGGGCGCATGGCTGGCGAAGGAGGCATTTTCAGACATTGCCGGTTGCGGCTGGGCCGGTGGGGTTATGGCAGACAGCGCGACGGATTTGGCCTGCGCTGCAATCGGCTGGGCCGCTGTATCAAGATTCAGGAGAAGAAATGGGCGGAGTGGGTAGTGGGCGGCGCTGGCATTACGGGGCCAGGAACACAACAGAGGACTATCGGGCAGTAGATGTTCGGTGGCTCAAGCGCCGGGGTTGTCTGGAGTCGGGATTCTCAGGCAACGTAACCTGGTCCTGGCAGGGCGAAGTCACAGGCACAGTCGGCCTGCGGGCAGAGCCGGGGCGGGTCATCCTAGACTATCGGTCGCGGAGCGCGGGCGAAGAGTGGGAGAGCTTGCGCTACAGCGTCCATCTCGACACGTCGCCCTGTCACATGGGCGGCGCGCGGCAATGGTTCCTATGCCCTGTACAGGGCTGCGGACGGCGTGTTGCGGTGCTCTATGGCGGGCGGATATTCGCGTGCCGCCAGTGTCATGGCCTGGCCTATCCCTCTCAGCGTGAGGATGCAGGCGACAGGGCCACGCGGAAGGCTGACAGGATACGCGAAAGGCTGGACTGGGAGCCGGGTATCCTGAACGGTTCGGAACCGTGGAACAAACCCAAAGGGATGCACTGGCGAACGTTCGAGAGGCTGAACCGTCAGCATGACAGGTTTTTTCACCAATCTCTGGCTGACATCGCGAACAGGGTTGGCTTTGAAAGCGACATGGCGGAGTTCGTTGGATAGCGACGAAACGCACTGTTTCCAACAAAGGCCGTTAATCTTCGAAACACTCTTTTGCCATCTAGCGGACCTAAAGTCGCGTCTACGTCGAAACAATCCAGCAACCACATCGAATTGTCATCGAACCGACCACCAAGCCACGGTCTCTCAGAGCACACTGACACACATGCGGCCAAAGTGTTGACGCCTGTCACAGCGCAGCCTTGTTGTCGGAATTCCGGGCCAGAAAGTGCCGTTTTCTCCTCCCACCTTCCACTCTGTCGAGCGCGTTCTTTCTGCGCTCGGGCCTACTTTTCCCTGTGCGGTTCCGGGTGCAGGAATGCTCGTGTTTTTTGAGCATTCCTGCCCCAATTCGGGAGTATTTTGATTCGGGAGTATTTTGAGGTGTCCATTGAGAAATCCCATAGTCGAGCCTCCTTTGCCCAACTGAAGTGCCAAACCACAATCGACGCCGATGACCGCACTAGGCCACGCTTCTACCGGCGGTTTCTGAGTTGGCTGAAGCGCTTCGTGCCAAGAATGCTCAAACGATACTGAACCGGTCGCAGCGTCGAACCGTGAATCGGCCATAGCGCAAGCAACGAAGGCCAAAGTGACTCGTTGAGGCGACCACAAGAAGACGAGTGAACGGCTTGCTGCGTGTCGTCACAATCCTGAGCGCAAAGCCGCCCCAACGAGTTCCGACCAGTGCCAGCGATAGCGGACGTGCGCCGGTCGGACCATGAACTGATGAATTGCGGACATTGCGGTCATCCGCCGTCGGAATCACTACGACAGCAACCTGCGCATTGCGGACGCAAGCAAAGATTTGGAAGTGTCTGCTACCGAGGGTTGCCGCGATCATTCTAGCGAAGGTGGGCGCGTCGCAAGAGTATGCGCCAGGCCAACAGGGACGAAATTCCAATGACCGCCCCCATGAGGAGGGCATTGGCTATCACAACACCGCCGAGCAACGAGGTTGCGATCCTTCCGGTGAATTGCAAAGCAGGGCCGTTGAAGACTGCTAGCCAGTCCTGCAGAGACGATACCAACAAGATCGACAGGCTCACAGGTGTCAGAATGAATGCCGCTCCGACACAGAATACTCCCCGACCCAGTGTGGCGCGTGGAGTCGACGCGCGTAATACAATTGCAGCTGTGCCTCCGAAAGTACCAATTGCAAGGAGCAATTCCGCCAGAATGGCTTGATCGCTTGGACTTGAACCAGTGAGAGCCGAGACAAGCGGCATGAGAGCAAATGTAGTGATCCCGGCGGCCACAAAGCCAGCGAACCGCTTGACCCACTGGCGCGATGGTTGAACTCCGGATTGGTGCGTTTCCTGTTCGGGAGCGTGTGCAGCAACAACCGCTTGAGCGCGCGGTTTTGATGAAGATGTCGGGAGCGATGTTTTCACAGGTTTCGACCTTGTTCTTGAAATAGCAGCCCAGGCGGCCGCCGGTGCTCGAGATATCGGCGAAGTCGGCCCCCGTTTCTTTTGGCCTTTGGTCAACCTGTTGTGGGAACTGGACAGACATCGGTGATCGCACGGCGCGTTTCGAGCGGTGAATTCCAATTGAAGCCTTGCCGTCTGCAACAGTCCGATACCAGGGCTGCTCAAAGCACGTTCCCGTGTCGAGATTTTTTGCATTTCCACGGATCACTCAACGGTCCAAGGCGACCCAAGGCCATGCCAGGCCCCGGCGCTGTCTTCCTGCAGCTTGGCGAGCCAACGCGGTCGGAGAAGTTTCTACGGCAAGAGGTGCGTATAGAATCCGAGGACACTCCTCCGAGCGCGGTTTCAGTGCTAGGACCGCGATTTCCCACGGCTATCGGATTTGGCTCGCAAGCGCGCCGCTGTGAAATTGTCCAGAACCCAAAAAATCTTGGCCAAGCGCCAAAAGAACTTGGACGGCAATCTCGCCAAGTTCTGGAGCACAGGCAGCCAAAGGGGTTGCCGCTTCAAACAAAGGTAGCAAGAAATGACGAACTCTCTGAACACTCTCAAAGCCGCGACTCTCTCGGGCGCGATACTCCTGGTTATGCCCATGGCTGCCCAAGCCGACTATGTCGCTGACCAAGCTCTGAAGGGAGCAGTAGCAGGGGCCGCCATCGCGGGTGTTACTGGCAACAACATGGCCGCTGGCGCCATGGCGGGTGCCACGGTAGGCGCGGTCAACGGCGCTATCGATAAAGATAACTTCGAAGATGCCCAAGATCGCGCCAACGAGCGCCGCGACGATTTCAAGGAGGACCGCCGCGACTAACCAATCAGTACCGCCTCCCCGTCAACCGGCCTCGCCTCCATTCCCATTCCAGGCGGGACCGGTTGCAGCGTAGCGGTCCATCTCGCAGAGACAGGTCCGAAGTCTGGGAAAACAGAAAAGACGAACGAGCAGGTCCGCCAGATTTCGAATGCTGACCGGATCGGACGATTGACCAAAAGCACGGAAGAAATGGGCGCCAGAAATCAGTTCCCCTGGCAGTAGGCATGGGCAAAGCAAACACCTGCTAGAATTACGACATAGGGGAACTTCTCAATTTCTACGCTGTTCCAGCGGTAGGCGTTTCATCACCCAAGTTCCATCCCTGCATTTAGGACGGGCCATTGCAATTGGCCTGAACCGGTCATCCGAGTCTTTGCCTCGGACGTCCGCACAGTCGGCATAGTTTCCGTTCGAACGCGCCGCAGAATCGGTCAAAGTGGGATCAGAGCCTTAGTTCGCTGCTTTCACTACGAATGTCCGCTGTCGGGAAAGCATCAGGACTTTGCAGAGCCCGCTTCCTGCCAAACCGGGAGTTCAAGCACCAACAAAGTGGAACATCACTTGCAGGTGCTGTCTCCGCCACCACTTTCTTTGCAGTAGTAGCCGTCGCAGCAGGCGAAACGGCCACAAGTTTCGCCACGCCCAACGCAATCGCTTTGGCTTTGAGTGCTTAGTACTGAATAGATCTGCTCCACCGGGGGCTTCGGCGGTAGTGGGCTTCCTGGAACAGGCGACATCGCCGGGCTATCGACCAAGGTCAAGAATCCCAAAATCCCAGCTGCGATATTCATGAATTTCACTCGTGAATCTCCTTTTCTGCTGGAAGACCGGCACAGGCGGCGCACAGCATCCATCCATGGGTCCGCTCACTTTGGGTCGCACAACTGCCAATCTTCTATCAGAATGCCGACGAGGCCGCTATGGCGCGTCTCAGGCTTGACGTTCGAACGCTTCCACCGGGCGTCTGGTAGGTCTGCGTTGCCGACCTTGCAGTCGTTCGCTGCGGGTGCAGTATCCCCTGCTTTGCACACCGGGCGTTCGATCACGGGGAAGAGGACCGGACGTTCGTCGCTAGACCAACCAAGGTCAACTCAGTGGGACATTTCTGCCGTTGGCGTCCGATGCCGAGCAGTATGCTGCCTGCGTTATACTGACAATGCCCAGTTTCCCCTTTTCGCAGGCGCGGCAATTGTAGTCAGGAGAGACCCGCCAGGCCGGACGTCAAAGAAGAACTAGAAATCAACGACAAGAACAACTCGCTGGGGCGTCGGAACTCCGGCGTATATGCTCGCCGCACGACAATGCCGTGCCTTGACCCAATGCGAAAAGAACGCAGAAAAAACTGATGCCGACCGAAAAAAGATAGTTTGAGCACCCGGTCGATTTCTTCTGGCGCCATGCCACTACGTTAGAATGCGGCACCCATCCGCATTGGAACCAAGCATTCCGAGCTTCGGCCAATTCCTTCGATGTCGTCCGCCAAGGGCGTCACGGAGAGGGACGGCTTTAGAAACCTAATTGATTCCGAGTCTTAAGCGAGCTTGATCCGGAGAAAGTGACATCAGGAAAACCGCGATGTTCTTTGCCTCCACTTCACTCAACGCAATTTCGGGCATGGCCTCCACGCCGCGAACCGACTCCACGACATCCTTTAGGATCATGCCCTGAACATCCGGTGCGCTGCCGCCCGAAGCGTCTTTCCCGTGGCATTTTGCGCAGTTCTTTAGGAACAGCGTGCGCCCCGCCTTTATTTGATCCTCTGGAAGCAAGAGTTCGGCGGCAGTTGTCTCGGAGGACCAAATGGGCAGGAGCATCAGAACGCAATACCGCAGTCCAGCGCGCGTGGCCTGCGTTCCCTGAAATAGAAACTGTCTTGGTCGAAACGGTCTCACGAGTATTCAACCTCAACCACCAATGCGGCGGTTCACTGTCTACGGTTTGGCGATCATCTGGCCGAAGGGTGTTTCGTCCGCTGACATCCTCTGTGCTGTCGCACCAAGTCTGTCTCGAAGCCAGAAGAGGACCCCGGTATGCCCGGGATCCCCGGCCAAAGCCGGATTGGTTTCAGCCGACCAATGCACCGTCGTCACGCCAAACGGCGACGATAGAGGAACGCGGCAAACCTTCTCCGTCTGGGAAGGAGCCGCCAGGGTGCTGAATTCCAACGAACATCGTCTTTCTGTCCGTCGACCAGCAAAGCCCTGTGACCTCCGACCCGTTCGGGCCGGTCAGGAACCGCTGGATTTCGCCCGTGACCGGATCACCGGCCAGCATCTGGTTGTTGCCCTGGCCTTCGAAGTCGCCCTCGTTCGAGTCGTCCCCGTCCGTCTGGATCCAGACGATCCCGGTCGAGTCGAACATCATCCCGTCCGGCGAGTTGAACATGTTTCCTTCGTTGACGTTCGAGGAACCCTTGTAGGCACCTTCACCAACAACCGGGTTGCCAGCCATCACGAACAAGTCCCAACGGAATGACGATGTTCCGTGATCGTCATTCGCTGGGTACCAACGCACAATCTGGCCATACTTGTTGGCCTCGCGCGGGTTGGGCCCGTTGACCGAGGTGTCGTCGCCGCCCGCATTCGGTTTCACGCCGCGGTTCTTGTTGTTCGTGAGAGACGCATAGCCTTCGGCCGCGACGGGGTTCACTTGCACCCATTCGGGACGATCCATCGTGGTGCCGCCGGCCGCCGAGGCCGCCATGCGGGTGAAGACAAGGATCTCTACCGCTTCCATGCCGGTCGTTTCCGGTGTCAGCGGCAGCCATTCTCCCGTGCCGTCCCAGTTGAACTTCGCAACGAACAGGGTTCCGTCATCGAGCAACGCACCGCCATCGGCTCCCGGCGAGTAGACCCCGTTCGAGACGAATTTGTAGAGATACTCTCCGCGCTCGTCGTCGCCCAAGTAGACAACCACGCGCCCGTCCGGCGCCAGCGTGCAGGCGGCGTTCTCGTGCTTGAAGCGCCCGAGCCCGGTCCGCTTGATCGGGGTCGAGTTTGGATCCGAGGGATCGATCTCGGTGACCCAGCCCTGCCGGCGCGGTTCGGCCGGGTTCTTGGAGACATCGAAGCGCTCGTCGAACTTGTGGTAATCGTAGCCCCAGCCATCATGGCCGATGCCGTAGCGCTTGTAGTCTTCGGGAAGCTCCGCTTCCGCATCGGTCGAGCCGAAATAGCCGTTGAAGTTCTCCTCGCAGGTCAGATACGTCCCCCACGGCGTCGGACCGGAACCGCAATTGTTCATCGTGCCCAAGGGGGTCATGCCTTCGGGGTCGGCATCCGTTTTCAGCAGGTCCGAACCCGCTGCCGGACCCGAGAACGTCATCGGTGTGTTGTGATCGATGCGGCGATTGAAGGGCGAGTCGACGACAACCTCGTATTGGCCGCTCTCGTTCGGAGCGACCTCCATGATGGTGACACCCTGGATGCGCTGCAGCATCAGCACGTCATCGGCGCTTTGGGGCACACCTTCGGAGTTCGGAAGGTTGGTCTTGCGATTGGCATATTCGCTGTTGACGGCGATCACCTCGCGACCGTCGATGGAATAGAGCCACATCCCGTCAGTGTTCTCGCCGAAGACATGCTCCGCGGTGGCGGCATCGTGCCCGTTGGCGGGATCAAACGCGGTTGCACCGGAGCGAAGCGGGTCGCCCCAGCGGACGACGGTCGACCAGCTGTACCCCTCGGGCACATGAATGGTGGCATCTGTCGCGATGGGTATCGGCTTGAAGGCGAAGCGGCTCGCGGCCTGTGCCCTGGCAGACGTGGAAGAAAGAAGTGTGCCGGTGCTCATCACCGCGGCACCGGAACCGAAGGCAAGGACACCGCCCAGGAAGCCCCTGCGTGAGATGGCCTCTTCCACAACGAGGTCGAATTCCGAAGTCTCAGGACGAGGGTTCTTGACCTCGTCCCACTCGTCCATTGTCAGCTCATGGTCCTTCATGGTGTCCTCCCATTGGTGGCTTTTTACTTGAGGTGACTTTCTCCCATCTTCCGGGGACAATAACTCACCCCAAGCCAGCATTGTCCTCGGGGCGTCAACAAATGGGAAGCTATTTCTGATATCGCGCGTCGGCTCGGAGTTCTTTCTCTGTAACGCTCGTCATCCGTGCTTCATCAGCGTTTGATGGTTTTTGTAATTTCCTTAGAGCCTTGCGAGGCCAGAAAATGCTCCCGCTCCATCATGGGACCGAAACGCCCCGAACGACCGGTAGTTTCCGCCCAGTCGGACGCCGTGTTGGTTGCGAACGGGTAGA